>JBKJMX010000013.1:0-7641 GCA_046596135.1 Gemmatimonadales bacterium
CGGGGGGAGAGCGGGCCCGGGTGGCACTGGCCCTGATGATGCTCGAACAGGCGAACCTGCTCGTCTTCGACGAACCCACCAATCATCTCGACGTCGAGTCGATCGAGGCCCTCGAGGATGCGATCGATGCCTACGAAGGCTCGGTCCTGATGGTCTCGCACGACCGGGCGCTGCTCGACAACCTCTGCACCCGGATATGGTCATTCGACGGGGCGACGCTCAGCGACTACCAAGGATCGTTCGCCGAATGGGAGATGGAAGACACGGATCGCCGCGCGGCGCAGGCGCGTGAGGCACGGTCACGCCCGGCGGCGCCGCGATCGCGACCCGCGACCCATGACGACCGGGCCGCGACGAATCGGCGCGCCGCCGAGCGTGCCGTCGAGCAGGCGGAGCTGGAGGTGGCCCGGCACGAGACCGAACTTGCCGCGCTCGAGGAAGGGCTGGCCGACCCGGCGCTCTACGCCCAGTCAGACGGGGCGGTGGCGGCGCGAACGCTCACGGCAGCCCGCGACGCCGAACGGCGCAAGCTCGACGCTGCGATGCAGGCCTGGGAAGCGGTAATCGGAAGCCTCGAGCGCTAACGCCGAAAACCGATGGGGCCGATCGGACGTAGCTTTGTGCATCCTCAGGGAGATCACATGACCAATCCGTCCGCGTCGGTGGTGCCCGATACTGGCACCGTCGCCGAGCCAGCCCCGCCACCGGTGCGCCGCCATCGCGGCATCGTGCGCCTCACCCACTGGCTCAATGCGGTGTTTCTCACCGGCATGATCGCCAGCGGGCTGCAGATCTATGCGGCCTACGCGCACTTCGGGGTCCGTGGTTCGGTGCTGAACCTGCCCAATCCGTTCGATGCCAGTCGGATGGCGATCCCACCCGAGATGCGTCTCGGTGGCTGGCTCGCCGGTGGGCTGCGATGGCACTTCACGCTCGCTTGGCCGTTCGTGTTGACGGGCCTGGCGTACGCGATCTTCCTGGCGGTGAGCGGTGAGTGGCGCAAGCTCATCTTCCGCCCGCGCGACGTACCGGGCGCCATCCAGATGACCCGCTATTACCTGCGTCTGAGGCCGGATCATCCTCCCCAGGGCAAGCACAATCCGCTCCAGAAGAGCGCGTACAGTTTCATCATCCTCCTCGCCGTGGTTTCGATCCTTTCCGGATTCGCGATTGCCAAGCCGATCCAGCTCAGCTTGCTGACATCTCTCTTCGGCGGTTATCAGCTCGCCCGATACTGGCACTTTGTGTCGGTCTGGACATTCATGGCATTCACCGTGGTGCACGTGGTCATGGTGTTCGTGGCCGATCCCGCATCGATGCGGGCCATCCTCACCGGCCGGTATCGTGGGAGGTTCCCCAATGACTGACCAGTTCGATCGACGCGCCTTCCTCCGGCGGATTGCGCCGGTGCTTCCGGTGGCGCTTGGCGCCTGCGGTTGGGACGGCGGGTCGGCGATGCAACCGGTGTTCGACAAGGTCATCGGTTTCAACAACAAGCTGGGCGAGCAACTCCAGGCGCTTCGGGGTGTGACGGCGCCTCCTCACCAGGTGGTGCACGGGGGGATGCCGTCGTACTTCATCTCCGACACCATGCCCGTCCTCGCCGATCCCGCGAGCTGGCGGCTCGAGGTGGGCGGTCTGGTGCGCACGCCCACGACCTTCACGCCGGCGATGCTGGGTGCGCTGCCGCACATCGGCTATAGCGTGGAGCACCATTGCGTCGAGGGATGGAGCTCGGTGGCGGCGTGGCGCGGGATTCCATTTTCGGTCGTCGCCGATCTGGTGCAACCAACCCGTGAGGCGCGCTACGTGTTCTTCGAATCGTTCGACAAGGGCTACACGAATGGCTGGGACATCGCGAGCGCGATGCATCCGCAGACGATCCTCGCCGACGGATTCGGAGACAAGCCCTTGCAGCCGGACCACGGAGCCCCGCTCCGCCTCTACTCGCCGATCAAGCTCGGCTACAAGCTGACCAAGTATCTCACGCGGATCTCATTCACGGCCGACAAGCCCGGAGGGTATTGGGAGGATCAGGGATATCCCTGGTTCGCGGGCCTCTGATCGCAATCCGATCGGGGCGTTGGGGCGTTGGGATGTCGAGGTGCATCGATGCGATGCCCCGTCACCCGAATCCGAGGTTCCGATGAACCGCATGAACAGGATGCTGCCCGCGATTGCTGCCGCCGCACTGCTGGCGCCGGTCGCGCTGTCGGCACAGACGATGGACAAGATGGGAAAAATGGACAAGATGGACCATGGCGAGATGATGTCGCACGACATGGGCATGGCCGTGATGGGTGCCGGCTCGCATGCCGCCGCGGGACACGTGATGCTGGTGCATGAGAAGGACCGGCACGTGCTGCGCTTCTCGAAGGACTTCAAGGTCGACAAGGCCTCCGACCTGACCGTCGCGCTCAGCCGCTCGGCGATGATGACTCCTGGCAACTCGATGACTGTGCACAAGCTCTCGTCGGAGCACGGTGCGCAGGAGATCAAGCTTCCGGCCGGCATCGATCCCTCTGCCTACACTCACATCGTGATCTTCTCGCGCAAGACCGGAATGACGGTCGCGACCGCGTCGCTGGGCGCCGATGGCATGGGCAAGATGGACAAGATGGAGAAGGGGATGGACAAGATGGACAAAATGGACAAGGGCATGGAGAAGATGGACAAGATGGAGCCGCGCAAGCCGTAACGGCGCGGTGACCGGCAACGCACGATGCAACGAGGGCGGGCGATTCATCGCCCGCCCTCGTTGCATCGTGAATCGGTGGTGCGGTGTTGCTAGAGCATCAGCGTCGCGACCTTGGGACCATGGCCCGCGGGGTTCGGCGCATCCTGATCGGATTCGATGGTGATGGCCGCACCCATGATCTTGCCGGGCGGCGAGTCAGGCATTCCGGTGATGAGCGACGCCGAGCCCGCAGCGCTGGGGGTGAGCGGCAGGCCACGCAGCATGCCGTCCTCACCGATGAACCAGAACTGGTAGCGCTGCCCGACGGGGAGGACCGGAAGTCCGTGCGCCACAACCTGCCAACGATGGGTCGTGGCGTCGTCGAAGAGCACCACGCCCCCACCGACCTGGCCCGGCATAGCCAGCGATGCGTAGACGACCTTGCCAGCCTTGCGGACGATCGAGAGGGTATCGGCAAGCGCGAGGGCGGTGGCGCGTGATCCAGCCAACTCATTCTCCAGTCCGGCGACTGCCTGTTCCGACGTGGAGGCGGTCGCGCGCGCCTGCCAGGCGAGCCCCGCCGCCACCACGGTCGACGCGGCCAGGGCAGTGATGATCCACGGCGCGACCCGGGAGCTGCGCTGTGGCTTGCCGGTCGCTGCCTCGAGCACGCGCGCCGCAAACCCGGGGCGCGGCGGCACCGGTGACGCACCCATGCCGAGATAGCGCAGGTCATGCTGGATCGCATCGACCTCGGCACGGCACCCATCGCAGTGCGGCAGGTGCTCGTCGATGAGGCGCATGTCCTCTGTCGAGAGCTGCGCGGTGGCGTACTCAACGAGTTGTTCTCGGAACCAGTGATGTTCGGTCATGCGAGCCACTCCTTCAGCGGAGCCAGCAGGGTGCGAAGCTGTGCGAATGCCAAACGGGTACGGGTCTTCACGGTACCCAGCGGAAGCTGCAGTTGTTCGGCCACTTCGGATTGCGTGAGCCCCATGAAGTAGGCGAGCTCTACCACCCGTTGCTGGTCTGGAGGCAGGGTGGCGAGCGCCTCATGGACGCTGCGGTGCACGTGCCAGCCCGGCGTGGCGGCCTCGTTCGGCTCGTGCGGCGGCGTGACCGCGAGGTCGGCGCCCGGTCCGGTGAGCGTGGCCTCGTGCTGGCGGCGGCGACGCTGGCGCCGCAGCCGGTCGATGCACCGGGTACGGGTCACCCGCAGGAGCCATGGCACGATCCGACCATCTCCGGCGGCGGTGTCGAGATCCTGCTGCCAGAGCCGCACGAAGACGTCCTGTACCACGTCCTCGGCCTCCTGCGAGTCAGCCAGCATCCACTGCGCCACGCCCAACAACCACGGCGAGGTGCAATCAATGAGTTCCGCCAGTGCGCGTTCGTCCCGCGCAACGAGGCGCTGCCGGAGTCCGCGTTCACGTTCGAGTGTGAGCAATCGGACCGGACCGGATGCGCTGCCGCCTGCCTCATTCACCATCTGGGCTCCATGTTCCGGATTGGATGTGAGCCGGGCGCCATCGTGCCTCTCACCAGCACAACGTTGGTCGCCCGCGGGTGGATCTGGATCGGCCGGGACAACGGTCCCGGCGAGGCGTCAATCCGCCAGCGGTGGTGGCACCATCTCGTGGCCACCCGGGCGGGGCGGAAGCTCCGGCGAGTCGTAGCGCGGTGGAGGCGCGCCGAAGAGGAATCCCGGGATAAGGGTAGTGCACACCGTGTAGATAATCAGTCCGCCGAATATCGTGTTTGAGAGATCGAACCGGTCGCGGAGGATGTCGGCGATGACCAGGGTGAACACCAGCGTGGGTAGCATCGGGGTGGCAATGCGGATGCTGCGTTTCTGGTCCTCTTTCAGCACCAGGCCGCGATGGCCAGTGACGCTCAGGATGCGGAGCGGCACGGCGATGGCGAGGAACACCAGGCCCAGTGCGAGTGAGCTCAGCGAAAAGTCATCACGATGCAGCGACGTGCCGGCGGCAAAGAAATAGAACGGAGCGAAAAACGATGCGAACACCTCGATGGCGTGCAGCATCTGCTCGGACGCCACCGCGGGGAGCTGGTCACGAAATCGCCTGGCGGCAAGGCCGACGATGAACGCCCCAACGAGGTAATACACGCCCAGTTGGCGCGTGGCATAGGCGCAGAGCAGCGCCATCATGATGAGGAACGCGAATTCCGACTTCGGTGCGTAGGGCGCCACCTTCTGGGCGAAGATCCGGAAAGCCCACGGCAGGATCGCGATGATGGCGGCCAGTGCGAAGCTCGCGAGGATGAGTCGTGCCACCGACGAAGACTGCAGTGCCACGAAGAGCACCGACAGCGCCAGAATCTCGGTGGCAATCACCTTGCTCTTGACCCAGAACTGCTCCTCGGGCTCGAGGCCGAGGCGTCCCAGCGAGTCCAGGATGAATCCCGCCGAGGGGGTGATCAGCGCGAGTGTCACCAGCGCCGCGGGGCGCGTGCCAAGTCCGAGCCACCAGGCGATGCCGACGGTGCCCATGGTCAGCATGGCGAGGCGGATCACGAGGTGCTGCGTGATGATCTTCGCGCCGCGCTTCAGCGCATCGGTGTCGACCTCGAGGCCGGCGAAGAGGAAGAGCGCGACGATCCCGAACGTCGAGAGCAGCTTGAGCGTGGCATCATAGGTATAGAGCGTGAAGCCGAGCGAGGCCACCGCACCGAGCGCGAATGACGTGATCGCGGTCGGGAGCCCGTAGCGCTGCAGGAAACGCGGCACGACGAAGAGCACGAACAGCAGCAGCACATACCCGGGCTCGGACGCGAAGAACTCCCGCACGGCCACGTTCACGTGCGTCCCCGCCATCGCTGCAGCGCGCGCCGGTCCTTCCGGGTCGGCTTGCCCTCACCGAAGTCGGGGTGTGGCGCGAGACGCAATTGTTCGCGGAGGCGCTCGCGCGCGACGCGCGAGGCATCGGTCTCGGCGAAGAGGCGCGCGGCAGCCTCCGCCGAGCCACGACGATCGGCGGTCGCCGTGACGGCAAGGTGCCACTCGTCGGGAGCGATCCGGATGCGGATCATGTCGCCCGGCTGGATGAGTCGTGATGGTTTTGCGGCATCGCCATTGACCTCGATCTTGCCGCCCTGGACGGCCTCGGTGGCCGCCGAGCGGGTCTTGAAGAAGCGCGCCGCCCAGAGCCACTTGTCGAGTCGGACCTTGTCGATCGACGGGTCGGGTTGCATGCGGAAAGCTCCATCAATATGGCGCACTGGGGGCGGAAGCGATGTACTTCGATCATATTACGGGTGCCTTGACCACCACACCCACACCTCACGGACCGCCCGGACTCCACGCCGGCGACCATCGGGTCGACCCGGCGCCCGCGGCACGGGCGATCGACCGGCTCGCGATTCCCGGTCCGCGCACCCTGCTGGGCGCGATCGTCGTGTCGCGGCTGATCCTAATCGGGTTGGTCGGTGGCCGCTTGGTAGCGGTGCCCGGCCCGTCGGTGGCCTGGAACCTCGCCGTGGTTGCGGTGCTTGTGGCTTCGCTGGCCGCGGCGGGATGGCTGGCGCTGCGGTTGCGCCAACGCCGCGACATGCCGGATGGCTCCGCATTGTTCGTGCAGGCCACGGTCGACATCCTGCTGGTCACGGCACTGGTGGGATTCGTCAGCGGGGCCACCACGTCGCTCGCCGCGATCTACGTCGGTCTCGTGACGGTGTACGCGCTGCTGCTGCCGGTTGGACGCGGCCTGCTGACGGTGATGCTCGCCACCGCCTGCTACGTGGCGATCACGTTGACCAGCCCCGACGCCGACATCGGGGGGCCCGGCCGCGACTTCTGGACCCAGGTTGGCGTGATCGCCTTCATCGGCGTCCTGATCACCGTGTTGGGCAACCGACTCGGTACGGCGGCGGCCGAGCAGCGTTCGCTCTCCGCGGCCCTCCGTCAGGTGCGGCTCGAGGCCGACGAGATCCTGGCCACCATCCGCTCCGGCGTGATCACGGTGGATGGCGAGGGACGGCTCGGCTACATCAATCCGCGAGGACGTCGGATCCTCGGGGCACATGACAACGATTTCGAGATCGGTACCCCAGTGATGGAAACATTGCGGGTTCGGTCTCGCGAGCTGCATGACGCGATCATGCGGGGGATCCGCGACCAGGTCCGGATCTCGCGCGGCGAGGCGGCTGTGCGGCGCAGCGACGGCACGCTCTTCCCCGTGGGACTCAGCACCACCACCTTCCAGCGTCCCGGGAGCACGCACCCGTCGGTGACGGCCATCTTCACCGACATCTCGGATCTCAAGCGCCTCCAGGAGTTCCGGGTTCGCACCGAGCGACTCGAGGCGGTGGCTGCGCTGAGCGCTTCACTCGCGCACGAGATCCGCAACCCGCTCGCGGCGATCCGCAGCGCCGTTGAGCAACTGGCCAAGTCCGTGGGCGATGACAGCGATGAGCAGGTGCTCGCGAACCTTGTGATGCGTGAGAGCGAGCGACTCAACCGTCTGTTGAGCGAGTTCCTCGATTTCTCTCGGGTGCGCGCCACCCACTTCGAGCCGCTCGACCTGCTCGACGTGGTGACCGATGCGGCGCGGGTGATTGGGGCCATGCCGGTCGGGCAAGGCATCAACATCCGGGTGGAGGGCCAGTCGACGGAACTCCAGGCCGATGCGGACCTGATTCACCGCACGGTCAGCAATCTGATGCTCAACGCCGCGCAGGCGCTGGACGGCAAGGGCACGATCACGGTGACGGTGGGCGAGGCCGGCCCCGGTGAGGGTCCGTCCGGCCCGGAAGTGCGGCGGGTGAAGCTGGTGATCAAGGACGACGGTCCCGGCATTCCCGAGGCCGTGCGCGATCATCTTTTCGAGCCCTTCGTCACCGGGCGGCAGGGCGGCACCGGACTTGGCCTCGCCATCGTGCAGCGTGCCGTCACGTCGCACCATGGTGTCATATTGGTGGACAGTGCCCGGGCGAGCGGCACGATC
>JBKJMX010000088.1:0-4763 GCA_046596135.1 Gemmatimonadales bacterium
CGTACGGCCGGTGACTCCATGCCAGTACGGCGCGAGCGCACAGTGCGCCGACCCTGTCACCGGATCTTCGGGCACGCCGAGCCGGGGGAAGAAGCATCGCGAGACGAAGTCGATGCCATCGGTGTCAGTGGCGGCGGTGACCAGCACGCCGCGAACGTCCCAGTGCGCCATGCGATGAAGGTCCGGGTTCAGGGTTCGCACGGCATCGGCGCTACCCAAGACGCAAAGCAGGTCGAACGCACCGCCATGAACCGACACGGGCTCCGCGCCCAGCACCGACACGAGGTCGTCTGGAACGATCGGTTCGCAGCGCAGGATCGCCGGAAAATCGAGCGTGATCCAGTCATTGGCGTCTCGCCGCGCGGTGAGCAGTCCGCTGCGGGTGTGAAACCGCGCTGTCTCATCGGGTGCCAACAGCTGCTGGGTCCACAGGAAGTGCGCACTTGCCAGCGTGGCGTGGCCACATAGATCAACCTCGGCGAGGGGCGTGAACCAGCGCAACGCAAAGCCATCGTCAGCGAGCCGCAGGAACGCGGTCTCGGCCTGGTTCATCTCTGCCGCGACCGCCTGCATCCATGCATCTGGGCGCGGGGCGCCGAGCAGCACGACTGCAGCGGGATTGCCGCGGAACGCCTCATCGGCAAATGCATCGATCAAGTGCAGCGCGTTGGTCACGGGATCGGCACCGCTGGGGGCGTCGCAATCACTTCCGCGTAATGACATGCAACATCCTGCTCCCCGACCCGGCGCAGCATGGGGCGCTCGGTGTGGCAGCGGGTGTCCTTCAGGGGATGGAAGCACCGCGGCTCGAACGGACATCCGGGCGGCGGGGCCGATGGCGACGGCGGCTCGCCGGCCAGCACGATTCGCGACCTTCCCGATGCCGGGTCGGGGTCGGGTACCGCCGACACGAGTGCCTGCGTGTACGGATGGCGCGGCGCCTCGATGACGCTGCTCGCGGTCCCGAGTTCGACGATCGTGCCGAGATACATCACGGCAACCCGATGGGCAATCTGCCGAACCACCGCGAGATCGTGGGCGATGAACAGATAGGCGAGGTTGCGACGATCGCGCAGGTCGAGGAGGAGGTTGATGACCTGCGCCTGTACTGACACGTCGAGCGCGGACACCGGTTCGTCGCATACGACGAACCGTGGCTCGACGGCGAGGGCCCGAGCGATGCCGATTCGCTGGCGCTGGCCGCCCGAGAACTCGTGGGGATAGCGCGATCCATAGGCCGGATCGAGGCCCACCTCAGTCAGCAGCTCAGCGACCCGACCGGCGATCTCCTGCTTCGGGAGGATCCGGTGGATCTCAAGACCCTCAGCCACCGACGCGCCGATTGAACGACGCGGGTTGAGCGACCCGAACGGATCCTGGAAGATGATCTGCATCCGCCGGCGGAGCGCGCGGAGCTCGCCAGCCGGCACGGTGGACAGGTCGACACCCTCGAATCGCACGGTGCCGGCCGTGGGCACTTCCAGGCGGAGGACATTGCGGCCGATGGTGCTCTTCCCACTACCCGACTCGCCGACCAGGCCAAGCGTCTCGCCGGGAGCCACGGTGAAGGAGACCCCGTCAACAGCGCGAACGGGTGGCTTGGGGCGCGAGAGGAATCCGCCCGCCTGGTAGTGTTTCACCAACCCGTCGACTTCGAGCAGCGGCGTCATGCGGTGTTCCCCTGCGCGACCCAGCATGCGGCACGATGGTCATCGCGCTCGATCGGCAGGAGCAACGGACGCTCGCTGGCGCATTTGTCCACGCGCACCGGGCAGCGCGGGTGGAATCGGCAGCCATCTGGCCACTGGTCGGGGCGCGGCACGGTCCCCGGGATCGGCGAGAGGCGTGCCCCGGTGCCGCCCAGCCGCGGGATCGACGCAAACAAGCCGGCGGTGTAGGGATGGTCCGGGCGCGCGAATAGCGGCCCGGTCGGCGCGGTCTCGACGATCCGGCCGGCATACATCACCAGGACGCGATCGGCGCGGCCGGCGACGATTCCGAGGTCGTGCGTGATCAACAGCACCGCCATCCCACGCGCCACACGAAGGCGATCGAGCAACTCGAGAATCTGGGCTTGCACCGTCACGTCGAGCGCGGTCGTCGGTTCGTCCGCAATCAGGAGCCCCGGTTCGCCGGCAAGGGCGATTGCGATCATGACCCGTTGTCGCATCCCGCCGCTGAGCTGGTGGGGATAGCTGCGTGCACGTGCCGCCGGGTCGGCGATCCCGACTTCGGCGATGAGATCCACGACCCGGCGGTTGACCTCGGCGCGCGGCACCCGCTGGTGCGCCGTGATCGCCTCGCCGATCTGTGCCCCGACCCGCATCACGGGATTGAGCGACGCCATCGGGTCCTGGAAGATCATGGCGATCCGCTGGCCACGAAACGGCCGCAGCGCTCGCTCATCGAGACTCGAGAGCTCGGTGCCGTCGTATCGCACCGACGTTGCGGGGCCGAGCACCGCACCAGTAGGCAGCAAACCAGGGATCGACAATCCGGTGAGACTCTTCCCGCATCCCGACTCGCCGACCAGAGCGACAAGCTCTCCTCGTGCCAGCGAGAAGGTGACGTCGTCGACTGGCACCACCGGTTCCGCGTCACGGACCGGGAACATGACGCGCAGGTTGGAGATCTCGAGAAGCGGTGTCATGGCGTGTCAGGCTGGAGAAAGCGGCGGAGTGCCTCGCCAAGCAATGTGGCGGATGACGTGGCAGCGACCAAGGCCGTGACCGGGACGAGGAGGAGCCACGGTGCGACGTGCAGGTAATCGCGCGACTCGAGGATCATCCCGCCCCATGACGGCGCGGGCGGCACCATGCCCAGCCCGAGAAAGGAGAGTCCGGCCTCGAGGAGGATCGCATCAGCCACGCCCAGGGTGGCGGCCACGAGCGCCGGGGCAAGGGCGCCGGGAAGTATCTCCCTCCAGAGTACGCGCGGCGAGGGTGCACCGAGTGCGCGGGCCGCGACGACGTATTCAGCGCGGCGGAGCCGCAGCGTCTCACCCCGCACGAGGCGGGCGATCGCCGGCCATCCGGTCGCACCAATGACCATCGCGAAGGTGAGTGGGGGGAGCGTACCGATTGCAGCGAGCAGCACCATGAGGACCACGATGCGCGGCAATGCGAGCGCGAGATCGGTGATCCGGCGCAACGAGGCAGAGAGCACGGTTCCGCCCGCACCCGCGATAACGCCTACCGTTGAACCGATCACGAGCGCGACGAGCACCGCGACGACGGCGACGGTGAGCGACACCGTGGCGCCGTGCGCCAGTCGCGAGAACACGTCGCGCGAATGCTGGTCGGTTCCAAGCAGGTGCGCGCCCGATGGCGGGAGAAGGGTACCGGTGGCGAGGTTGTCCATCACGAGCGGATCAGGTGCGATCCAGGGACCCACAACGGCGAGCCCGAGCAGCATCGCCGCGAGTGCCCCGCCACTCCATGCCGTGCGCGTCACGGCTGACGCTGCGCAGGATCAATCACTCGGTACAGCACGTCGGCAAGCAACGAGCCGAGTTGAACCGCGACCACCAGCAGTAGGCCCGCCCCGATCACGAGCGGGACATCGCGATTGACCGTCGCTTCGGCGAGCAACGTCCCGAGTCCCGGCCAAGCGAACACTGATTCGACGAGGACGGCACCGGAGACCAGCATCGGGAGCCAGAGCCCAAGGAGCGTGACGATCGGGGTGAGCGCAGGGCGCCAGCAGTGGCGCCATGCGACCACCGCCGGCGACAGCCCGCGCGCACGCGCGGCCCGCACCCAGGGTTGCGCCGCAACCGCGAGCGCGGCCGATCGTTGTTGCCGGATCGGCACCGCGATTGTTGCCACCACCATCGCAGTGAGTGGGAGCACGAGGTGCGCGACGCGATCGAGAAGTGCCTGCGACAGCGGTGCGTCCGCGGCGAGCAACGGATCGCTGCTCCCTGCTGCGGGCAGCCAGCCAAGTTCCACGGCGAAGATCCAGACGAGCACCATGCCGATGGCGAATGTCGGCAGCGCGTACCCCACGACGGTGGCGGCGCTCATCACGCGGCTGCGCAGCGTCTCGGGGTGGAGCGCCCACCAGAGGCCGAGAGCCAGGCCAACGGTGAAGTTGATGAGCAGGGTGAGCGAGCCGAGCAGCAGGGTAGGGCCCACATGCTCGCGGAGCAGTGTCGTGACCGGGCGCTGTTCGCTCAGTGCGATGCCGAGATCGCCGCGCACGACACCGCGCGCGAAGTCTCCGAGTGCCTGCGGCAGCGACCGGTCGATGCCGTAGCGTTCGCGGAGTCGCGCCACGGTCGCGGCGTCGGCGGGTCGATCTCCGAGGATCACGGCGAGCGGGTCGCCTGGCATGATGTGCACCAGGGCGACGAGCAGCAGGATGGCCACGGCGGCGGAGATGACCGCATCCACCGACCTGCGGGCCAGCCAACCGGTCATGTCAGCGGTCGCGTGGCAGTTCGGCGCCCCGGCGCACCCGCCATTGCCAGAGCGATGTCCAGGACTTCACCGGCCAGACCTGCACGTTCTCGAATCGCGAGTGCAGGGCGATGTTGTTGTACGGTGCAGCCAGGAATGCGGCCGGCGTCTCGCGAGCCATGTGCGCGAGCGCAGCGCGGTACCCCGCCACTGGGTCCTTGGCGATCATCGCATTGGCGAGCAGTCGATCGAACTCCGGGTTGCACCAGCGGGTCTTGTTGCTCGACCTCGCCTCGCGGGCCGATGCGCACGACCAGCTCTGCGTCAGCGACATCGGTGATGCGTCCTGGTTCACGCTCCCCA
>JBKJMX010000061.1:0-28306 GCA_046596135.1 Gemmatimonadales bacterium
GGATTCGGCACCCCGGGCTGCGTCGTGACCGATGGCCGTCGCGCGCAGATCGGCGCGGAATACACCTTCTAGCCTTCCCTTGAGGCTGCGGGGTGCCCCCGGGCGCCCCGCACCAGCCTCGCTCTCCCGGCGACCCGCGTATGAAAAACCAGATCTCTCGCTACGTCAGCCGCGTCATCGGTGTCGGCGGTGTCGCAACCGTCCTCATCTTCACGCTTCCCGGTTGCTCGATGTCGGGAACGGCGCTCGCGCCCGACCCGCGCGCCGACAGCGTCGAGTCGCTGCTCGACGATGTCGAGCGACGGACCTTTGCCTTCTTCTGGGAGCGGTCGCCGGCCACCACCGGACTCACTCCCGACCGGTGGCCGACGCCTTCCTTCTCGAGCATCGCCGCCGTGGGCTTCGCCCTCACCGCCTATCCGATCGGCGCCGAGGAGGGATACATCTCGCGCGACGCCGCGGCACAACGCACTCTCACGACACTTCGCTTCCTGTACCAACTCCCGCAGGGCCCGGCTCCCAGCGGCGCCGCGGGCCACCGCGGGTTCTTCTACCACTTCCTCGATGCCACGACGGGGCTCCGCTTCCAGACCGTCGAGCTCTCCACCGTCGACACGGCGTTGCTCCTCGCCGGCGCACTGTTCTGCCAGGAGTACTTCGACCGCTCATCGGGCGTCGAGGTTGCGGTTCGTGCCTACGCGGACTCGCTTTACCGGCGCGCCGAGTGGGACTGGGCGCAGCCCCGTCCGCCGCTGGTCACCATGGGTTGGACGCCGGAGGGCGGATTCCACCAACTCGACTGGCGCGGTTACAACGAGGCGATGATCGTCTATCTCCTTGCGCTCGGATCTCCGACACACCCGATCAACACCGCGGCGTGGCCTGCATGGACCTCGACCTACACCTGGGGCACGTTCTACGGGCAGTCGCACGTGGGATTCGCACCGCATTTCGGACACCAGTACTCGCAGGTGTGGGTCGACTTCCGCGGCATTGCCGACACGTACATGCGAGCACGGGGCATCGACTACTTCGAGAACTCGCGCCGCGCGACCTACGCCCAGCGTGGGTACGCCATCGCCAACCCCATGGGCTGGGTCGGCTACGACGCCAACGTGTGGGGACTCACGGCTGCCGACGGGCCGGCCGACGTGACCCGCACCGTCGGTGGGGTGTCGCGCCGCTTCTTCACCTACGCTGCACGGGGCGCGTCGTACAACGAGATTCGCGACGACGGCACGATCGCACCGACCGCTGCGGCGGCCTCGCTGCCGTTCGCGCCCGAGATCGTCGGGCCCGCGCTGCTGGCGATGCGGCAGCGCTACGGCTCCGCACTGATCGGACAGTACGGCTTCCTCGACTCGTTCAATCCGACGTGGACCTGGACGGACACGCCGTTGCAGCACGGGCGTGTCGTGCCCGGCCTCGGATGGTTTGATTCCGACTACCTCGGGATCGACCAGGGACCGATCCTGGCGATGATCGCGAACCATCGCGCAGACCTCGTCTGGAAGAACATGCGAAAGAGCCCCTACCTTATCGCGGGCCTGCGGCGCGCCGGATTCAGCGGTGGATGGCTGGACCGCGCTCCATGATTCACTGGCGTGTCGCCGCCATGGCGCTGTTGTGCACCGCCGCGGCGTGCCGCCCGGCGGAGTCCGGTGTCACCCTCCGGTTCTGGGCGTTCGGCCGCGAGGGTGAAGTCGTGCAGGAGCTGGTGCACGGATTCGAGCGCGAGCACCCCGGCGTGCGGGTGCGCGTGCAACAGATTCCGTGGAGCGCCGCACACGAAAAACTGCTCACCGCCATCGTGGGACGCGCCGCGCCCGACGTCGCGCAAATGGGCAACACCTGGATTCCCGAAATGGTCACACTCGGTGCACTCGCCCCCGTGGAGCTCGGTGCGGCCGCCAGCAGCTACTTCCCCGGAATCCTGGCGACCAATACCGTCAACGACACGCTCTACGGGCTGCCGTGGTACGCGGACACCAGAGTGCTCTTTTATCGGAAAGATCTCCTTGCCCGCGCTGGCTATGCGGAAATGCCGACCACGTGGGAGGGCTGGCGCGATGCGATGAAGGCGATCAAGCGCGGCGCGGGACCCGGCCAGTACGCCCTCCTCCTCCCGCTCAACGAGTGGCCCCCGCTGGCGATCTTGGGCCTGCAGGCGGGCAGCGAACTGATCGACAGTGCCGGATTTGGCCAGTTCTCCGGCGCGGAGTTCGAGCGCGCCTTTTCGTTCGTGCTCGCGCTCTATGCCGACAGCCTCGCCGCTCCCGTGACCAGCAGCCAGGTGTCGAACCTCTACCAGGAATTCGAGCGGGGCACGTTCGCGATGTACATCTCCGGTCCGTGGAACCTCGGCGAGTTCAGGAGAAGGCTCCCATCCTCGATGCAGGATGCATGGGCCACCGCGCCGCTGCCAGGGCCGGACGGCGAGCAGAGTCGGGTGTCCCTGGCGGGCGGGTCGAGCCTCGTCGTATTCCGGTCGTCGCCACGCCAGGCCCTCGCACAGCAGCTCATCGAGTACCTCTCGCGCCCCGAGCAGCAGGCCGCGTTCTACCGGCTGACCGGCGACCTCCCTGCCCGCCGCGATGCGTGGACCGATTCCACCCTCGCCAACGATCCGGCCGCCACCGCGTTCCGCCTCCAACTTGACCGCACCGTGCCGACACCGATGGTTCCGGAGTGGGAAGAAGTGACGACCAAGCTCATGGATCACAGTGAAGCGGCGATTCGCGGGGCCCGGACGCCGCGTCAGGCTCTCGCCGACCTCGACGCCGATGTCGACCGTGTCCTCGAGCGGCGCCGATACCTGCAGTCCCGCCAGCGCGACGGCCGCCCATGACCCGCCGCGAACGCGCCATCGAGTCACGTACGGGATGGCTGTTCGTCGCTCCCGCACTGCTCCTGATCGGCGTCTTCTTCGCAATCCCGGTCCTGGGCGCATTCGTCCTGTCGTTCACCGACTTCGACATCTACTCGGTGGGCGACATCTCCAGCACGCGCTTCGTCGGCATCGGCAACTACGTGGCGCTGATGGAGAACCCGCTCTTCTGGACCGCCACGCGCAACACGCTCTACTTCGTCCTGATCGGCGGCCCGCTCTCGGCCGCGGTGTCACTCGGCGCGGCGCTACTGGTGAACTCCAAGATGGCGCGGTTTCGCCCTTTCTTCCGGAGCGCATTCTTCGCGCCATGGGTGACCACGCTCGTCGCCATGGCGCTGGTATGGCGCTACATCTACCACGCGGAGTACGGCCTCCTCAACGCCGCGCTCGGCGTCGTCGGGATCGGCCCGATCGACTGGCTCGGCAGCACCGCGTGGTCAATGCCGTCGCTCATCCTCCTCTCCGTCTGGAAAAACTTCGGCTACAACATGCTGGTCTTTCTCGCCGGCCTGCAGAGCATCCCGGACGAACTCTACGAGGCGGCGTCGCTCGACGGCGCCGGCGCATGGCGCCGGTTCCGTCACGTCACCCTGCCGATGCTCGGGCCGACGTTCGTGTTCGTCGGGGTCGTCACCATGATCGCGTCGTTCCAGGTCTTCAGCGAGCCATACGTGATGACCCAGGGAGGGCCGCTCAAGAGCACCCTCACCCTCGTGCTCCTCATGTACGAGCAGGGCTTCCGGTGGTGGCGACTCGGGTACTCCGCGTCGATTGCCGTCGTACTGTTTGTGCTGACTGCCGCCGGGACCGTGCTGCAGCTGCACCTGCAGCGCAAGGCGGCGCGATGACGCGCTGGACCGGGCGTCGCGTGCTGCTGCACCTGGTACTGGTGATCGGCGCCGTCCTCGCCGCCACGCCACTGCTATGGATGGTATCGGCGTCGCTCATGCCGGCCGGATCGGCAAACGCGTCACCGCCGCCGCTCGTGCCGAGCGACTTCACCCTCGAGCACTACCGCGCGCTGTTCACGTCGCTGAATCTTGGCCGCTACTTCGTCAACAGCCTCGTGATCTCGATCGGCGGGACGTTGCTCGCGGTGACCATCACCGGGCTCGCGGGCTTCGCGTTCGCCAAGCTCCGGTTCACCGGCCGCGACGCGACGTTCCGTCTCCTGCTCGCGGGGATGATCATCCCTGGTCAGGTGGCGATGCTGCCGATGTTCCTCCTGCTGCGGGAGATGGGGCTGATCAATACCTTGTTCGGCGCGATGATTCCGGTGCTGGCGCCGATCTACGGAATCTTCCTGGTGCGGCAGTACGCGCTGTCGATTCCTGATGCCCTGCTCGAGGCTGCTCGCCTCGATGGCGCGAGCGAATTTCGCGTCTTCTGGTCGGTTGTCCTCCCCGGGCTCACGCCCGTCATGACGACCCTGGGAGTCTTCACCTTCCTCGCGGCGTGGAATGACTTCATGTGGCCGCTGATCGTGCTGAGCGACGACGCACGCTACAACCTCCCGGTGGCCCTCGCCAACCTCGCCGGCGAGCACGTGCAGGACGTCGAGCTGATGATGGCCGGTGCAGTCGTGACCGTGCTGCCGGTCTTCGTCGGCTTCCTCTTCCTGCAGCGCTACTACATCCAGGGCATCATGGCCGGGAGCGTGAAGGGATGATGCTGCTCACGCTGCTCGCGACGGTATCGCTGCAAGGCGACACGGCGCAACCGGTTGTGGTGGACTCGTTCGAGCGCACCGAAGCATGGACCGCGCACCCAGCGGACGGCGTGGAGCTGTCGCTGCATGGCGATTCCGGACGCACCGGGCAAGCGATGCGGCTCGACTTTTCGTTCCGGGCAGGCGGCGGATACGCGATCGCGCGCCGCAACGTAGACCTCGACCTCCCGGCCAACTACACCTTCTCGTTCTGGATTCGGGGCGATGCACCCGTCAACACCTTCGAATTCAAATTGATCGACCGCACCGGCGACAACGTCTGGTGGTACACTGAGCGCGATCGCACGTACAGCCACGGCTGGCAGAAGGTGACGATCCGGCGGCGCCAGGTGGCGTTCGCGTGGGGACCCCGCGGCGGCGGCGAGCTCGACCACGTTGCCGCAATCGAACTGGTGATCACCGCCGGGCGCGGTGGAGGCAATGGCAGCGTGTGGTTCGACGACCTCGTGATGACACCACGGCCCGTGGCCGACCCACACCCGCCGGCGCCACGTGCCGTCGCCAGTAGCAGCGTGCGCGGACATCCATCGGTCGCGATCCTCGACGACGATGCGGCGACAAGCTGGCGGCCGGCCCGGAACCCCTCGACCATCACGGTCGACTTCCTCCGCCCGCGAGAGTTCGGCGGCCTCTCGATCACGTGGGATTCCACCCGCCGGGCCCTGAGATACACGGTGAGCACGAGCGACGACGGGCGGAGTTGGCGGATGGTCGAAATGCGCGGCGGGGGCATCGGGCCGGTGGATCACATCCACCTGCCCGACAGCGAGTCACGATACCTCCGGTTGACCGTCGAGCATACCCCCGGCCGCCCGAGCCCCGGCATCGTCGACCTCAGGCTCCATCCGGCGGAGGGTTTTGCGTCGCGCAACCAGTTCATGGAGATGGTGGCGAACGGCGCGCCTCGCGGCAGCTACCCACGGTACTTCCTTGGTGAGCGCGCCAACTGGACCGTGATCGGCGTCGATGGCGCCCGCGAGGAAGCGCTGATCGACGAGGACGGCATGCTCGAAGCCGGCCTCGGGTCGTTTCGCGTCGAGCCGTTTTTGCGAGTGGGCGACACGCTGCTGACATGGGCCGATGTGCGGCACACCTTCGCGCTGCGCGACAACCGGCTGCCGATTCCCCAGGTGTCATGGCATGCGCCCACCGCACGCCTCGACATCACGGCGTTCGCGCTCGGCGATGCCGACGAGTCGTCGCTGGTCGGACGTTACCGGATCCACAACATCGGCACGACGCGCTTGCAGGGCGCACTCCACCTCGCGGTGCGCCCGTTCCAAGTCAATCCGCCGTGGCAGTTCCTCGGCGTCCCCGGAGGCACCACCGCGATCGACACGATCGTGCCTGGGCCCGCGGGGCTGCGCGTCTCGGTGAATCGCGAGGTCAGCGCCGTCACCCCGCTTGGCAGTACCACCATGGTGCGCGGTGAAGACATTGTCGAAAACCTGCGGCGCGGCCTTCCCGCCTCCGGTGTCGGCACGTCGGTCCGCGGCCCCCCATCTGGCGCATTGACATGGGCGATCGATATCGCACCCGGAGACTCCGCCACGATCGTGATCGAGATCCCGCTGGTGCCGGGCGGAGCCACGCGGCTGACCGCCGCGCACGCGACCGCGATCGACAGCGTCCTCGCGGTGGTCGCAGCCGGATGGTCCGCCGCAGTGGATCGGGCGACGATCACGCTGCCGGGGGATGGCGCGCAGATCAGCAACACCATCGCCACGGTGATCGCGCACATCCTGATCAATCGCGACGGCCCCGCGATCCAGCCCGGCTCACGATCGTACGAGCGCTCGTGGATCCGCGACGGCGCGCTGACATCCGCTGCACTGCTCCGGTTCGGTCACGCCGACGCGGTGCGCGAGTTCATCGAGTGGTACGCGAAGTTCCAGTACGCCAATGGCAAGGTCCCCTGCTGCGTCGACGCCCGTGGGCCTGACCCGGTCCCTGAACACGACAGCCATGGCGAGTTCATCTACCTCGTCATGGAATACTTCCGGCACACCGGCGACCGGGGAATGCTGGAGCGGATGTGGCCGCACGTCGCCGGCGCCGCCGCATACATGGATTCCCTCCGCCGCCTGCAGGTCACTGACACAATGTTCCGCGGGCTGCTGCCCCCGTCGATCTCGCACGAAGGGTATTCCGCCAAGGCGATGCACTCGTACTGGGACGACTTCTTCGCGCTGCGCGGGTTCAAGGACGCCGCCACCATGGCGACGATCCTCGGTCGCGACGACGACGCCCGGCGCCTCGCACTCATCCGCGACGAGTTCGCCCGTGACCTGTATGCCTCGATCGGGACGGCGATGGTGCGGCACCAAATCGACTTCATTCCCGGCGCTGCGGACCTTGGCGACTTCGATGCGACGTCCACGACCATTGCGGTCTCACCGGGCGGCGAGCTGGAGCGGCTGCCGCGTGCGGCGCTCGACCGCACCTTCGAACGGTACTGGTCCGAAGCGATGGCGCGTCGTGACAGCGCGAGCACATGGGAAGCCTATACGCCCTACGAGCTGCGCACCGTGGGCACGATGCTCCGACTCGGCCATCCGGATCGCGCGCTCGCCCTCCTCTCCGATTTCATGGACGACCGGGAACCACGCGAGTGGAACCAGTGGCCCGAGGTGGTATGGCGTGCTGATCGTGCCGCGCGGTTCATCGGCGATATGCCGCACACCTGGGTCGGGTCCGACTTTGTCCGGTCGGTCGCCGACCTGTTCGCGTACGAACAAGAATCGGACAGCGCCCTCGTCGTCGGGGCCGGCATCGCCGATGCGTGGCTCGATGGCCCCGGAATGGCCGTCCATCAACTCGGCACTTGGTGGGGCAAGCTCTCCTACTCCGTGCAGAGAGTGGGCTCACGCACGACGATGCGCATCGCCACCGGTGTCACCGTCCCCCCGGGCGGAGTGGTGGTACAGTTGCCAGGAATCGGTCGCGGCGGAGCGGTCGTGGTGAATGGGGTCTCGGCACGCGCAACCGCGGTCGGTACAGTGGTGGTCCGCTCGCTGCCTGCCGTGATCGAGATGACGCGGTGAGCCGACACGTGACGATCTCGAACGGCAGCTACGCCACCACGATCAGCGCTGCGGGCGGGGGCGGTTCCCAACTCGGCGACGTGCAGCTCACCCGGTGGCGGCAGGACCTCACCACCGACGCCGATGGGTGGTTTCTCTACGTGCGTGATCTCGATTCCGGTGCGTTGTGGTCCGGCAGTTACCTGCCCGTGCGCCAATCGGCAGACCGGTACACGTCGCAGATGGGTGCGGACCGCGCGGTGATCATCCGGGAGGACGACCAGGTCGTCGTCCGGACCGACGTCGTGGTGGCGCGCGACGCCGACCTCGAGTGTCGGCGCTACACGATCACCAACACCGGTGCCACGCACCGACGACTCCAGCTCACGACCTATGCCGAAGTCGCACTCGCGACGGCCGATGCCGACGCGGGGCACCCGGCATTCTCGAAGCTGTTCATTCAGACAGCCCACGTCGCCGCGCTCGGTGCGGTTGTCGCGTCGCGCCGCCCCCGCGACCCGGACGAGCGCGCGGTGCACCTTATTCACGCTCTGATCGCGCCGCACGGTGTGCCGACGGGAGTGCTCGAGCTGGAAACCGACCGGCTGCGCTTCATCGGGCGCGGACGCACCACCGCGAACCCCATGGCACTCGATGCCGGGCACGCCCTCAGTGGAACCACCGGCGACGTACTCGATCCGGTCGTGGCACTGCGCCGCGTGATTGACCTTCCCGCAGGAGCCACGGTGCGCGTGCATGCGCTGCTCGCCGCAGGATATGATCGGGATGCGCTCGAATCGCTGATCGCGGAAACCTCGCGTGACAACGCGGCCACCTTGTTCCGCCATCTCGGCGAGCTGCCCGACGCCGAGCCGGTGACGTTCGCACCTCTCCCGGTGTTCCGCCCGGCGCCGCGCGTCGACGCGTCCGCTCCGACAACCGAGCCGTTGCAGTACTTCAATGGATTCGGCGGCTTCACCACCGACGGCACCGAGTACGTGATCCGGATCGACTCAGGCACCGACGGGCTGGCGTGGCCGCCGCTCCCGTGGGCGAACGTCGTCGCCAGCGAGACGGCGGGCTTCGTCGCGACCGAGGCGGGGCCGGGCTTCACGTGGAGCGGCAACAGCAGGCTGAACCGATTGACGCCCTGGTCGAACGATCCAGTATGCGATCCGCCGGGCGAGGCGATCTACCTGCGCGACGACGACCGAGGCGAGTTCTGGTCGCCTACACCTGCCCCGGTACCAGGCAGTGGTGCGTATGAAGTGCGCCACGGCTTCGGATCGACCACCTGGCGCCACGAAAGCGCCGGATTGATCCAGAAGGTCACCGCGTTCGTGGCGCACGAGGCGTCGGTCAAGGTCATGCGCATCCGGGTCACCAACCCCGGTACCGTCGCGCGTCGACTCACACTCTTCTGCTACGCCGAGTGGGTGCTCGGCGGCGACCGTCGCGAGGCGCGAGGGGAGGTGAGCACCGCATGGGACGCCGAGAGCGGAACCCTGCTCGCGACACGGCCCGCCAACACCTCGTATCCGGATGCGGTCGCGTTCGCGACAGTCACCGGCCCGGGCAGCGACTCGATGGCCTTCACGTCCGACCGCGCGGAATTCCTCGGAGAGCTCGGCAGCATCACCGCACCACGAGCGGTCGCGATGGCCGGCACGCTGGCTGCGCGCACCGGCGACGACATCGACCCGTGCGCCGCATTCCAGCTTGCCGTCTCGATCGCACCGGGGGAAACGGCTGAATGGGCCTTCGCCATCGGACAGGGCGATGACCTCGCGAGCGCGCTCCACGCGCGCAGCATGCTCGCCACGCCCGCGCAGGTCGCGGGTGCCCTCGCCGCGGCGCGAGAGTACTGGGCCGACCTACTCGGCCGAGTGCAGGTCGACACGCCGTCGCCGGCGATGAACCTCATGCTGAACGGATGGCTGACCTACCAGAATGTGAGCTGCCGCATCTGGGCGCGGTCGGCGTTCTACCAGTCTGGCGGAGCGTACGGATATCGCGACCAGCTGCAGGACGCGTCGGCTGTCGTGTATCTCGCCCCGGCAATGATGCGCGAGCAGTTGCTGCGTAACGCCGGGCACCAGTTCATCGAAGGGGACGTGCTGCACTGGTGGCATCCACCAGCCAGCGTTGGAATCCGCACCCACTTCGCGGACGACCTCGTCTGGCTGCCGTACCTGCTGGGGCATTACCTCGACTCGACGGGAGACATGTCGATCCTCGACGTCGAGCTGCCGTTTCTCGACGCCCCCCCGGTGCCCGACGACGAGGATGAGATCCTGGTCGAACCGACGGCGTCGAGCGACACCGGTTCCGTGTACGAGCACTGTTGCCGCGCACTCGATCGCTCGCTGACCGCGGGGGCGCATGGGCTGCCGCTGATCGGCAGCGGCGACTGGAATGATGGCATGAATCGCGTCGGCCGGCTCGGCCGCGGCGAAAGCGTGTGGATGGGATTCTTTCTCTACCTGACGCTCGAGCGATTCATCCGGACATGCCGCGACCGCGGCGACGATGAGCGCGCCGAACGCTACCGCGAGTACCGCGCCTCCCTCCAAACGGCGCTCGACCACGCCGGTTGGGATGGCGCATGGTATCGTCGCGCGTACTACGACAACGGCGAACCACTTGGCACGGCGGGTGGCGATGAATGCCGCATCGACCTGATCGCGCAGGCGTGGGCAGTAATGTCGGGCGCCGCGTCGCCGGACCGCGCCGATCAGGCGCTCGCCGCCATGGAAGCGTACCTCGTCGATGAGCGAGCGGGACTGATCCGCCTCCTGACGCCACCTTTCGACACGACCCCGAACGACCCCGGGTACATCAAGGGATATCTCCCCGGCGTGCGCGAGAACGGCGGGCAATACACCCACGCCGCGCTCTGGGCGATCCGCGCACTCGCCGAGGCGGGCCGCACCGATCGTGCCTTCGCGTTGTTCGAGATGATCACGCCGGTCGTGCGCGGCGCCAGCGCCGACGCGATCGCGACGTACATGACCGAGCCGTACGTGGTGGCTGCCGATGTCTACGGGATGCCTCCGCACGTCGGTCGCGGCGGGTGGTCCTGGTACACCGGATCAGCGGGATGGATGTTTCGCGTCGGGCTCGAGTCGCTGCTCGGCGTGACGATCAGCGGCTCAAACACGCTGGTGCTTCGCCCGTGCATCCCTGCGGATTGGCGCGGCTACACCGTGCGCATCCGTCCCCCCGGGACCGCGGCGATGTGTGTCGTTGAGGTCGTTCGCACGGGTGGCGTGACGATGGCGCGGAGCGAGGGCAGCCAGTGGGTGCTCGCCGACGGCGTACTGCGCCTTCCGCTGCCGGAAACCGGCGTGCGGCACTTCACCGTCGAGCTCGGCGATGATCTGCGCGCCGAGTACCGCCCCCGCCTCGCTGAGGGACCGACTCAGTGATCCAGCGCCGCTCCCGCCGTCCGAATCACCTCGGCGTAGAATCGCGCGCTCGCCTTCGGGGTGCGCTGCTGCGTGGCGAAATTGACGTGATAAAGCCCGAAGCGCTTCGCATAGCCGGCGCCCCATTCGAAGTTGTCGAGGAGCGACCACGCGAAATAGCCGCGCACGTCGACCCCCTGCGCCATCGCGTCGTGGACAGCGCGAAGGTGCTCCCTGAAGTAGGCGGTGCGGAGCGGATCCTCGACGATCGGGCCATCCGCCGTGGGCGCGTCGTAGAATGCAGCGCCGTTCTCGGTGATGTAGATCGGCAGCGCGCCATAGCGGTCACGGGTTTCGACGAGCAACTGGGTCAGCGCCGGCGGATAGACCTCCCAGTCGAGCGTGGTGTGGGTGTGTTGGTGCTGGCGGACACCGCGAACGAACAGCGGCGGTATGCCGGCCGGATCGTTCCGGAGCACGCTGCGGGTGTAGTAGTTGATGCCGATGTAGTCGACGGGTTGAGAAATGAGGTCGAAATCGGCGGCGGGAAATTCGGGCCAGGCGTCGCCGTAGATCGCGGTCATCTCCTCGGGATACCGTCCGAAGAAGACCGGATCGAGGAACTGTCGGTTCATGTAGGCGTCGGCCCGACGCGCGGCGGCCAGATCATCGGGATGATCGGTCGCGGCAACCTTCGGCTCGATGTTCACGACCAGTCCAGCCTCGTGCGACGACTCCGCGCGAATCGCCAGCATGCCCGCGCCATGCGCCCGCAGCAGGTTGTGGCTGGCGATCGGCGCCTCGAAGATGCTCCGGTGGCCGGGGGCATGCACGCCGTGCAGGTAGCCGGCGTCGCTCACCACCCAGGGCTCGTTGAGGGTCGTCCAGCGCGGCACGCGATCGCCGAGCGCGCGCACGACAACCGATGTGTAGTCGGCGAACCAGTCGGCGATGTCGCGGTTGAGCCAACCGCCCTGATCATCCAGCGCGGCCGGCAGGTCCCAATGGTACAACGTCACGGTGGGGGCGATGCCGCGTTCGAGCAGCGCATCAACCAGGCGGTCGTAGAATGCGAGGCCAAGGGCGTTGACGCGCCCGCGGCCCTCGGGCATCACCCGGCTCCACGAGACGCTGAATCGATAGGCGTTGAGGCCGATCTCATGCATAAGGTCGACGTCGGATTCGTAGCGACGATAGTGATCGCAGGCGACGTCGCCGGTGGCACCTCCATCGGTGCCGCCCGGCGAGTGCGAGAAGCGATGCCAGTTGCTAGGACCGGCGCCGTCGGCGAGGGGCGAGCCCTCCACCTGATACGCCGATGTTGCGGCACCCCAGACGAAGGTGTCCGGAAACCTGATCGCATTCTCACGCACGGGGCATCTCGATGACGAAGGTGGCACTCGATGGTGTCAGGAAGGTATATGCAGATCGCGGCGCGGAACACGTGGCGGTCCACGGCATCGACCTGACGATCGACGACGGGGAGTTTCTCGTCCTGGTGGGGCCATCGGGCTGCGGCAAGAGCACCACGCTCCGGATGGTGGCCGGGCTCGAAGACGTCACGGCAGGCACGATCCGGATCGGCGACCGGGTGGTGAATGACGTTCCGGCCCGCGATCGCGACATCGCGATGGTGTTCCAGAACTACGCCCTGTATCCGCACATGACGGTGCGCGACAACCTCGGCTTTGCACTGGTGCTGCGCAAACTGCCCCGCGACGAGGTGGAGGCGAGAGTGCGGAAGGCGGCGGCGATGCTCGATATCGACGCGTTGCTCGACCGCAAGCCGCGCCAGCTCTCGGGTGGGCAGCGGCAGCGCGTGGCCCTCGGTCGCGCGATCGTGCGGGAGCCGCAGGTGTTCCTCTTCGACGAGCCGCTGTCGAACCTCGATGCCAAGCTGCGCACCCAGACGCGCCGCGAGCTGGCCACGCTCCGTCGCCAGCTGGGCACGACGACCATATACGTGACCCACGATCAGGTCGAGGCGATGACACTGGGTGACCGCATCGTGGTGATGCACGAGGGACGGGTACAACAGGCGGGCCCACCGCTTGAGGTCTACTCGCGGCCCGCCAATGTCTTCGTCGCAGGGTTCCTGGGCAGTCCGCCGATGAACCTCATTCCGGGGCGCATCGGCGAGGGGGATGGCCCTCCCTTCATCGCATCGAGCGGCACGTTCACGATGGCCGTCGGCCAGCTGCAACCGCCGGTGGTTGCACCGGGCGCCAATGTCGTGCTGGGCGTCCGACCCGAAGCGATTCGGCCGGCCGGCACCGGAGACGGTGTCGACGCCGCGGTCATCGACATCGAGCCGCTCGGACACGAGGCGCTGGTAACGGTCGACGCGGTCGGCACGGCGCTTACGATGCGGGCCGAGTCGGGCGCGGTGCTCACGGTCGGGCAGCCGGTCCGGATTGCCTTCCAGCCTGGTGAGGCGCACTGGTTCGATGGCACGACGGGAGAACGGATCGACTAGGAGGATGAGTTCGGGTCTTGGGAGCGCGTGCTGATTAGAATCCCCCGTCCTTTGCGCCCATCCTACATCCGCCCTGAGCATCACCTGACGTTTACCTCCGCCATCATCCGCTGCATCGTGGCCGCCGCCCTCACGCTTCCTGCGGCGATACCCCTCGCTGCCCAGACGCCGGCCAAATCGACCAGCGCGTCACGGCTCACGGGGCCGGCACCAACCATCGACGGCCGCCTCGACGACGCCGCCTGGGCCGCGGCGCCGATCATCTCGGATTTCGTGCAGCGTGACCCCGATGAGGGGAAGGCACCCAGCTTCATCACGCAGGTCCGCCTGCTTTACGACGACGACGCGCTCTACGTCGCCGCGCGGATGCTGCGCCCCGACGCGCACGCGATAAGCCGCTCCGTCTCCCGGCGCGACAGCGAGAGCGACGCCGAAGTCTTCCTGATTTCTCTCGACCCGTACCTCGACAGGCGCACGGGCTACACCTTCTCGGTCAACTCAGGCGGTGTGCGCGGCGACAGGTACCACGCGCAGGACCAGGATGGCGGCGAGAAGCAATACGATCCGGTCTGGAGCGCGCGCGCGCGCGTGGACGATGAAGGGTGGTCGGCGGAAATGCGGATCCCCTTCTCGCAACTGCGTTTCAACGCGGGTATCGAGCAGGTCTGGGGGTTGCAGCTCACCCGCAACATTCCCGACAAGAACGAGAAGAACCAGTGGACGCTGATCCCGCGCGACGCCGCGGGATACACCTCGCAGTTCGGGACCCTCAACGGGATCGCCGGGATTCCGGCCTCTCGGCGCCTCGAGTTGTTGCCGTACGCTTCGACCTCCCTCACGTATCGCGCCGACGTGAATCCGAGCAACCCGTTCGCTGAGAAGTCCGCCACACGGGTCGGCGGTGATCTCAAGATGGGGCTGGGCCCGAACCTGACGCTCGACGCAACGGTCCATCCAGACTTTGGGCAGGTCGAAGCGGACCCGGCCGATGTAAACCTTTCTGCGTTCGAGACGGTGTTCGCCGAGCGGCGACCGTTCTTCACTGAAGGGGCGGAGGCGCTTACTGGGCTCGCGCAGAACTTCATCCAGCGGCCAGTCTATTTCTACAGTCGGCGCATCGGGGCGCCGCCCCGGGGCAGCACCCGGGGTGACTTCGTCAAGCAACCGACCAATACCACGATTCTCTCTGCAACCAAGGTGACGGGACGACTCAGGTCGGGGCTCTCGATCGGCGCGCTCGCGGCGGTGACACCGCGCGAGTATGCACGCTCGTATGATTCCCTCCCTGACACATTCGATGGCGTGGCCGTCGAACCGCCCAACGCCTTTGCCGTGATGCGCCTGCAACAGGACTTCGGCACGCAGCAGTCGAACGCCGGAGCCAATTTCACCTACTCGCACCATTTCGTTGACGAACGCGGTGGTCTGCAGGACATCCTTTCGCGGAACGCATTCGCCGGCGGCATCGACTGGAAAATCCGCTCGCAACAGGGGAAGTACGAGCTGACGGGATACGTCGGTGCCAGCCACGTCGCGGGGGATTCCACTGCCATCGCGAGGTTGCAGCGCGGCAGCGCTCATTACTTTCAGCGGCCCGACCAGGATCACATCCGTTATGACGCTGGCCGTACGTCGCTCAGCGGATACACCGTGTCGCTTAGGCATGACAAGAATGCCGGTCGGTTCACACTCTGGGGGTTCCAGCTCCTTGCGCGGTCGCCTGGATTCGAGATCAACGACCTCGGTCGGATGCAAACCGCCGATGATATCAACTTCAACGGTGATTTCATCGTGCGCGACACCAAACCACACCGGAGATTCCGCACCTACATGGTGCAGCTCACGACGGAGGCAGGCTGGAACTTCGGCGGTATCCGCCAGTACTCCAGCATCGGCCAGAACAGCTCCGTCACGTTCAACAACTTCACGCGCGCTTCATTCAACTTCAAGTACAATCTCCGCTCGTTGAGTGATGGCCAGACGCGCGGTGGTCCGTTGATGGGCACGCCGCGTTTCGTCAACGTGAACGGTTCGTTCAACAGCAGACCAAACCGGCCCGTGACCTGGAGTGTGAACGCGCGGCACACCGACGATGAACTTGGCGGATGGTCGTGGACGTTTGGGTCAACGCTTTCGGTGCGTCCCGGGGCGCGCTGGCAGGCATCAGTGGACCCGTCGTACACCCGTTCGGCCGACGCTCGGCAGTACATCGCCACCAGGCCTGGTGGGTCGGCCGCGACCTTCGGGAATCGCTACATCTTTGGCTTTGTCGATCGGAGCCAGCTCTCGGCACGGTTCCGGCTCAACTACGCCGTCACGCCGAACTTCACTATCGAGGGGTACGCCGAGCCGTTCGCGGCGAGCGGCAAATACTCGAAGATCGGCGAACTCGAGGCGGCGAGAAGCAGGGACCTGTTGCAGTACGGTGCGGCGGGAACGGGAACGGGAACGTCGATCACCCGCATGGCGGACAGTTCGTACACGGTTACCGACGGCAACGCATCGTTCACGCTCGCCAATCTCGATTTCAACCGGCTCTCCTTCCGATCGAACCTGGTGCTCCGCTGGGAGTGGCTACCGGGCAGCACGGCGTTCCTCATTTGGCAGAACAACCGGCAGCGGGCGACGCCATTCGGGAGGTCGGTGAATGGCGGCGATCTTCTCGATGCAATCGGCGCCAAGGGCGACAACTTCCTCGCGATGAAGGTGAGTTACTGGATTGGCCTGAAGTAGGGGGCCTCATGACGCCTCGTGGCTGCACCGCCCCCGCTGCACGTCCAGCGTTGGGTTGAGCCTATTCGACCCGGCCCGCGGCCCGCCGCGTCAGCGCCGAAAACCAGTTGAGGACCACCTCGATGTGCGTGATGGCCTGCTCCTCGTCGACCGGTTGAAGGCGCAGGAAGCGGGCACCGTCCTTCGTGATGCTGAAGCTCGTATTCCCGTTGGTCGTCGCGAAGAACCGACCGTCATGCACCACCCGTGGGGGGCTCGCAGAAAAGGTGGTGCCGGGCGTCACGGTGACGCCCATCAGCCGGCTGGCGCTCTGGAAGAAGAGCTCGCGGCCGTCGGGGGACCAAAGCGGCTCGGTGCCGCCGTCGGTCGAGACGAGGCGTCGCTCGCCGGAGCCCGAGAAGGGAGCGACGAAGATCTCCTGCCGCGACGCGACGCTCGCCTGATACGCGACCCACCGTCCGTCGGGCGAGAGCTGGCCATCGCGACTAGGCGCGGGCGAGGGCAGGAAACGGCGAGCCGTGCGGTCGCCGTCGAGCGGCATGACCCATGTCGCGCTGCCGCCCGGCTCGTCCGGGCCGCTTTGGTCGAACAACAGGACGCGGCCGTCGGCGGACACGGATGTGGGCGTCTGGATCAGGCCGGGCATTGTGGAGAGGCGCTCTTCGTCGCCCGAGCCGTCGACCGGGATCCAGTAGAGATTGCGCGTGCCATGGCGCGTGCCCCGGTAGATCACGCGCCGGCCATCAGCGGTCCAGAGCGGTGCCTGGCTGCTTCCGGTACCCGTCGCGAGCGGCGTCAACGTTCCGCGGACGAAGTCGTAGATCCAGAGTCGGGTCGTCCCCTCCCGAGTCTGTACGACGGCGCGGTCCCCCTGGGGCGAGATCGCCACGTTCTCGTAGGCGCGCTCGGGAAGCGGCAAGGGCGTGATGGCCCCGGCCCGGCCGATCCAGACCAGGCGTCGCTTGTCGTAGGCGCCTTTCGTGCTGATATACACCAGCGTCCCGTTGTCGGACACGGCGTAGCTCGGGGTGCCTTCGTTCCCGCCATTGTAGTTGGGCTGCTCGGCGGCCGCCTCCGGCACCGCCTTGCCGAGATCCTGCTGTGACGGCTCCCAAGGGACGGAGAAGAGCTGGTTCTGTTGGGCGTAGAGCAACAGTCCCGGTTTCGCGACGTACTGTGGCGCGTCACCCCCCTTGACGAGCAGCACATGCTCCTTCGACCCGATGGTCTGCCTCGCCACATGGTGCTCGTCGTTGCCCGGTCCGGTCCACGCCGCATAGAGGAGGGTGGTCGTCCCCGCAATCCGGTGCGGCCAGCGGTGACTGATCTCGCCAGCTGCTGTGTCCAGATGGGTGACCTCGGTGGCGGCGCCGCCGCCTTCCGGCACGCGCCAGAGAGTGCCGCTGTTTATCGGCGCGAAGTAGACAAAGCCATCGTCGCCCCAGTCGCCACCCCGGTGGAACTGTGCCTCGGCGAGGGTCTGCAGCGCCGCGCCGCTCACCGTGATCTTCCAGAGCTTGCCACCCGCGAAGAAGCCGATCCACTCGCCGTCGGGGGAGAAGAATGGTCCGTCCCCCCCCTCGGTGCCCTCGAGTGCCTGGGCCTGCGCCTCGTCAAGCGAGCGGACGAAGATCCGGGTCTTGCCATCCTTGAGACCGACATGGGCGAGACGCGTCCCATCGTGCGAGATCGCGAGCTGCGAGAGTTGACTCTGGCCCAGCTCGTACCCCCTCGGCAGCACGATGCTGAGTTGTGCACTCTGCTGGCTCGTCACGGTACCGGGGGAGATGAGCCAGCGCGTCAGGCCGAAGGTGGCGATTGCCACGGTGGCGGCGGTGGCGAGGATGGCAAACTTCGTCGTACGCACCAGCGGTGTCCCCGCGGCCGCCTTGGCGCCGGCGGCGGGGATCGCCATCGTGAAGGATGTGGCGTCGAGCGCGGCAGCGAACGCCGCCGCGCTCGGGAACCGGTCGGCCGGCAACTTCTCCAGCGCCGTATTGACCGCCGCCTCGACATGCAGCGGGATGCTTTTCCGCTGCAGCGTGAGACGCCGCGGCTCCTCAGTCATCACCCGTGCCACAATGGCCTGCGGGGTCGGCCCGGTGAACGGGGGCTCGCCAACCAGCATCTCGTACAGCACGCATCCCAGCGCGTACACGTCGCTCCGTGCGGTGATGTCCCGCTCGCCCATCGCCTGCTCGGGACTCATATAGTGCGGTGTGCCGAGCGACATCCCGGTCTCGGTCATCCGGGAGCCGCCGTCGGAGCGCGAGGCGGCGAGCGCGATGCCGAAATCCGCCACCAGCGCGTGCCCGCCGTGGAGCAGGATGTTCTCCGGCTTGATGTCGCGATGGACCACCGCGTGGCGGTGGGCGTAGTCCAGCGCGTCGGCTACCTCCCGCGCGATCAGGATGGCCTCATGCACCGGGAGCTGCTTGTCGCGGGTGAGCCGGTCGCGCAGGCTCTCCCCCTCGATGAACGGCATGACGTAATAGACGAAGTCCGGCCCGCCCGCGGCGTCCCCAGTGCGGCCCGAATCGAACAGCGCCAGGATGTGGGGATGCTGCAAGTTCGCGGTGGTCTTGATCTCGACGAGGAACCGCTCGGCGCCAATCACGGCGGCCAGCTCGGGGCGGAGCACCTTGAGGGCGACCTTGCGGTCGTGCCGGACGTCGTACGCCAGATAGACGGTGGCCATGCCGCCCGCGCCGATTTCGCGCTCGATGCGGTACCGGTCGGCGAGAATGCTGGAGAGTTGTTCGAGGGTTGTGGGCATAGGGAGTGTCGGGGAAAGCTACCGCCGCAGCGGGAGATGGGTAGGGGCGTCCGAGAACCCCCTGGCGCCTCACTTTGCGCCGCCGTGAAGTATTTTCCAAGTGAGCACTGCACCGTGAAGCCCCCATCCTTCTCGCGAGGCGGCCCCATGCATCGCCCTTCCCTGTCTCTGTGCGCGGTTCTCATGCTGGCCGTTGGCCCACTGACCGCCCAGGCCCCTCCCGACGCGCCCAGCACCTTGTTCAAGACATTGCTCAACCTGGAGCCGGACCCGGCACAGGGTGCCCAAGTCGTGAACGTGGTCATCTCCCGCGGCACCGGAAAGATCAAGCTGGAGCGCGGCGCGCTCTGGCTCGCCAAACCGGTGAACGGCCGAGTGGTGGGCGCGATGTTCGTGGGCACTGGCAGGTTCCAGTTCACCGCGCCTGTCGCCATCGAACGCGGCCAGCTCGCACGCCTCCTCGGTGACTCCGCCGTCGATGCGAAACTCGAACGGGTGTTCTTCCTCTTTACCGACTCGACACTCGCCGAGCTCGAGCGTAGCGTGAAGTTCGGACCGCTCGCCCCGATGTCGGGCGCGTCTGGCCTCGCCAACGACGCACTCGCATTCATCAAGCCGAAGGACGACGAGAGCTTCGGCCCCGAGCTGATGCTGCCGCTCCTCAACGGCAACGAAGCCGGCGCGTTCTACGCCCACATCGACCGCGCCGGCGCGGGCCCGGTCATGCTGCAGATCGATCCGCTCAGCGCCGAACCGGTGCGACTCCTCACCCGCGCGCGTCGTGTCGGCTTTGTGCGCACCACCGAGAGCGCCGCCCAGTTCGGCAACGAGCTTGTGCCGACCGACGGCTCAGACGTGAACTCGCCGTACGGCGTCTCGCACTACGTCATTAACGCCACGCTTGCGCGGACGGGCGCTGGTGAAGCCCGCTTCTCGGCCACAACCACGATGAAGATCACGGCGAGCGAGGTCGTGGGTCCGTGGCTGCCGTTCTACCTCGCCCCCGGGGTCGAGGTCGACTCCGCCACCGCTTACGATGGCACCGCAGTGCCGTTCGAGAAGAAGAAAGACGGCACCCTGCTCTGGCTCCGCGTTACGGAGACGCTCACGGCCGGCAGTTCCACCGATATCCGCCTCGTGTACGGCGGCGACCTGATCGATCGCTACGGTGACTTTTTCTTCCTCAAGTCACCCACGCTGTGGTACCCCCGGCCGCTCGACACCCGGCAGCGTGCCCACTTCGACATGACATTTCACACGCCCGAGTCGTACCGGTTCGCCTCGGTGGGTGTGCTGAAGGATTCCGCGGTGGCGAACAAGGTGCTCACCACGCACTGGGTGAGCGACGCCCCGATGCGCAACGTATCGTTCAACATCGGATTCTTCGAAGACTATGTCGTTGCCAGCAAGGGGAAGGGCCCCGAGATCACCGTGCTCCACTCCGACAAGGCGTTGCGTTCGTTCGGCATGCGCTCGGTGGGGAAGGCGAAGGAACGGGTCGCGTTGGATGTCTCGCAAGCGTCCGAATTCTTTACCGCCATGTTTGGCGACGTGGGCCACGAGCGGCTCTACGCGACCATCATCCCGTACGGCCACGGCGAAGCCTTTCCCGGTCTCATTCACCTGAGCTTTTCCACGTTCGCTCTCAGCGAGGACGGACGCGACGATTTCGACCAGTTCTTCCGCGCACACGAAGTGGCCCACCAGTGGTGGGGCATCGGCGTCGACTTCGCCAGCTACCGCGACCAGTGGCTGAGCGAGGGCTTCTCCAACTTCTCAGGGCTCTGGTACACGCAGATCGCGCAGAAGAGCAGCAAGTATTACTTCGACCAGCTCGAACGCTGGAAGGCGGACCTCAAGACGCGGCAGCGTGAGGTCGGTCCAGTCGGCCTCGGCTACCGCACCGCGACCGCGTCGGACGGTTCGGAGTACAACCTCGTGGTCTACCAGAAAGGCGCGTGGACACTTCACATGCTCCGGAACCTCATGCTCGACCTCCGCACGATGAAGGAGGATCGGTTCGAGAGCACCATGCGCGAGTATTTCGAGACGTACAAGGGCCGCTCGGCCTCCACCGCCGACTTCCGCCGCATCGCCGAAAAGCACGCCGGCGCCGAGCTCGGCTGGTTCTTCGACCAGTGGCTCAACACCACCGCAATTCCCGAGTACAAGGTGGCGTGGCTCGCGGAGCCCGGCGAGAGCGGGCGCTACAAAGTGAAGCTCCGAGTGAAGCAGCAGAAGGTGCCGGAAACGTTTCTGGCCTACGTCCCCGTCACGCTCCAACTGGAAGGTGGGCAGGTCGCCCGGCTCCGCGTGAAGGTGCAGGGCGCGCTCACCGAGATTGAACTTCCGGTGATGCCGGCGAAACCGACCTCGCTGGTGTTCAACGATCTGGCGGGGGTGCTGGCGGATGTGACCATGGAGAAGTGGTAGAAGGCGATCGGAGACTCGGCGAACCAAGCGGCGCCTCGCGGCTGAAGCCGCGGCTCGGCCAACAAAGCGACTGAAGTCGCGAGCGCTTCGCTCTGGGTTCGATTCCCTACCGCTCCACGGAAAAGGGCTACGCTGCGCTCAGCACGTTTGGTGTGGCCCAAGCCGGGGCACTCCCTCAATCCAGCAGCGATGACACCAGCGCGATCTCGGCCAAAATCAGCCGTTCGAGTGGCGTGCCCTTGTGGAGCAACACGAAGGTGACTCTTTCCCTCCGCAGCGCGAGCGGGCCGATCTCTTCCATCATGGCAAAGATGGAATCGCCTGATGCGCTCAGACTTCTCAGCACCAGTGTCTTATCCCTGTCGACGACGGTGCCACCGTCACGTTCAGATCGCGGGCAGGGGCTCATCACGCGGACTGAACTGACCATGTTGCTCCCCCTCGCGGCAGATGCGACCAGCGGACCGCTGATGGGGTCGCAAATAATCAACGGCGGCATGCGCCCGATCCAGCCGGCCCGGATCGACAGATACCCCGAGAAAGCCTGCCCGATCTGTTCGTCGATCTTGATCGTCGGGATCGGCGACTCCACCACCTGGCGGTTGGCGCAACCGCTGCAAATGGCGATGGCAGCCAGCCCTATAGCTGCCAGTTCGCGCATGAAGCGCCTGAGGTCTGGGGCTGTATCGCCGCCTAGTCGACTTCGGGTGGTAGCACCCATCGCACATCTCATTCGCACCGCGCGTGCTCCATGTAGGCGCGCATCACGGCGTTCATCCGGCTCTGGTATCGCGGCCCCTGCTGGCGGAACCAATCGAGGACGTCACGATCGACGCGGAGCGAGATCGCATCCTTCGGGACAGGCACAACGAGTCGGGCGTCCTTCCAGAACCCCACGGGCAGGTCGGCGAGCTCGGGCGGCGACGTGGCAGCGATCTCTTCGTCCGACATCCTGAGTAGAGCCGCGCGATCAGCCTTCCCCAAGCGGGCGGCGGAAGAGCGACCAGGTCGTCTCGTGATACGCTTCGCGCTCATGCCGATTGCTCCTTCGTGCAGAGATGATGCGTCGTTCGGTGGTGCCCACTCGGTCGACGCGGTCGGTGTACACCACGGTGATCTCGACGCCTTGAACAACCCCGATCGCGATGGTGCGCGCCTCGCCATGGTCCCGTCGATCGTCGTCACGCTCGAGTGTCGGATGCTCGAAGATCGACGCCGCCGTCGCGAAGTCGAATCCTCGAGCCACGCGATTCGCTTCACTTTTTGTTGGATCCCACGAGAATCGCATTCCACACAATACGACTGTATATACAATGCATCAGGGCACATCCCGGCGCAAGGGGGCCCGCGATTCCGCGCGACGACGCCTCGCGGCTGAAAGCCGCGGCTCGGCGAACCAACCGACTGAAGTCGCCAACCAATTGTGAAAAGCGGATTCGCGAGGACGGGGGGCGGCGATGCGCAGCCCGGCGCCACCTTCGTGCTGAGATCCCGCAAACGCTCGAACGTCGCCCGCTTGGCGCTGGGCGGAGCACGCCGTCACCCTCCTCGCCAGCGCGCGAAACCCGCCAGCGCCAGACCCCGCACTCAGCTCGTCATCGGCCCCTTGACCACCAGATTTTCGATAAAGAACTCCATCATCCGCGCCTGGTTGATTCCGCTGTGTCCCTGGTCGGGGCCGACCATCACGTCGAAGCTCTTGCCGGCCTTCTGCAGCGCCTGGATGAGCTGCATCGCGTTGGTCGGGTGCACGTTGTTGTCGGCGGTACCGTAGTACAGCATCAGCCGCCCCTTGAGGTTGCCGGCGTAGGTCATCGCCGAGCCGGCCTTGTACCCGTCGGCATTCTCCTTCGGGATCCACATGTAGCGTTCGGTGTAGATCGTGTCGTAATGATCCCACGCCGTGACCGGCGACGACGCTGACGCGGCCTGGAAGACATCGGGATGACGCAGGAGTGCCATCGCCGAGACATAGCCGCCGTACGACGTACCGAAGATCCCGACATGCTTACCGTCTACATACGGACGCTCGGCGAGCGCCTTCACACCCGCTGCCTGGTCATCGACCTCGACCGTGCCCAGGCGCATGTAGATCGGATCCATGAACACCTTGCCCCGCCCGCCGGCACTGCGTGAGTCAAGCGACACCACCAGGAAGCCATACTCGGTGAGTGGATTCGGCATCGCAAAGGTTTCGCGCGCGCCGTTGGATCCCGGCCCAGCATAGACGCTCACCAGCACCGGGTACTTCTTCGACGGATCGAAGTTCGACGGCCGGTACAGCATTCCGTGCAGCGTGGTGACGCCGTCGCCGGCCTTGTAGGTGAACAGTTCAGCCGGCTGGAAACCGAGCTCACGGAACTTCGTGAGATCGCTGGTAGCGAGCTCGGCTTCCATCTTCCCGGCAGCGTCGTAGAGGCGCGTCACCGGCGGAGTGTCATGGGTCTGCGCCACATCGACGTAATGCTTCCCGTCGGGCGCCATGTTGATGGTGTGATTGAACGCCGGATCGGTGAGGCGGCGGTCGTTCTTGCCGTTCAACCCAACGCGGTGCAGCTGCATCATCATGTGATTGGAACCGCTGCGGGCAGTGTAATACAGCACTCCGGCCTTTTCGTCGACTCGCACGATGTTGCCCACCTCGAACGGGTGCGACGTCAGCGTTGTCAGCAGCTTCCCGGAGCGGTCGTAGAGGTAGTAGTTCATGAAGCCGCTCCGCTCCGAACCCCAGATGAACCGCTGGTTATCGGCCATCCACCGGATCTCCGGATGGTTGTCGGTCCAGCTCGCCGGCCAGGCCTCGCGCACGATCACACGGCACGCGCCCGTGGTGGGCGAGCAACCGACGAACTCCATGATGTTCTGCCGACGGTTGGTGCGGTTCATCGTGATTTCGCTGCCGTCGGGCGACCAGCCGACGTTGTACACGTAGTGCCCGACGACGTCGTTGGTGAACGGCTTGCCATCGCGCACATCCATCTTCACCGACTTCTTCGACTCGACATCGTATACAAACAGATCGACCACCGGGTTGTCCTCGCCCGCCTTCGGGTACGCCTCGATGTCGATGGTGCTGTAGAGCTTGGTCTGGTCGAGTTGCAGCAGGAAGTCGGGGACCGGCTTCTCGTCGAAGCGGTAGTAGGCGAGGCGAGTGCTTCCCGGGTTCCACCACATCGCGGTGGTCTGCCTCAGCTCCTCGCCGTACACCCACGACGCGGTGCCGTACTTGATCCGGTCGGAAGCACTGCCGTCGGCGGTGATCGCCACCTCATTGCTTCCGTCGGCACCGCTCATCCACAGGTTACGGTCGCGATGAGTGGCCTTGAGCATGCTGTCGGGCGACGTCGCCGACTCAGCCTGCCGCCCCCGCTCGATGCCCCGCCGTCCCGGCGCCGCAGCCAGTGCGGTGGTCTCGGTCGTCTTCCGGCTGGCAATGTCGAAGCGCCAGCGCTTGCTATCGCGGGTGTACTCGATGGCCTTGTCGGAATCGGCCCAGGTCATCCCCTGCAGCGTACCCAGCTTGACCGAGCTCGCCATCTGCGGGACCATGCGCTGATATTGTTCATACCCTGGCATTGTCTTGAGACGGTCCTGAGCAGGCACCGCGGTCACGCCAGAGACGAGGCCGATCAGGCCGAGGCAAACGATCATGCAGGCGAGTCGCCACTGCTTCATGCTGGAACTCCTTGGTTGCTGCGGGGTTTGATTTGGCGGGACCGTGATTCTATCGCCGCTATTCAGGTCTGCAAGTCACTTGTTACCGCCGGGCACCGCGCCCGGGACCATACCGCCTTCGCCGGAGATCCTCCCGATGCCAATTGGCACCCAGATAGCCTGGCTCTTCCTCCTGGCGATCCCGATCGCGTGCATAGCATGGACGGTGACACACGAGGAAGTGTTTCGGGAGCCCCGGACCTACTGTGAACGGCAGGCCCGCCGACGGAGTTCGGCGCTGCGGCGCAAGTTCTTCTACCTCTTCACCTGTGAATACTGCTTCAGCCACTACGTGGCACTCGCCATGGTGTGGATGTCGGACTTCCAGTTGGTCCTCACCGGCTGGCGCGGGTACATCGTGGCGTGGTTCGCCCTGGTGTGGATCGCCAACCTCTACATGGGGATTCACGCCCACGTGAAGGTCTCGATCCAGGCCGAGCGGGTGGAGGTCGAACTGAAGGAAGAGCTGAAAGAAGAGTTGAAGGAAGAAGCGCTCGAAACGAAGGGACGCTAGCGCGCCGCTTCCGCCGCAAGACGGTCGGCGGCGCGGATGCCGCTGGCCATCGCTTCCCCGATCGACATCCCCCCGCGCCATCCACCAGCCAACGTGATCCTCGGCGACCCGGCCTCGACCGCATCCGCCGCCGCGAGGCGACCGAAATGCCCGGCCACCGGCTGTGGCATCGCCCCCTCCCATCGGGTTACGTGCACCATCACCGGCGGGGCGGACAATCCCATCGCTCCGACGAGTGCAGCATGCACCTGCTCGGCGAGAGCGTGATCGTCATCCTGGAACGCAACGGGGTGACGGACCCCGCCGACGATACTCGTGAGCAGAACGTGCCCGTCCGGCGCCCGGCCGGGAAACATCGCGTCGGCCGCGAATGTCGCGAGTACGGCCAGGCGCTCGCTCGAGGGGACAAGCAGCGACCCGCCAATGAGAGGCTTGGTGAGGTGCTCTCGACGATACCCCAGCGACACACTCGCCACCGATGCACAGGGCATTGTGGTGACGGCGTCGAGCGACGTCGCGTCAACGCCCTCGCGGGACATCGCGCGCAACGCTGCCGGCGGAACGGCCAGCACGATCCCATCGAATTGCGCCGACTGATCCCGCCAGCGGACCACTGCACCGGTGGGGCCGATCTCGATGCCAGTCACGCGCTCGCGGTGCAGCGACCCGTTCGCATTTGCCAGCAACGCACCGACGATCCAGTCGATCCCACTCGCGTGCGATGACGGCGGCGTCGTGACGCCGGCCTTGCGGCGCCGGGCCTGCATCCCCGCCCGCATCGCCCCTCGCAACACCGAACCACCTGCCTGTTCGAACTGCACATGCTGCGGGAAGAGAGCCCGCGCAACCAGTTGCCGCGGGTCGCCGCCGGTGCTGCTGCCCACAATGGGATCGATGATGCGAACCGCCACCTCGGGCCCAAAACGTCTGCGTGCAAACTCCTCGACCGACTCGTCGGGCCCGCCAGGCTTGGCGGCGATGAACGGCTCCCGGAGCAAACGCAACCGGCCGCGCATCGAGAGCAGTGGCGAAGCCACCAGGTCGCCGGGAGAAAGCGGCACCAGAATCGGGGCTCCGTGCAGAAGCACCTGTCGGCCCCGCACCGCCGGGACGACGGGCGACTCCTTATGGTCGATCTCGAGCGATCGCAGCATCGCCGCGACCTCTCCGTCGGTGGTCGACATCGTGTGCGCGCCCGCCTCGATGATCCAGCCGTCGTGCCGCACGGTCCGCATCAACCCGCCCGGCTGTGGATCGAAGAGGTGCACTTCGTGGCCGGTGTTGCGGAGGCGCTCGCACGCGGCGAGCCCTGCGGGGCCGGCACCGACGACCGCGATGCGACGACTCACGGACCCCGCCCAATCCGAATCGTCACGAACGCGGGATCCACGAGCGCGAACGTTCGACCGTCAGCAACCTGCTCGAGTGACACCACATATGCAGGCGCCGATGCCACATCGGGGACCGCGACGCGAACAATGGCGCCCGGCGCAAGGGCTCCGCTCACGAACACATGCGTGCCGGTTTCATCCGTGCGGGATGTGACGGTCGCGGACACTGCCGTGACAGCGTCGACCGGCCCACCGCTGATGGTGAAGAGCAGCGCACCGTCAGACACCCCGGTCGAAACGAGTTCAACGACGAGCATCCCTGGCTGGGGTGGAGTGGCCGGTGCCTCGGTGCAGGCCAGGCTGCCAAGGAGCAATACGCACCAGCGATACCGGTTCATCGAAGCGATGCCTCTCGGGTGACGCTGAGCAACGTGGATGGAATCGACTGGTTCGTGAAGCGCAGCCATGCGAGGAGGTCGCCAACGTCGTAGGTGCCGTTGCGGTTGCCGATCATGTCGAGATACGCCGCGACCGTGGGCGTCAGCGCCAGCCCACCGAGCAGCGCGGTCACCGCTGCGCCCGGCGACACCGTCACCGGGGTGATGAACTCGGCAGCTACCGACCATGGTCGGTTCATGACGAGGTCAAGCTGTGCGCCGGCCGAAACCGTGTCGCCGGTCCAGCGCAGAAACGCAGCGCCGGGGTCAGGGCTCGCCCGCAAGTGCACCGCCTGCCCGGCTATCAGAAAATCGCCCACGGCTGAACCACCGGCGATTGAACCACCTGGTGTTGCCCTCGCTTGCAGTCGATGACGAACCATGAACTGCGCACGGAGGGTGTCCGGGCGCACGCCCGACGCCACCAGAGTTCGCTCCCGCGGACCGCCATCGTTCCACCTCACAAACTCGGCGATCGTCCGTCCGCCTGCACTCGATTGCACGCTGTCAACGGCGACCATGAGTTGATCGCCGCTGGCGAGCACCTCTCGCCATTCGGCGAACGGTTCACTATTGACCATCACTCGCGCCGCCGTGGCGGTCGACATGATGAGGGACGCCGGACCACGAGTCAGCCGGAAGGTGATGCGACCACTCGAGTACGCCATGATGTGGTCGACCCTGACACCGAGTGGTGCTGTGTCCCAATTGGTCGCGGACGGACGAGACATCAGCCCGAATGTGTTGCGGTCGCTGGTCCCCGGCCACGGATCGCCGGCGTCGCCCCGATTGCGGACGTTCGCAAATGGCGCGCGAAGCTGTTCAAACCCATCGGCTTGAATA
>JBKJMX010000166.1:0-60932 GCA_046596135.1 Gemmatimonadales bacterium
CGGCGCGACCCGACCGAGCTGTTCAATCACGAAACTTCGGAACTCGGGACTGACGGCCATGGGCCCTCGGCTGGAGGTGTTTCCCGAAAATCGAACCGGTTGAGGCCGAAGTGCGGCGACGAAAACTAGCCGGTCATCGGGTCACGCAACGAGCCGCCACCGATCTGGCACCGCAGAGGCAGCGCCTGTTGCGGACAATCACAAAGTCTGTAAACCATTATACTGCAATCGTTTAGGCCTTGCAATATCAAGTCGTTTGTATTACCTTTCCTGTTCAGCCGTGACAGATCCGGCGTCTATGCACCTGCACGAGAGGAGGCACACCATGACCTACAAGATTCAGGAGATTGAGGGAGTCGGCGAGCATTTCGCCGAGCGTCTGGGCGCTTCGGGAGTTCGCACCACTGGCGACCTCCTCGAACGCTGTGCCACCGACGAAGGGCGTCTCCAGCTCGAACGGGCGACGGGAATTTCCGGCAAGCAGCTCCTCACCTGGACGCGCCAAGCCGACCTGATGCGGGTCCCCGGGGTCGGGTCGGAATTCGGTCAGTTGCTTGAGTCGGCCGGCACCCAGAACGTCACCGAACTGGGCGCCCGCACCCCTGAGAACCTCGTTTCGGCGATGACGCGGGTCAACGACGAGAAGCACCTTACCCGGGTCGTGCCCCCCGTCAGGACGGTGTCGAAGTGGGTCGACCATGCCCGCACGCTGGAGCCGGTGCTCACCCGTTGACGGGCGAAGCCGGGATATTGAACTGACGGAGCGTGCATTCCTACTCGGTGCGCGCTCCGTCGTTGATCTTGCGCCGCTCGTGAGCAAGCCAACGGAGGAGCTTCGGTGAAACTGCACACCCAGATCGCCATCGGTCTCGTGCTCGGCGCGGTGGTGGGCGGCCTCGGCAACCACTACTTCGCCGACGCCGCGTGGCTGGCCTTCGCCAGCGACAATGTCGCCTACCCCGTCGGACAGGTGTTCCTCCGGCTGCTCTTCATGACCGTCGTACCAATCGTCTTCACCTCGATCACCCTTGGTGTTGCCGGTATCGGCGACGTCAAGACCCTGGGTCGGCTGGGCGGGCGCACCATGGGCTACTTCGCCCTGTCTACGCTCATTGCTGCGCTGATCGGTCTTACCCTAGTGAACACCATACGACCCGGCGCCGGCCTGTCGGCCGAGACGCGTGACGCACTGATGGCGCAGTTCTCCAGTGGCGCCGATGGGCTGGCCCAATCGGGCGCCGTCGAATTCGGCATCTCGACCTTCGTGAACATCGTACCGCGCAATCCGGTGGCTGCCGCCGCCGACATGGACATGCTGGCGCTGATTTTCTTTTCGCTCATATTCGGCGCGGCCTTGACGATCATCCCCAAGGCGCGCGCCCAGCCGGTCATTGCGGTGCTCGAGGGGATCGGTGACGCGATCATCGCGGTCATCAACTGGGCGATGAAGCTGGCGCCCTACGGCGTGTTCGCGCTGGTCTTCGTGATCACGTCGCAGTTTGGATGGGGCATCCTCCAGCAGCTCAGCATGTACGTGTTCGTGGTGCTGCTTGGCCTCGCCCTCCACGCACTATTCGGCATCTCCACGCTGGTCCGGGTCCTGGGACGGATGAACCCGATCACCTTCTGGCGGGCGATCACCGCACCGGTCGTGACTGCGTTTTCCACCAGCTCGAGCATGGCGACGCTCCCCACCTCGATCGCGACGGCCGAGCAGGAGCTGGGCGTCCAACCGAAGATCGCCGGGTTCGTGCTTCCCCTCGGCGCGACGATGAACATGAACGGCACCGCCCTCTTCGAGGGAGTGACCGTCCTCTTCCTGGCCCAGGTCTTTGGCATTCACCTCGACCTGGGCGCCCAGGCGATCGTCGTCGTGCTCTCGGTGATGACCGCCATCGGTGCCGCAGGTGTTCCCGGTGGCTCGCTCCCGCTGATGATGCTGGTCATGGCGACCGTGGGCGTCCCGCCGGAGGGCATCGCGATCATCCTCGGGGTTGACCGGATCCTGGACATGGCCCGCACCACGCTCAACGTGAGTGGCGACATGTCGGCGAGCGTGTACGTCGATCGGGTTGAACGATCGCTTGCCCGCCCGGCGCTAGATTCCTCACCGCAGCGCCTCAGTTCCACATGATCGCCCATGACCCGCAACCCAGGGCTTCCGATGCAACGTCTTACTAATGCCCGCTGGATCGCCGCCGGACTCGCCCTGTTCGCCGTCCTGGTCCTCTTCATGGCTGGGGCCGGGACCAAGATCGGTCTCTGGGACTTCCGAACAGGACTTGGGATGTTGCAATGGGCGGCATACATCGGAGTTGCGGCAGCGGTGGCGTCGTTGGCGCTGCTGGCGGTGCTGCGGCCGAGCGGCCGCGTGCTCGGCCTGCTGCTGGTGTCCACGATCGTCGGACTCGCGGTCGTCGCCCTGCCGTGGCAGTGGCGTCGCATCGCCCGCACTGCTCCACCGATTCACGATATCACGACCGACCTCGGCAACCCACCAGCGTTCGAGGCAATCCTGCCGCTCCGTGCCGATGCGTCCAATCCAGCGGAGTACGGTGGTCCGGAGGTGGCAGCGCAGCAGCGGGCCGCGTATCCCGACATCGCACCACTCTTCCTCGAAGCCTCAACCGGCGCGGCATTCGCGCGCTCACTCGACGTGGCGCGCGGGATGGGTTGGGAGGTCGTCACCGCCGACTCGGCGCGCGGGCGCATTGAGGCGGTCGCGACGACTCGGTGGTTCGGCTTCAAGGATGACGTCGTGATTCGCGTCGCGCAGGATGGGAGTCGGGCGCGGATCGACGTGCGCTCGGTCTCACGAGTGGGAGGCAGCGATGTGGGCGCCAACGCCCGCCGCATCCACGATTTCATCGAGCGGGTGCAGGCAGCAGCACCACCCGAGTCCTGACCCCGCCACGACGACTCAGCTCAGATGTGCTGGTCGATCAGGATGACGTTACCATCGGGATCTTCCAGCGTGATGCTGGCAGGTCCCGTCGTGCCCTCGTCCGCAGCAGTGAGGAGCGCGACACCCCCAGCCCGCAGCCATGACTGGATCTCCCGGACGTCGGTGAACCCGGCCACCGGTTGTGCGTCACTGTCCCACCCCGGATTGAACGTCAGGATATTCGCGTCGAACATCCCGTGGAACAGTCCGATCACGGTTGTCCCGGCCTTCATGATCGCCCAGCCGTTCGCCGGATCGCCACCGAAGAGCGTGAATCCCAGCTTCTCATAGAAGACCTGCGACGCCGGAAGGTCCTTCACGGCGAGGCTGACGGAAAAGGCTCCGAGTTCCATGGCTATCCTTCCGAATCGGATGGTGAAGGCATGGCGGACCGGCGTGTTTGCCGGACCCGTGGGAATCAACTCCCTCGCGCTGCCGCGGTCGCAGACTGCACGGCGCGGGTTGCAGCCTCGATCCGCTGCGTGAGGTCTTTCGTCTCGCTGCGCGCCCGATCGTTGTCACGATCCCGCAGCGCTTCAGCAATGCCTGGCAGTGCAACGTTGGCATAGCCATTGTCGCGGTCCGCCGCAAAGATCAGGTTGCGCAAACCGGGCCGTCCGACGAGTCCGCTTGGGCGGATCAGCTGTCGTTCCACCGACCGCAGCGCCGCGTTCACCTGAGCCAGTGGCATCGCATCGCCGCCCGCGAGTTTCGCATCGCGGGTCTCGTTGAACTTCTCACCCGCCTTGGCGAGGTCCGCCGCCGCGGCGGCAAGGTCATCGAGTTCCGACTTCATCGAGATGGCGCTGGTATCCCGACCGACGCGGGCAGCGAGTTCGCCGATGTAGCGGCCCAGCGCGTGATAGTCGAGCGCCACCACGTCGGCGTTTGCCAGGCGCGCCAGCAACACCGCTGCCAGTCGCCCTGCGGCAGCATGACTCAGATATCCGGGGTCGCCGAACTTCTCCATCCAGCTCCAGGTGTCGTACGCCGAGTGGTATACGCCGCCCTGACCGCCGAAGCCGAAGTCGAAGGAGGGAATGCCCAGGCCGTTGTAGAACGGACCGAAATCGGAGCCGCCGCCGAGGTCGCCCATCGGCGGAACCGGCCGCTGTGACGTGACGGTGCGGCGCTCCCAGTCACGATACACCGAGACGCTGTCACCGGGTTGCTGGACGGTCTTGGTGGCATCGCGCATCAGGTCCTGCAACGAGGCTGTACCGCTGGAGCCGAACAGGCGACCCGCCGCAGACACATCCACGTTGAGGTACGCCACCGCGTGCGCGCTGAGGGCGTCGCGCATCAACTCGGCCCATTCGGTCGATCCCACCAGGCCCCATTCCTCGGCGTCCCACGTGGCGAACACCAGCGTCCGTCGCGGGCGCTCGCCGCGCGCCAGCGCCTCGCCCCAGGCGCGCGCCGCCTCGAGAATCGTCACCACACCCGACACGTTGTCAGCGGCGCCAGGTCCCCAGGCATCACGGTGGCCGCCGACAATCACCAACTCCTCGGGAAACTCGGCACCTCGGATCGTGCCCATCGTGTTGTAGATCGTCTTGAACGCGCGATCACCGCGCTCCGGAAACACCGCGACGCGCACCCGCACTGCGCCATTGCCAACGTGGTAGCGGAACGGTAGCCCACCCTGCCATCCCGATGGCACTGATGCACCGTCGAGCCCGGCGAGCAACTGCTCGGCGTTGCCATACGATATCGGCACGACCGGAATCTTCGGAACCTTTAGCGAGTCGATGGGAAGGCGGCGCGCGTCGACCGTTGACGCCCATCCCGGAGTGGTAGGATCGCCCTGACCGTTGAAGATCGACCCGCGCTGCACCCCTTGCGGCGGCCGCATCGGACCCGCAGGGTATACGTCACCCTGCGCAAATCCATCGTCGAGCGGGTCGCTGTAAATGATCAGCGCCGCCGCGCCGTGCAGCTCAGCCTCGCGCGCCTTGATGCCACGGAATGATCGACCGTACCGGGCGATGGCAATGCGGCCTGCCACCTGCACGCCCATCGAGTCCAGCGCGGCGTAATCGCTGGGCAGGCCGTAGTTGACGTACACCAGCGGTGCAGTCACGTCGCCAGCGCCGGAGTTGCCGTTCATCGCGACCCAGCGACGCTGCGCGGTGGTGGGATCGCCTCGCACCGGCGGTTCATCGAGGTTGAGGCGCACGCGGCGAGGCCTGATGCGTTCGACGATGGTGGAATCGTGATAGGGGAGATATACGCGGAACGGCACCCGCGCCGTGTCGAGACCCCACGCATGCATCTGCTGCAGCACATAATCGGCAGTGGCCCGCTGGGCAGGCGTTCCCGCGACATGCGGGGCACCGGCCAGCACCCGGGCGTGCCGGCGCGCCGATACGGTATCGGGCACGGCCCGAAGCTGGGCCTCGAGCCGGAGCTCGGAGGCAACATGCGTGGGCGCGAAACCGGTGATACGATCCTGCGCGACGAGCATGCTCGCCGCGCAGGGGGAAATACACGAGAGGAGAATCAGGCTGCGGACAACTGTCACGGAACGACTCCGGTGATGTCGTAGATGACCAGTGCGGGACCAGCGCCACCCGGATTGCGCGCCGCGAACACGTACGAGCGGCCGTTGATCACCGCGAGTTCGCCGGTGTGCAGACCCTCAGGCACGATTACACGACCACGGAGCGATGGGCTGGCGGGGTTGACTCGATCATACACCAGGAGCCCGGGCGATGCGAGGTTCTCCGCGGTGGCGACCAGCGCCCTGCCGTCGGCGGTCACCGCCACGTCGCTGATGGTCCCGACGTTGTCCACGACGATCTGGCCCGATGACGTCGGGACGCCCGATGCCGAGAGCGACCAGATCTTGATGGCGTTCCCGCGCGTGCCCGAGCGCGTACCCCAGGTGCCGCTGTAGGCCCAGTTCCCGACCGCCCAGAGGTCGGAGCTGAACCGTTCGTCGACGTTGAAGCCACCGCCATTCGTGGCGAGGGTGACCGCGTCGAGGGCCCAGAACCCGCTCAGCATGTCGGATGCGTACAGCGTGTTGCCGAGCTGCATGACGCCCCACACATAGGTCGATCCGCCGCCAGGCTGCACCCGGGCCATGATCCGGCCCGACATGTCGCCATTCAGGGTGCCCGACACATCGATCGCCGCCACACCCCCGTTGTAGAAGGCGGCGTAGAGAACCTGCCGTGCTTCATCCATCCAGAAGTTGTGCGCGCCGGCGCCGGCGACGCGGATGAAGCCGACTTCGACAGGAGATGCCAAGTTGGAGACATCGACGATGTGGATGTCGCCCGACGACGTGGTACCGATGTTCGCCGGCCCTTCCTGGCCAACAAAGAGGTAGCGCTTCTGCTGGGTGACGGGATTGTGGAACCACCACGCATTGTGCGCTTGCGGTCCACCGGGGACACCATTGATGTTGGTGATGACGCTGGAGACGAGCTGCGGCGACGCGGGCGATCCGCCGTTGATGCCATTGCCGACATCGTAGATCCGGATGCCAGTGTTCCATGCCATCACGAACGCCAAGCCGTCGCGCACGAAGGTGTCGTGGATTCCGTAGTTGGCCGGGATCGGCACCGTTGCGACGAGCGTCGGCGTCACCGCCGGGGTGGTCTGCGCGGTCGCGGTGAAGACGAGCTGGTTGGCGACGCCGGTGCTGTTCACCGTGACCGTCTGCGGTCCCGTGGCGGCGCCGAGGGTCCAGCGCGCGGTGGCTTCACCAGCGGCGTCAGTGATTGCGCTCGCGGGCAGAATAGTTCCGCCACCTGTCGCGATGGCCCATGTCACCGTTCGGTTGGCGGCTGGCTTCGTACCGTTCAGCACGACGCGGATCTTGAGGTCAACAGCCAGGGCAGTCGATGGAAACCCGAACTGCCCCTGCCCAGCCACGATCGCGGCCGTGTAGGTGAGAGGCTCGGGTCCGGGATTCGTGGGCGTTGAGCTGCACGCAGGGAGCACACTGGCGAGGACGAGCCAGCCAGGGAAACGCAATGTCATGCTGTATGATCTCCGGACGCGAAGCGTCCCGTGTGGCCTTCAGTGCCCGTGGTGTGGCGACATCCCGGCGTGGTCCGGGGCGAGCACGCCGTAGCGACCCATCCGGTGGTTCCTGCTCCTCCACCCCATCACCACTCCAACGCTGAGTGTGCCAGCGCGGTTCGATCCGTAGGTGGCAACCACGTCAAAGACCCCGCCTGAGACCTCGGCGACACGACCGGTCGTGAGTTCGATGAATGGGGCCAGCCGCATGGTGCCATCCAGCGCCGTGGCGTCATACTCCGCCCGGATCGTGTGGATCGTCCACCGCGTGATCCCGAGGATGGCATTCTCGAGGTGCGGTCGGCGGGAACGGAACGGGTCGGCGAGTCGCTCCTCCTCCGGGCGCTCGGTTCGCTCGAAACGATAGGCAGCGCCGAGACGACCGCGCCGCGCCATCACCTCTCCCAGCACCGAGTGAAACACGAAGAACCCGTCGAGCTCCGAGGTGCGGGCCCATTCCACCATCGCATACCGCTCACCCCAGGCGGGTGCGTCGCGCCAGCGCGCGGACGCGGAGACCTTGCGTGCCTCGCCGCCCGCCCCAGGGCGGTGCTCGGGCGAATGGACATCAGCGTACGACGCCTGCAGCTCGAGTTGCGGCGCCGGCCGCACGCTGAGTCGACCAGCCCAGGAATCGCCGAATCGCCAGTTGCCATCGTCGCTGCGCAAGAGCGGCCAGTCGCCGGGTTCAGCGGGCTCGTCGCCGTTGAACACCGAAGCCTCCGCGACGATCGGACCGACCTCGAACTGCGCGATGGCGACGGCGCGTTCCAGTATCTGCGAAAGGTGATGGTTCACCGGATACATCAGCATCGGCCGTGACATCGGGTCGTCGGTGCCGAACGACACGAAACCCTTCCCGGCCGCCACCGCGAGTCGCGCCGTCCCGTCGGTATTGCCAAGAATATCGCGAGCCGAAAACATCAGTTCGTGTACGTAGGTATGGGGATGCCGACGATCAACGAATCCCTCGCCCCAACCCCCGGCCGTCACCTGACCGCCGGGCATGGTGAGACCCTCGCCGTTGAGCGTGACGGTGGCGCCAAGCCTTTCACCGAACGCGATATCGACCATCACCATCGGCTGCACCAGTCGGGCTTCGGTCACCGGCTCGCCGATCGGCGAAGGCGACATGCGGCTCACCGTCGCGATCCCCTGACCCATCGGCGTGACCCGGATGCGCGACTGGGCGGGCAGCGCGAGCGCGCACCCGCCCAGCAGGGCCAACCCCAGACTCACGCTGCGGGCCGTCAGGCCCCTGCCCCGGTCTCCTCGCGCTCACGCAGCGAAGCCTTGAGGTAGTCGCGGTTCATACGCGCAATGTTCTCGATCGAGATCTCCTTTGGGCACGCCGCTTCGCACTCTGCAAAGTTGGTGCATCCACCAAATCCCTCGATGTCCATCTGGCCGACCATGCCGAGCACGCGTCGGTAGCGCTCAACCTGCCCCTGGGGGAGCATGGCGAGGTGGCTCAACTTGGCGCCGGTGAAGAGCATCGCTGATGCGTTCGGGCACGCGGCCACGCACGCACCGCAACCGATGCACTGTGCGGCGTCCATCGATCGCTCGGCCATTTCCTTGGGGACCAGGATCGCATTGCCGTCGGGCGCCGCGCCGGTGCCGACCGAGACGAACCCGCCCGCCTGGATGACGCGGTCGAACGACGATCGATCGACGACGAGATCACGAATCACCGGGAATGCACTGGCACGGAAGGGCTCGATCAGGATGTGATCGCCGTCCTTGAACGACCGCATGTGGAGCTGGCAGGCGGTCGTCGCCGCGCGCGGGCCGTGGGCCTTCCCGTTGATCATCATCCCGCACGAGCCGCAGATTCCCTCGCGGCAATCGTGGTCGAACGCAATCGGCTCCTCGCCCGCGGCAATCAGCCCCTCGTTGACCACGTCGAGCATCTCGAGGAACGACATGTGGTCATCGGCCTCAACCGGGTAGGTACGGAATTCTCCCTTGGCGTCCGGGGCCGCCTGGCGCCAGACCTTGAGGGTGAGACGCATCGTGCTCATTTGTAGCTCCTGGTCGCGAGCTGCACAAACTCGAACTCGAGCTGCTCGACATTCCGCTTCGCGGGCACGCCCTCGCCCCGGTACTCCCACACCGCGACATGCGCGAACTCGTCATCGTTGCGAAGCGCCTCGCCGTCAGGCGTCTGGTACTCGACGCGGAAGTGCCCACCGCACGACTCCTCGCGTTCCAGCGCGTCACGGCACATGAGCTCGGCGAACTCCATGAAGTCGGCCACGCGGCCGGCCTTCTCCAGCGACTGGTTGAGCGTGTCGGCCGATCCGAGGACGCGCACATCGGCCCAGAACTCGGCGCGAAGCACCGGGATCCTCCGCAGCGCCTCCTCCAGTCCCTCGCGCGAGCGGGCCATCCCGCAGTAGTCCCACATCAACTTGCCGAGTTCCTTGTGAAAGGAATCGACCGACCGGTTGCCGTTGATGGTCAACAGGCGTACGGTGCGCTCGCGTACCAGTTGCTCTGCCTCGGCGAACGCCGGGTGCGACGTATCCACCTCGGCGAACGTGGTGCTCGCGATGTAGTCACCAATGGTGTACGGCAGCACGAAGTAGCCGTCGGCCAGCCCCTGCATCAGTGCGGAGGCACCGAGACGGTTGGCGCCATGGTCGGAGAAATTGGCCTCGCCGATCACGTGCAGCCCGGGCAGCGTGCTCATGAGGTTGTAGTCGACCCACGTGCCGCCCATGGTGTAGTGCACCGCGGGGTAGATGCGCATCGGGGTCTCGTAGGGGTTCTCGCCGGTGATCCGCTCGTACATCTCGAAGAGATTGCTGTAGCGCTCCCGGATCACGTCCTCTCCCAGCCGGTTGATGGCAGTGGCGAAGTCGAGGTAGACGCCGAGCCCGCCGCGACCCACACCCCGCCCCTCGTCGCACGCCTCCTTGGCGGCCCGCGATGCGATGTCGCGTGGCGCAAGATTGCCGAAGCTCGGGTACTTGCGCTCCAGGTAGTAGTCCCGTTCGGCGTCGGGAATGTCCCGCGGCCGTCGGGTATCATCCTGCTGCAGCGGCACCCACACCCGTCCATCGTTGCGCAGCGACTCCGACATCAGGGTGAGCTTCGACTGATAATCCCCGCTCACCGGGATGCATGTCGGATGAATCTGCGTGAAGCACGGGTTGGCGAACCCCGCCCCCCGCTTCCACGCCCGGAACGCCGCGGTGACGTTGCAGCCCTTCGCGTTGGTCGAGAGATAGAAGACGTTGCCGTAACCGCCCGTGGCGAGCACCACGTCGTGCCCCGCGTGCGATTCGATCGCACCGGTCACCATGTCGCGCACCACGATCCCGCGGGCGCGTCCATCGATGACGACCAGGTCGAGCATCTCGTGACGGGTGTACATCGTCACCGCGCCCCGTGCGATCTGTCTCTCGAGCGCCTGGTACGCGCCGATCAGGAGTTGCTGGCCGGTCTGGCCCCGGGCGTAGAAGGTGCGGGACACCTGTGCGCCGCCGAACGAGCGGTTGGCCAGCGTGCCACCATACTCCCGCGCGAACGGGACGCCCTGCGCCACGCACTGGTCGATGATGTCGCCCGAGACCTGCGAGAGCCGATAGACGTTGCCCTCGCGGGAGCGGAAGTCGCCGCCCTTGATCGTGTCGCGAAAGAGGCGCTCGATCGAGTCACCGTCGTTCTGGTAGTTCTTCGCGGCGTTGATGCCACCCTGCGCTGCAATGGAGTGGGCCCGCCGCGGCGAGTCCTGGAAGCAGAAACACGACACGTTGTAGCCGAGTTCGGCGAGCGACGCCGCCGCCGACGCGCCAGCCAGCCCTGACCCCACCACGATCACGTGATACTTGCGCTTGTTGGCCGGCGACACCAGCCGCAGTGCCGAGCGGTGCCGATCCCACTTTTCGGCAAGCGGGCCGTCGGGAATCCGGTCGTCGAGGTGCATGGGAATATCGGGCGCCCCGCTCAATGGAGCCATCCCAGCAACGCCGCAGCGGGAATTGAGGCGAAACCGCCGGCCACGAGGACGGTGAGGCCGATCGCGATCCCGCGCCGCCACCGGTTCCAGGTCGGGTGGTTGATCCCGAGTGTCTGGAACACCGACCAGATCCCGTGCAGGAAATGCGCGCCGAGTGCGATCATCGAAACGAGGTAGAAAATGGCAACGGGCTTCGACTCCATTCCCCGCACCAGGTTGCGGCCCACTTCACCGACCCGGAAGTCGGGGTGGATGATGCCGACGGTGTAGTGCAGGATGTGGAAGATGATGAACACCAGGATCAGCACCCCACCCCACCGCATGGTGCGCGACGCATAGGTGCTCGCCGGGCGGTCGTGCTCGCGATACGAGCCGCCTCGTCCGGCGCGGGCCATGGCGGTGAGCTGGAACGCAGCGGTGATGTGAATCATGACGGCGCCGAGGAGGATCAGGCGCGGGATCCAGAGGAGCGGGCCGAAACCGCGCAACCAGGCGGCGTAGTGGTCAAGCGACGCGCCATCGACGAAGACCAGCACATTCGAGATCATGTGCGAGATCAGGAAGCCCACGAGCAGAAGTCCCGTAAGCGCCATCGCGATCTTCTTCCCGATCGTCGAACGCCACAACCCGATGAGCGCGTTCACGTCCCGCTCAGACGATCGCCTGAATCGACCGCACCGCCTCGGCGGAGGCGTGCAGCGCCGCGTGTTCCTCTGCGGTGAGCGTGATCGGGATGATCTGCTCGAGGCCTTCGCGACCCAGGAGGCAGGGGACGCCGCAGTAGACATCGCTGAGGCCGAATTCGCCCTGCAGCCACGCCGAGCACGGGAGGATGCGCTTCTTGTCGAGCACGATCGCCTCGACCATCTGCACGGCGGCCGCGCTGGGTGCGTAGTAGGCGGATCCGGTCTTGAGGTGTGCGACGATCTCAGCGCCACCGTTGCGGGCCCGGGTCACGATGCCGTCGAGGGTTTCCTTCTTCAGCAACTGCGTCACCGGGATGCCCGACACCGTGGTGTAGGAGATCAGCGGGACCATCGTATCGCCGTGCCCACCCAGCACCATCGCCTGGATGTCCTCGACCGACACGCCGAGGGCCTCCGACAGGAACATCCGGTAGCGGGCGGTGTCCAGCACCCCGGCCATGCCGATCACGCGTTCGCGCGGGAAGCCGGTGGCCTCGCGCATCACGTAGCACATCGCATCGAGCGGGTTGGACACCACGATCACGATCGCGTTCGGGGCGGCGCGCTTGATCTCGGCGCCGACCGACTTGACGATCCCGGCATTGGTGCGCACGAGGTCGTCGCGGCTCATCCCCGGCTTGCGGGCGATGCCGGCGGTGACCACGAACAGCTCGGAGCCCTTGGACAGCGAGTAGTCGTTGGCGCCAACGATGCGGGCATCGAAGCCCTCGACCGGTCCGGACTGCCACTGATCAAGCGCCTTCCCCTGCGGCACACCCTCGGCAACGTCGACCATGATGACCGTGCGAGCGAGGTGCTTCTCGGCGATGCGCTGCGCTGCCGTGGCGCCGACATTGCCCGCTCCAACTACCGTGATCTTCTCGAACATGGGTGTATATGGCCCGCGAGGAGGGTGGGCGCCGTGTGCGCGGCGCGTCGCAGTGCATCCGTGCCTGCAAAGTTATACCGGGCCGTGGGTTGGCCCAAGTTTTCCTCAGTGGTGGCGGCGCTTCCGGGGCGGGCGCACAGGGGCGTCGCTGATTCGCGGCGCGGCGATCTCCAGCACGGCGGCCACGGCATCCGCCAGCACGACCGTCTTGCGGCGGTCCGGTACCGGGAGGCGGAAGAGGCGGTCGGGATACTTCTCGCGGATCCGCTCCGGCATGCTGCCCGCCTCATCGCCGAAGACCAGCACCGAGTTGGGTCGGTACGGCGCGTCGCGCGCATCCCGCTCGCCCTCCGTGCCGAAATAGAGACACCGTTCCCGGCTCATCGCGTCACGAAATTCTCGCCAGCCGGGATGCACCCACATGTCGACCGACGCGGAGCCTTCGGACGCATCGCGGAGTGCCGGATCGTCGGTGGCGAACTGGAGCGGCCCGATGAGGTGCAGCGGCGCATCAGCGGTGGCGCAGTGCCGAGCGACGGCAGCCGTCGCGGGGGCGGTGAGCGCTTCGAGCAGGGCAACGTGGAGGGCCATGGCATCCGTCGTGGTGAGGGCGGGGTCGCGAAGACATACGCCCTCCCCCGCGCCGGGGCAACTGTCCGGGCGGAGGAGGGCGCATGAATGTTCCGCTACTCAAGCGCAGCAAGTCTACTGCTGGCACCTTGCGGTCGGGTCGAACGGGCCTGCCTTGTCGACCTTCACACGGTGGTCGAGGTTCGCGGTGCGCAGCGACACGTCAAAGATCAGCCGGGTCAAGTTCGCCGCGTGATCGTACCGGATGTACTGCGGCTCGTCGGTCACCTGGTGATAGTCCGCGTGACCACCGGTGGTGAAGAACGCCACCGGGATGCCGTACGCCGCGTAGCTTGCGTGGTCGCTCCGGCAGTAAATGTTCTGCGGATGACCGTTGGCATCGAGCGCGTAGTCGAGACGGAAGCCGAAGTCCTTACCGGTGTTGGCCGTCTCGATCACGTCGCCGAGCTCGCGAGAGAGGCGCCGGGACCCGACGAGCTGGACATATTTCGTATCGCCGTGCACGAGCGCACCAGCCGACTCCTGGCCTGTGATGTCGTCAGGGGCACCCCGGCCGATCATATCGATGTTGAGCGCCGCCACGATGGAGTCGCGCGGCACGGTGGGGTGCTTGGCGAAGAACCCCGAGCCGTACATTCCCGCCTCCTCACCAGTGTGCCAGATGAAGAGCATCGACCGCTTCGGCTTGACCTTCCCGGAGGCGTACGCCTCCGCGATCTCGAGGAGCGCCATGCTGCCCGACCCATCGTCGTCAGCACCATTGAAAATCGAGTCCGTCCGAGGCGCACGCGTTGCCCTGATGGCGGCGAGTTCCGTATTGAGGGCCGCCCACTTCGCCGTGTCCTTGATCAGCTCCAGGGTGTTGCGGGTATCGGCGCCCTGCGGCCGGAAGGCAACATTGAAACGCTTCAGCGAATCGTGATCGGCCGGCCGATTGTTAAAGCCGATATGGTCGTTGTGCGCGCCGATGACGACGTACTCACCACGAAGCTTCGGGTCACTGCCTTCGAGCTTGGCGATCACGTTCCGACCGCCGCGTGGCGAATCGATGAACATCGCTCGTGCGCTCACCGTCTTGCCGGCGGCTCCCGGTAGTGCAGTCGCGAACGGGGCCCCGAGCATTGCATCAGCCACCTTCGCCATCACCGTGAGGTCGGTGGGTGCCGGGTCGCGGGACAACATTCCGACGCGTGCACCGGATACGGCGCGGGCGATGGTTGCGGGGGAGAAGTCGCCGTTGGCGACCGTCACGTGACCGGCCACGGCATCGGAGGCGATCATCGCTTGGTAGCGCGCGAACCCGGCGGACTTGATGAACGCCGCCTGATTGAATCCCTGCGAAATCACGGGCGTACGGACGACCACGAACTTCCCGCGGTACTGCTCGGGCGTGGGGTTGCCGATGGTGTCGAGGACGCTGCCCCACATCACGACGCCGGCGCCGGAACTGGCCACGGCCTTCCCGCCGCTGGCGGCGAGGAAGTCGGCGCCGGGTCGGAAGCTCACGCCGTCGACCGAAAGCGTGGACGCGGTGGTGTCGAATGCACGGCCAGCCATCCCGATGTCCTGGAAGAAGCCGTCGTCACCGGCTGGGAGGAGGCCCATGCGGCGCACCTCGCGTTCGACGTAGGCGGTGCCCATCAGGTTGTACACCGTGCCTACCTGACGACCCATCATGGAGTCGTCGGCAAAGATGTAGAGTCGGCTCATCAGGTCGCCAGCAGTTATCGCCGCAACGGTTGTCGGGCCGGAATACTTGATGGGGAGTGGACCCTGCGCGAACGCCGGGGTAGCGCTGGCGACGGCCAGCAGGCCGCCGAGAAGGTGCTGGAACTTCATTGGGCATCCTGTGCATTAAAGGGGCACGCCATGTACGCCCCGGCCGCCCAGGATGTTTCGTCAACCGCCCCTGACGTGCATCTCGCGACGCGGGTCGGCGCGAAGATCACCCAGCGCCACCAGCGGCTGGCGATCCGGCTCGGCGACTCGCTCCTCGGCGCCCCGGTCACTCCGTGTGCTCCAGATCCTCGCTATTGTGCGATCGAGTGCGCTCTCATCAGGCGCCGGATCCCGGAGGAGCGCGCGGAGGTCGTGTCCCCCCGTTGCGTAGAGGCACGTGAAGAGCGTTCCGTCCGCGGTGAGTCGCGCCCGATCGCAGGCGCGGCAGAATGGAGTTGTGGTCGACGCAATCACCCCGACCATCCCGATTCCGGGAATGGCGAATGATTCCGCCGGGGCGTGCGGATCATCTGGTCGGTGACCTCGCGTGGGGGCAGCGAACGCCGTCGCCAGCACGCCCACGATCTCCTCTCGCGTCACCACGCGATCGTCGCGCCAGCGTGTTGCACCGCCGACATCCATGTACTCGATGAACCGCATCTCTGCATCGTGCGCCGCCGCAAACCGCACCAGGTCGGCGAGCTCGTCGTCGTTGTAGCCGCGCACCACCACGGCGTTCAGCTTGGTGCCCGTGAACCCCGCATCGCGAACCGCGTTGATCCCTGCGATCACGTCGGCGTGACGCGTGCTCCGCGCGAAGCTGGCCATCCGCTCGGGGCGCAACGTGTCGATGCTCACGGTCACCCGATCCAGACCCGCATCACGCAGCGCACTTGCCACGGGCGCGAGCAGGAGCCCGTTGGTGGTGAGCGCGATCTCGTCAATCCCGTCGATGGCGCGGAGCATCCGGATCAGGCCCGTCAGGTCGCGACGCAGCAATGGTTCGCCACCGGTGAGGCGCAGCTTGCGCACGCCCACGCGCGCGAATGCAGTTGCCGCCCGCACGATCTCCTCGAACGTGAGGAGCGATTCGCGCGGGAGCCAGGTGTAGTGCTCTTCCGGCATGCAGTAGTTGCACCGCAGGTTGCAGCGGTCGGTCACCGAAATCCGGAGTGACTGCAGCGGGCGCTGCAGCGTGTCGACGATCATGGTCCCTCCGACTCCCTACGCTCAACGCCAGCAGTCGGATCGACCCACGCCGACGTTCCGTCGGCATAGTGCTCGTGCTTCCAGATCGGGACCCGGCGCTTGACCTCCTCGATCACGAAACGGCAGGCGGCAAATCCTTCGGCGCGGTGCGCACTCCCGACGGCGACCGCGACGGCGATGTCACCGATGTCGAGGTCGCCGAGACGGTGCCGGATCGCCACGACCACCTCCCAACGATTCATCGCCTCCTCGGCGATGGCCCCGCACTCCTGCTCAGCCATCGCGGCATATGCCGAGTAGGACAGGCGCTCCACCGTGCGGCCGCCGTGATGGTCCCGCACGTGGCCGGCGAAGCTCGTGACCGCGCCGTAACCGGGCCGGATCACGGAGGCGCCCAGGGCAGCGAGGTCTATCGGATCGGTAGTGAGGGCGGGCATCGGCTCAGCCGCCGGCGAGTGGCGGCAGGAGCGCGATGGCGTCGCCCGATTCGATCGGGTCTCCGGGCGCGGCGATCCGAAGGTTGCGGGCAACAACGGGTTGGGGCGGAAGCAGGTCGCCCCCCGGCAAGGCGCGGAGGGCGTCGGTCAGCATCGAGATGGTCGCTGGGCTGGGCAACTCAACCGCAACTTCTTCTGCACCAAGCAATTCGGCGTAACTGGCGAAGACTTCAACCCGAAACGCGGTCACTCGTCGTCCAAGTCGTCGTCATCGTCATCGTCAGCCGGATCGTACTCCTCGTTGGCAACGAGAGCGCGTAACTCCTTGCTGGGCTTGAATACCGGCACCGGACGCGCCGCCACCTCGACCGGCTCACCGGTGCGCGGGTTGCGCGCCATGCGGGTCTTGCGGCGCCGGATCTTGAACGTGCCGAAGCCGCGAACCTCGATGTTGTGCTGGTCGCGCAGTGCCTGCTTGACCGCGTCGAGGAAGGCGTCGACGACGCGAGCGCAATCTTTCTTCGAGATCATCGGCCCAGACGTGCGGGCGATTGCTGCAGTCACCTGTTCGACGAGATCGGCTTTAGTCATCGGTCCCTCGGGAGGTGGCTGGGGCCGTCCGTGACCCCACCATTCGGGCCGATATGTACGACGCTTAAGTGTTGTCTGTCAAGAGGTTGCGTCTCTTTCGCCCCGCCGCAGGCGGATCGCATCGAGGAACTGGCCGAAGTGGGGGAAGGCATCGTGAGGCCCCGGAGCGGCCTCCGGGTGGTACTGCACGGCGAAGGTGGGCAGCGAGCGATGCCGGAGTCCCTCGACCGTCCCATCGTTGAGGTTCAGGTGGGTCACCATCAGGTCCGGAGCCCCCGGAACGCCGTCGGGCCCGCCCTGAACGGCAAAGCCGTGGTTCTGGGTGGTGATGATCACCTTGCCGCTCTCAAGGTCCTTCACGGGATGATTCCCGCCCCGGTGACCATACGCGAGCTTGATTGTGCCCGCTCCGAACGCCAGGCCCAGGAGCTGGTGGCCCAGGCAGATCCCGAACGTCGGGACGCCGCTCTCGCTGATCTCGCGAATCGCCGCCGGAGCGTACCCGACGGCGGCCGGATCGCCCGGACCGTTCGAGAGGAAGACGCCGTCCGGATTGCGGGCGAGGACATCGGCAGCACTGGTTTCAGCGGGGACGACCTCGACGCGGAGCCCCGTCGATTCCAGCATTCGGACAATGTTCCGCTTCATCCCGAAATCGTAGGCGACGACGAGCGGTCCATCGCCCCGCGAGTACGCGGTGGGCGTGGTGGCAAGCGTCGCGAGATCGAGTCCGTCCATGGACGGAGATGCGTCGAGCTCATTCTTGAGAGTAGGATCGGGCGCCTCGCCGAGCGCGATCACTCCGCGCATCGCGCCGCGCTCGCGGATGTGCCTTGTCAGGCGGCGGGTGTCGACTTCGGTGAGGATGGGGATGTTCGCGGCGGCAAGCCACTCTGCCAGTGATTGCGTCGCCTGCCAGTTCGAATAGCCGTGGGAAAGCTCGCGCACGATGACACCACGTACCTGCGGGTGATCCGACTCATCATCGCTCGCGGTGACACCGTAGTTGCCGATCATGGGTGCCGTCATCACCACGATCTGACCCATGTAGCTGGGGTCGGTGAAAGTCTCCTGGTATCCGGTCATGCAGGTGGTGAACACCACTTCGCCGAACGCGGGGGCACCGGCACCGACCAGCGTGCCGGCAAACCACTCGCCATCCTCCAGCAGGACGAAGGCGGGACGCCCCGTCCCGCCCCCGGCCGCTCCGCTCACTGCTGCGGCGTGCCTGGGGTGGGTTCAGCCGGGGTCGGCACTGGAGCCGGCGCCGGTGTCGGCACGATGGTACCGGGGAGCGGCGCGGCCGGCAGTGGGGCCGGCGCGGCTCCCTGCTGAAGGCGGCGCTGCACCTCGCTCGCGTTCGTCCCGCGCTGACCCGAGATAGTCGAGAGAATCAGGGCAAGCCCCATGAAAATCCCGCCCGTCCACCACGTGAGTCGCGTCAGCAGTGTGGTGGCCTGACGACCGCCCAGCACCTGACCGGTGCTGCCCCCGCCGAGCGAGGCGAGTCCGCCGCCCTGGCCGGCCTGCAGCAGCACGACCACGGAGAGAATGATTCCATCGAGAAGGAGCAGGACGAGCAGGAACGTAAACATGGTTTTCCCAGGTTGAGTCTAGCCATCAAAGATAATCGGGTCAGGCCTCAGCGCAGATGGCCGCCCAGCCGTCGGGGTCGAGCGACGCTCCCCCCACCAAGACGCCGTCGAGCTCGCGCTGGGCGAGGAGGGCCGCCACGTTGCCGGCGTTGACCGAGCCGCCATAGAGCACCCGGGTCTCGCCCTCGAAGCCGAGGTCCTGGAGGACGTTCCGGATTCCCCGGTGGGCGCGGGCAGCGTCGTCGGGGGTCGCGTTCCGGCCGGTTCCGATGGCCCAGACCGGTTCGTAGGCGATCACGAGATCGATCCCTGGGTCGACTCCCTCGAGCGCACTCCGGAGTTGCCTGGCGGTCGTCTCGTCGGTCCTCCCGGCCTCGCGGTCATCGAGGGTCTCACCCACGCACAGCATCACCTGAAGCCCGCCGTCGACCACCGCGTCGAGCTTGCGGCGGGTCTGCTCATCGGTGTCGCCGAAGACATGCCGCCGCTCGCTGTGGCCGACCAGTACCGCGGCCGCGCCCGCACCACGTGCGAGCGACACCGACGTCGCGCCGGTGAATGCACCCTTTGGTTCCCAATGCACGTCCTGGGCGCCCACGACGGCGTGATCGTGCCCGGCCAGTGCACGTGCCACCGCCTCGATCGAAACGGCCGGCGGCAAGAACGCGAGACTTCGGCCGACCCGCGGCTCATCGACCTCGAGGAACCGGTCCATGTAGGTGCGTGCCTCGCCGGGCGTGACATGCATCTTCCAGTTGGCCGCAAAGAGAAGTGTGCGGCTCACGACGCGTCGTCCAGTGCGGCGACACCCGGGAGCGGCTTGCCCTCAAGGAACTCAAGCGACGCACCTCCACCGGTCGAGACATGCGTGACCCGGTCGTCGAGTCCGGCTGCTGCAACGGCTGCCGCTGAATCGCCGCCACCGATGATCGTGATGGCGCCCTTGTCGGTCGCCGCCGCCATCGCATGCGCCACACCAAGCGTGCCGGCGTCAAACGGTGGCGTCTCGAAGACGCCCATCGGACCGTTCCAGATAACCGTGCGCGCCTTCCGGATGATGTCCGCAAAATGTTTCACGCTTGCTCCGTCGATGTCGAACATTGCCCAGCCCGCCGGAATGGCGTCGCGCGGAACCTCCCGCGTCTCGACGCCGGCCTCGAGCCGCTCGGCGATCATCGCGCCCGTGGGGAGCACCAACTTCGGGCCCGCCTGATCGATCAACCGGCGCGCCATGTCGACCCGGTCCTCCTCAACCAGCGACTTCCCGGTTTCGAGTCCCATCGCGCGGAAGAAGGTGCACGCCATCGCTCCGCCGATGAGGATGTGATCGACCTTCGGCAGCAGCGCCTCGATGAGGTCGATCTTCCCGCTGATCTTGGCGCCACCGAGGATCGCGACGAACGGCCGTTCGGGTCGCTCGACGGCCTCCCCGAGGAAACGCAACTCGCGCTCGAGCAGGAACCCCGCAACCGCTGGCTTCAGGAGGTGGGCGATCGCCTCGGTGCTCGCGTGGGCGCGATGTGCCGAACCGAATGCGTCATTGACGTAGATGTCACCGAGCGCTGCAAACTTCGCCGCGAGGCCGGCGTCATTCTGCTCCTCGCCCGGGTAGAAGCGAGTGTTCTCGGCGAGCGCCACGCCGCCGCGCGGGAGGTGACGCACCTCGGCGGCGGCTGAGTCGCTGGCCGGGTCGGTCAGGAAGGTCACCGGAATCCCGAGCTGCTTCTCGAGCTCGCGGGCCACCGGCTTCAGCGAGAAGGCGGGATCCGGCTTGCCTTTCGGGCGACCGAGGTGGGAGAGCAGCACCACTCGCGCACCATGTTCGCGCAGGAAGCGGATCGTGGGCAGTGATGCGCGGATGCGGGTGTCGTCTCCGATCACGCCATCGGTGATCGGGACGTTGAGGTCGACGCGCACCACCACTCGCTGTCCGTCGAAGTGCGCGGCGTCGAGCTGGGCGAGCGTCCGCTTGCTCACAACTGCGCGCCAATGTGCCGGATCATATCGACACAGCGCGCCGAATATCCCATTTCGTTGTCGTACCAGGACGAGACGTGCACCAACGTGCCGTCGACCACGGACGTCGACATCGAATCGACGGTGCTCGACGCCTGGTTGCCGATGTAATCGACCGAGACCAGCGGCTCGTCGCTCACGAACAGCACTCCCTTGAGGGCGCCATCGGCGGCGGCGCGAAACGCAGCGTTGACCTCTTCCACCGTGGTACCCCGCTCGACCGTGCAGGTGAGATCGACGAGCGACACGTCGGCGGTCGGTACACGGAGTGCGATCCCGTCGATCTTTCCCTTCACCTCGGGGATGACGAGTGACGTGGCCTTGGCGGCGCCGGTGCTGGTCGGGATGATAGACAGCGCGGCGGCGCGGGCGCGGCGGAGGTCCTTGTGCGGCAGATCAAGGATGTTCTGGTCGTTGGTGTAGCTGTGTACCGTCGTCATGAAGCCGCGCACGAATCCGAACTGCTCGCGGATCACCTTCACCACCGGCACGAGGCAGTTGGTGGTGCACGACGCGTTCGAGATCACGTGGTGCTTGGCCGGGTCGTAATCCAGGTGGTTCACGCCGTATACGAACGTCTTGTCCTCGCCCTTGGCAGGCGCCGAGATCACGACCTTCTTCGTGCCGGCGGTGAGGTGCATCGCGGCCTTGTCGCGATCGGTGAAGATGCCGGTGCTCTCCAGCACGATGTCGACACCGAGCTCGCCCCATGGCAGCTTCGAGGGGTCGCGCTCCGAGTAGACCCTCATCAGGTCGCCGCCAACGTCGAGCCCGCCGTCAACGGCGGTTACCTCGAACGGGAAGCGTCCGTGCACGGAGTCGTACTTGAGCAGGTGCGCCAGGGTCTTCGTGTCGGTGAGGTCGTTGACCGCCACGAAATCGATGTCGGTGATCCCGGCCGCCTTGGCTGCGCGAACCACGTTCCTGCCGATGCGTCCGAAACCGTTGATGCCGACACGAATGCTCATGCTGCAGCCTCACTTGAACGAAGTAGGGTGGTGATGTCGATCCGGGTCGCCGCGTCGGTGAGCGGCGGAGCGGCCCGGGCAAATGTCAGGGCACTTACGGCCTCCGCACCCCCATCAAGGAGCGCCGTGGCCGCCGAACATAATGTGGCGCCGGTGGTGAACACATCGTCGACCAGCACCGCGCGGCGCGCGCTCGCCGTGGCCGCGAATGCGCCGGCCAGGTTCACCAGTCGCATCGCGGGCGTCAGCCGGGTCTGCGTGCCGGTGTCGCGTAGCCGGCGAATCCGCCCGCGATCGACCGGGATGCCCGTCAATCGTCCCACTGCATCGGCCAGGCGTGCCGCCTGATTATAGCCCCGCGTGTTGCGACGGCGCCGGGAGAGCGGCACCGGCACGAGGTCGGCATCGCCATCCTGCGCGGCGAGCAGTGGCGCCATGCGGGTGGCGAACGCGTCGGCGAGCCGCCACCACCCATCGTACTTGAAGGCGTGGATCAACTCACGAACCGGGGTATCGAGCCGTACCGCGCTCCGTGCACCGCTGAACCCGTCCGGCCAACCCACGCAAAGCCGACACGCCACGCCGAGATCAGTCGGTTCGCCGCAGGTGACGCAGACCGGATCGGAGAGCGCACGCCATCGCAACCGGCACACCGCGCATACCAGCGGCTCGCTGGCCTCGGTCACCGCCGCGCCGCAGGTCATGCACTCGGGCACCAGCAGCCACCGCTCGGCGGAGCGGAGCGGGTCAGGCCACGTCATCGGCGAGTGCGGCCCGCATCACCTGAACCGGCGGGAGGCAGCCCGGAAACCAGTACCGCCAGGCCGCAACACCCTGCCACAGGAGCGGCTCGCGGCCGTCGAGCGCCTCAACACCTCGCTCGCGCCACACGCTGCACCACGTCGTCGTCCCGCGGGCACGGTAGGTGAGGTCGAGCGCGGCGCGAACATCCGGAAATGCCTCTGGGTCGCAAGGAAGCGGGTCGCCGTCCGCGAGGCCGAGCGGTGTCGCGTTGATGACCACGGCCGCTATCGCCCCCGGCACCACCGTCGCGCCGAGTTCCGCACACCAGCCTGCAAACGCGTCGGCCCGTGCCGCATCGCGCGACGACACCGCCACCGGGTGCCCGCCGGCGACGGCAGCCGCCACCGCACTGCGTGCGCTACCCCCGGTGCCGAGGATCAGCCACGCACCATCCGGATCGCCCATTGCCGCGACCGAAGCCGACACCGCCTCGACGTCGGTGTTCGCGACGAGCAACCCGTTCTCGCTCCCCGCGAACGTGTTGATTGCTCCGGTGCCTGCGTCGAGTGCCGTCACGGGCGCGCAATCGGCTGCAACCCTCTTGTGCGGGATGGTGACGTTACCACCGCCGCCGGCGCGCGCGAGGAGATGCATCGTCGGCACGACTGCATCTGCATCACAACGGAACGCGACATACACGGCGTCGATCCCGGCGGCACGAAAACCGGCGTTCTGCATGCGTGGCGAGAGCGAATGCGCCACGGGATCACCCAACAAGGCAAATGTTCGCGTGCACGGCGAGACATTCATGGTGAGTGCCCGGTGGGCCGCTCGGAGAGCAAGCGGGCGACCACGCCATCCAGCATCGCGTCGAACGCCTTTGCCGTCGCGCGGTACGCTTCAATGCTTCCGCCAAATGGATCGGGGACATCCGCACCAGCGCTGTCGGGATCGAAGCTGGACAGCAGGTGGGTGCGGTTGGCGCCGCCGAATTCCGCGACCCGCCGGTGATGTGCCTCGCCCATCACCAGAACCATGTCAGCGGCGTGGACCATCCCGGCGGTGAGCGGACGTGATCGGTGGATCGAGAGGTCGATGCCGCGCTCGAGCGCCACGAGGAGGGACCCGTCGGAGGCTGGGGCGCCGGGCCATGCCGACGTGCCCGCTGAGGTTACGATCGTGCCTGCCAGTTGAGGATGCCGCGCAATCCGTTCGGCCAGCATTGCCGCGGCCAGCGGTGATCGACAGGTGTTACCAGAGCACACCACGAGAATGCGCATCGTCACGGCGCCAGCGACCCCGCCCGCGCGCGCAGTTCGGCTCGCGGAATGGCGCCCTCGCGAACCAGTCGTGCAACCGGCCCCGTGCAATCGACGAGTGTCGACGGCGGGACGTTGCCGAGGACACCGCCGTCCAGCACCAGCAGTTCGCCTGACTCCACTGACTCCGGGAAGATCGCCGGCACACCAGTCGCCCCGGCCGAGGGCGCGGTGCCCGGCACATTGGCGGAGGTCGACGTGATCGGCTCACCGATCGCGCTGATCAGGCGTGCCAGCAATGCGTGCGACGTCCAGCGCACGGCGATGCCCCCCTCCGGACCGCGGAGCCGATCAGGCAGCCTGCCTTCCCCACCCCGCAGCACCAGCGTGAGCGGACCGGGCCAGAACTCCCGGGCCAGGACTCGCGCAGCCGGTGTCATTGCGAGCCCGGACGCTGTGAGCATGTCGAGGCCCGATACGAGCAGCAGGAACGGCTTGCTGGGGGCGCGACGCTTGAGACGCGCCAGGGCGTCGAGGCCGGCATCCGACGCATCCGATCCAACCCCGTACACCGTTTCGGTCGGATATGCGAGCAGTTTCCCGGCGCGCAGGTGGTCGACAACCTGAAGGGCGATGGCGTCGACGTCCGCCTCGGTGCGAAACGGGACGATCATGGCTGTGCGGCCAACCACTGTGCGAGGAGCACGTCGTCAGGGGTCGTGATTTTGACGTTGCGGGGCGAGCCAGGGATGAGTTGCACCCGTTCCCCGATCCGTTCGACCAGCCCGGCATCATCGGTGGCACACAAGCCCTCGGCTTGCGCGGCTTCGTGCGCCCGCACGAGGACAGCGCGTGGAAAGGCCTGAGGTGTCTGCGCGTGCCACAATCCCTCGCGCGCCACCGTGGTGAGCACCTGCCCGTATACGTCGGCACGCTTGATCGTGTCGCCCACCGGAATCGCGGGAACCGCCCCGTGTCCGTTCCGGGCGATCGCAATGCCCTGATCGATCACCGTGCGCGGCGGGAACGGCCGGGCGCCGTCGTGCACCAGCACGATATCGCAAAGCGGCCCGAGGGCGGCGAGGCCTGCCGCCACCGATGCGGTTCGCTCGTCGCCACCGGTGACGACGGCGAGCAGTTCGCCGACCTGTGCGGCCAGCCAGGACGGCGGATTCGCCACGTCATCGGCCGAGAGGACAACGACCACCTGCGCCACGTCCGGATGGGACACGAACGCCCGGATGGCGTGCAGCAGCACCGGTGCGCCGGCGAGCTCGAGGAACTGCTTGGCCACCTCGCCGCCGACACGGGTACCGCGTCCGGCCGCGACGATGACCACACCGCAATCACGCGGCAAGGGTGCGCACCAACTGGTCAACGTGTTCGAGGCCACGATGGCGGATACCCGCGACCGTCACCTTCGATCGCGCCGATCCGAACGCCTGATGGAAACCGAGGCGGGCCGCCTCGGCGAGGCGTCGCTCGACACCGCCAATCGGGCGCACCTCTCCGCCAAGCCCGAGTTCACCGAGATACATCGCATCGGCGGGCGTGGCACGATTGTGCGCCGACGAGAGAAGCGCTGCGGCCACCGCAAGGTCGGCTCCGGGCTCGTTGAGCCGTACGCCAGCGGTCACCTGCACGAAGACATCGAGCCCGGCGAACGATGTGCCACCACGGCGCTCCAGTACGGCGAGCAGCACGGCGAGGCGTTTCGGGTCGATGCCCGTTGCGACCCGCTGCGGGGTGCCGTAGCCCGATGGTGCGGCGAGCGCCTGCACCTCCACGAGCACGGGACGGGTTCCCTCCATCAGCGCGGTCACGGCGCTGCCGGGTGTCCCCGCCGCGCGCGCCGCGAGGAAGACCGCGGAGGGATTCTCCACCGGGATGAGGCCGCGCTCGGTCATGGTGAACACACCGAGTTCGTCGACGGAGCCGAAACGATTCTTGGTGGCGCGCAGCAGTCGATAATCGAGCGTGGTCTCACCCTCGAAGTAGAGCACCGTATCGACGATGTGTTCGAGAGTTTTTGGGCCGGCAATGCCGCCGCCCTTCGTCACGTGCCCGACCACGATCACCGCCACACCAGTGTCCTTCGCGTAGCGCATCAACAGGCCGGCGCATTCCCGCACCTGACCGACGTTGCCGGGTGCGCTCTCGAGCGTGTCGGTGTAGACGGTCTGGATCGAGTCGAGAATGAGCACGGATGCACCGACGGTCTGCGCGGCCCGCAGGATCGCCTCGAGTCGCGTCTCGCCGATCACCTGCACGCCGCCGCTATCCTCACCGATCCGGTCGGCGCGCAGTCGCAACTGTTCGGGGGATTCCTCGCCACTGGCGTAGAGCACGGTGCGTCCGCCGGCCTCAAGTCGCGCGGCGGCCTGCAGTAACAATGTCGACTTGCCGATGCCAGGCTCGCCGCCAATCAGGGTCATCGACCCCGGGACCAACCCGCCACCGAGCACGAAGTCGAGCTCGGGAAGTCCGCTGCTCCAGCGCTCAAGGCGCACGCCCTCGACCTCGCGCAACCGGATCGGCGCGGCGGCCGTGGCCACCATGCCACCCCCCTTGATGACGCGGTCGCCGGCCAGCTCCTCGGTGACGCTGTTCCAGGCGCTGCACCCCTCACACTGCCCGGCCCATTTCGCATGCTGGTGGCCGCATTCAGCACAGCGCCACACCGACCGCACCCGCGCCATCTCAGTTCTCGCGGTCGCTGAGATTGTCGAAGCGGGTGAACTGCTTGTGGAAGTAAAGATCCACCTGACCGGTCGGGCCATTGCGGTGCTTGGCCAGGATCACGTCGGTGCGCCCCTCCAGCGATTCACCCTTCTGCTCGGCCTTCTCCCGCAGGTCCCGGTACATCTCGGGACGATGGATGAACATCACGAGGTCGGCGTCCTGCTCGATCGCGCCCGAATCGCGAAGGTCGGAAAGCAGAGGCAACCGATCGCCGCCGCGCTGCTCGGAGGCGCGAGAGAGCTGCGACAGCGCAATCACCGGGAGCTCGAGTTCGCGGGCGAGCTGCTTGAGCGATCGCGAGATATCGGAGATCTCCTGCACGCGATTCTCCGAGTACTCCGGACTGCGCATCAGCTGCAGGTAGTCGACGATCACCAGCCGCACATCGTTCTCGGCCTTGAGTCGCCGCGCCTTCGATCGCATCTCCAGCAGCGTGAGCGCCGGCGTGTCGTCGATCCACACCGGACAGGTCTGCAGGATGCCCGCAGCGCGGGCGAGACTGGTCCAGTCGGGCGGCTTGAGCATTCCGCGGCGCACCGACTGGGAATCGACCCGGGCCTCGGCGCAGAGCATCCGCTGCACCAGCGAATCCTTCGACATCTCCAGCGAGAAGATCGCGACGCCGTGCCCCTCATGGGCGGCGTGCGTCGCCAAGTTGAGGCAGAAGGCTGTCTTGCCCATCGATGGGCGGGCCGCGACGATGATGAGTTCGGATGGCTGGAAACCGGTGGTCATGTCATCCAACTTGGTGAAGCCGCTGGGGACCCCGGTGATCGTTCCCTTGCCCTTCTGGAGCGCATCAATGCGATCCATCGCCGGATACAGGAGTTCCTTGATCCGGATGAATTTTTCCTCGCCCCGCTGCTGGGCGATCCTGAAGATCTTCCCCTCGGCGCTGTCGAGCAGCTCGGTCGCCTTGGAGGCACCCTCGTAGGTCTCGGTAATGATCTGGGTCGCGGCCTCGATCAGCCGCCGCGAGATCGCCTTATCCTTGAGGATCCTCGCGTGGTATTCGAGGTTCGCTGCGGTGGGCACCGCATTGACCAACTCGTCGAGGTAGTCGATCCCCCCCGAGAGCTCGAGGTCGCCGCGTCGCTGCAGCTCGTCGCGCAGCGTGACGTAGTCGATCATCATGCGCTGTTCGACCAACGCACGGATGGCACGGAAGAGGCGCCGGTGACCCTCGCGGTAAAACATCCCGTCGTCGAGGAGTTCGGCACCACGAAGCGCGGCCTCGTTGTCGATGACCATGGCGCCAAGCACGGCCTGCTCGGCTTCCTGGCTCCAGGGCACAGTGCGGCCCTGGAACGGATCAGTCGATTGCGTCGAGGAGCTGGCGAGCGATACGGACGTCATCCCAGGCAGGCCGCTTCCAGTTGGGGTTTCGCAGCAATGCCGCGGGGTGATATGTCACGACGAGCGGAATCCCGTTGTAACGGTGCACCTTGAGTCGGATCTCGCCCAATGGCTTTCGCACACCGAGCAGCGCTTCGGCGGCGGACGTCCCGAGGGCGAGGATCACCTTCGGACGCACCAGCGCGATCTGCCGATGAAGATACGGCATGCAGGCCTCCCGTTCATCAGGGAGGGGCGCGCGGTTCCCGGGAGGCCGGCACTTCACGACATTCCCAATGTAGACCGTTGCCCGCGGGGCCTCGATCGACTCGAGGATCTTGTCGAGCATCTTCCCGGCGCGACCGACGAACGGGCGCCCTGTCCTGTCCTCCTCCTCGCCCGGGCCCTCCCCGACGCAAAAGAGACCCGCAGACGGGTTTCCCTCGCCCGGCACGGCCAGGGTTCGCCCGGCCGAGAGCGGGCAACGCACGCACCCTGACACGACCTCGGCCACCGCCTCCAGCGAGGCCCAGGTGCCGTGTCCGCTCGTCGGAGCGGCGACGGTGACGGCGAGCCCCGGCCCAGGGATCGGAGGCGCTCCCGAGCGCCACTCCGCCGCGGGATTGCCCGTCGGCGCGAGGCGCCATGCTACCTCGGGGGCGGCCTCGATGGTCGGGCCAGGCGCGGCGGCGGCGGGCGCCTGAATGGCCCGCGCCGGTCGCGGCGACTTCCGGGGCGCCGGGGTCACCGCAACCTCGATTGGTGCGACGCGTGGTTCGCGCAACGGCAACGCGCGATCGAAGATGACCTCATCACCGCCGAGGTCGCGCTGCAACTCGATCCAACGGCGGGTCGCGTCATTCACGGTAACCCTCGATCGCGTTGAGGATGGCCTCTGCCACGTCGGCCTTCGATCGCAGCGACACGCGCTGCTCGCCGCCGAGGCAATCGACGATGGTGACAGCGTTGGTGTCCACGTCGAATCCTGCACCCTCTTCAAGCGCATCGTTGATCACGATCATGTCAAGCTGCTTGCGAGACAACTTCGCCCGTCCACGATCCAGCGCGTCGCCGGTCTCGAGGGCAAAGCCGACGGTCGTGAGGCCAGCGTGCCGATGCGGGAGGGTCGCCTCGAGGATGTCATCGGTGGAATCGAACGCGAGCGTGAAGCCCCCCGCGGACCGCGGCACCTTGGCGTCGCGCACCACCGACGGCCGGAAATCGGAGGGAGCGGCGGCCATCACGAGCAGATCCACGCTGCCGATCTCTGCCAGCACCGCCGCCGCCATCTCCGACGTGGTCTCGACAAAAGTGGTGTTCACGCCGAACGGAATCGGCTCGCTCGATGGGCCCGATATCAGCGTCACGTCGGCCCCGCGACGCCACGCTGCCTCAGCGATCCGGTATCCCATCTTGCCGCTGGAGCGATTCGACACGAACCGTACCGGGTCGATCGGTTCGCGGGTGGGGCCGGCGGTGACGAGCACATTGAGCCCGCGCATCGGACCCGGTCCCGCCAGGGTGCGTTCTGCCCAGGCAACGATTTCTTCGGGTTCTACCATCCGCCCGGGCCGCAACGATGGGCCCTCGGCGAGTGCACCGACCGCGGGGCCGACGATTGCCCAGCCACGATCCCGCAGCGTCGCGATGTTGGCGGTCGTCGCCGCGTCGGCGTGCATTTCGTCATTCATCGCTGGGGCGAGGAGGATGGGCCCCGGGGCCGCGAGGACCAGCGCGGTCAGCAGGTCATCAGCCATGCCGGCGGCGAGCCGCGCGATCACGTGTGCAGTGGCGGGGGCGATGAGCACGAGATCGGCACGATCGGCCACGGTCACGTGGTCGAGCGCGCCGTCACGTTCCCAGAGCGAGGTGCGGACCGCCCTTCTGGTCACGGCCTCGAACGTCACGGCGCCCACGAACTCGCGGGCGCCACGGGTCATCACGACATCAACGAGCGCGCCGCGGCGCGTGAGGTCCCGTGCGAGCAGCACGGCCTTGTAGGCCGCGACACCACCGGTGACGCCCAGGACGACGCGGCGGCCCTCCCACATCTCAGGTCTCGGTGCGGCGCCGGCGGAGCTCGCGGAAGGTCAGCTCACCGCTGGTGAGCTTCATCAGCGCGAGCGTGGTGAGCTTCTTGACGCCTTCGGTGCGCTCCCAGCGCTCGACCGCATCACGCGGGAACTCGTTGAGGTACCGGGCGAACTTCGAGGCGACGAGGATACCCCGATACTTCGACCCGGTGTTTTCGGCGACTTCGTGCGGCGTGAAGATTTCCATGCTTCCCCCTGCGTGTGAGTACTGCCTGGATCAATCCCGCGCGAGTTCCGCGCTGATCTCCGATCGCAACCGATCGAGTAATACGCTCGTATCCCGGTGCCTGCTGGTGCGCCGTGACTCGGCATCGATGATCGCATGCACCGCGCGCACTGCGTCGTCGAGGTCGTCGTTCACCACGACGTAATCATATCCCGGTGCCGCATCGAGTTCGTCGAGCGCCCGCTCGAGGCGGGCTCGCACCACCGCAGGCGGCTCAGTGCCGCGCCCGCGCAACCGTTCGGCCAGCACGGCACCGTTGGGCGGCACCACGAAGATCAGCACCGCATCCGGGAACCGCTCGCGAACGAGCCGCGCCCCGACCACCTCGATGTCGAGCAACACGTGCCGGCCGGAACGCGTGACGGCACGCACCTCCTCCACCAGCGATCCGTACGACTGCCCATTGTACGTCGCGTGCTCGAGGAACTCCCCCGCCTCCACCCGTCGGGCAAACTCGTCGGCCGACAGGAAATGGTAGGCCTCGCCCGTTGCCTCGTCCGGTCGGGGCGCTCGTGTCGTCGCCGACACCGAGTAGCCCGCGTCGGCCCGCTCCACCAGCAGTCGCCGAGTGATCGACGACTTGCCGCCACCGGAAGGCGATGACAGCACCACCACCAGCGGGGTCACTCGACATTCTCCAGCTGCTCGCGAAACTTCTCGAGCTCGCCCTTCATGTCCACGACGTGATGCGCGATCGTCGCGTCGTTGGCCTTCGAGCCGATCGTATTGACCTCGCGCCCGATTTCCTGGGCGAGAAAGCCGAGCGCCTTGCCGACTGGACCACCGCGCGTCAGTGCATCCCGCGCCGCGGCCACGTGCGCACTCAAGCGAACCAGTTCCTCGGCGATATCGACGCGATCAGCCATCATCGCGAGTTCGTGCGCCAACCGTTGGTCGTCGACGGATCGACCGTCAATCAACTGCTCGACGTTGGCCCGCAGTCGATCACGCTCACGCACCAGTCGCCCACCCATTTGCTGCTCGACAAGCACGGACCCTGCGCCCACCCCGTCGAGCCGCGCGCCGAGATCGGCGGCCAGCACCGCACCCTCACGCAGACGGGCGGCTCGGCACTCCATCGCGGCAGCAGCGACAATCGGCGCCAGCTGCGACCAGGCATCGTCGGGCGCTGCGTCCTCGACGGTACGGCGCAGCACATCGGGGTGCCGCATCACAATCTCTGCCGTCACATTGCCCGCGAGGCCAAAACGTTTCTGGACCGCGCGAAGCATCTCCACGACCTCGCCGGCCCGCTCCCAGTCGACCTGGTCGGTGGCGGTTCCCGCTACGGCACCCTCGGTCCAACGGACCGACACCGACAGGTGGCCCCGCTCGAAATCGCGTCGCAACGCCTCGCGGCACTCCGCCTCAAGCGACCCGAGCTCCCCGGGAAGGCGGATCGAGAGGTTGAAGTACCGGTGGTTCACCGTCCGGATCTCGACCCGGACCCGCCGGGCGCCGACGTCGCCCTCGGCGGCACCAAATCCGGTCATGCTCAGGACCACGACAACTCCGGCCGCTGGGTAGCCCTGAAATATAGCCGGAGTCGGTCACCATGGCGCCCACCGATGGGTCCGCCGGCGAACTGGCTCAATTCGCGAACTCCCACCGGATCCCGAAGCTGGAGGCCACCGTGGGGAACGGATACCCGGGGATGTTGCCAGCGCGATTGGCCTGAAAGTTCACCCGATCGTAGTACGCGATGAATGGGCCGATCTGGAGCTGCAAAATCCCGCGTACGAACGTCCGGCCTGGCATCGGGATTGGCTCGCCCTCGGCGTCCCGTCCCACCACGCCAGGGCTCCAACTCTCCACCAGCACCTGTGCCTTGAGGTCGAAGATGCCCGACGGAAAGTTGCGCAGGAACTTCGAGCGGACCGTGGCGCTGGTGAGCGCGTGGTGCGGAGGCGCCCCGTCGGGGCTGCCGAGGCGGATCGGATGTTCGTAGCGGGACTCGAGCGTGAGCCAGCTGAGCGCGGCCAGCCGCGCCCGCGCAACCGCCCATTCCACATCATCAACCGCGGCCAGCGATGGCACTCGCAGGAACTGCGAGAAGGCGCGCGGCTGCCAACCGTCGGTCCGGAGCCAGCTTGCCTCGAATCCCAGGCGGCTGCGCTCGAACGCCGCGGTCACCTGCATGTCCGTGAAACGCTGCTCAGGATCGTCGAAGATCATCGGCGAGGCCACTCGATGGCCCGACGTCACCGTGCCCGTGACGGCGACCTGCAGCAACGGAACCAAGACACCAAGGCGCGCGGTGGTCCAGCCACTGCTGCGATCGTTCTCATGCTGCTGCACCACGTGATCGACCGACCCGGTCACCCGCGCATGCGGGCTCCATCCCACCGAGGCCCGCGCATCGAGCGGCGTCCATTCGGTCTGGTGAAAGGCGCGCAGCGTTGCTGACCACGACGGCTGCCGCCACGCGAGGATCGCCCCGAATATCCCGATATCGTGCGAGGGCGGCGTGATGACCGAATCGGGAATCGACGCGCCATCACCGGGGACCACCACCGGGTCGTCGGTGCTGTTCCACCGAGCGCGCCCGATGAATGCGTCAGCACCCAGGCCGATGCCGTCATTCCGTTCGCGCCACATCCCGCGCACCTGCAGGTCTGAGCGCATGCCGCGGATGGCGGGACTGGCGAGGCTCCGAGTCGTCTCATCGCCGCTACTGAAGAGACTGTCGCGATCTGCCGCCGTGATCACGCCCTGCACCTGCACGCCGAACCGTGGCGACGGGATCCAGCCAAACTGTATCCATCCGTTGGTGATGGTCGCCGCGCCACTGCCGCCCTGCGGTGCATTCACGCCGAAGTACTCGGCGCCCACACTCAACCCGATGCCGCTGGGGTAGCGACGCTCGAGCGCGGCGAGGTACGTCGCAACGGCTCGATCGCCCGATGACACGCCGATGCGTGTCCGGGCGGCCTGGCGATCGTGGCGGCGGGTGAAGAGGTGCACAACCAGGCCGACTGGCGACCGTTCGACCTCGACCCGCTCGAGAAGTGACAGTGCGGGCAAGGCGGCATCAACGGTGACGCTGTCGGGCCCGAGTGGGAGGTATGGCATGCCGTCGAGGAAGTACTCGATGGAGGCGGCGCCACGACCGAGGTAGTTTGGCTGCTCCACCCGACCGAGCCAACCGCCGCGCCAGAGGAACACACCCGGGACACGGTCGAGCAGGTCGCCCAGGGTGCGTGCGGCTGCCCAGTCGATGGAGTCTCGGGTGAGCACAATGCGTGACGTGGCAGGCAACAGACCGTCGATGCCGACCAGTGGCATCGGGGTGAGTTGCACGCGCCGCTGTTTCTCGACCTCGAGTAGGCGATCGGTCGATGACATTGGGTCGGGCGTCGTGCGCAGGGTGTCGGTGCGCGCCGAATCGGTCGGTGGGACCCGATCCTGCGCCGATGCGCCAGCGACGAGGCACAGCAATGCGCCCAGCGCGAATGTGGCGCGGGGCAAACGCATGATCAGGCGCTGCGTGCGAGCAGGAACTCGGAAAAGAGTCGGACCAGCACACCGGTCGGCCCGCGCACCTGCATCGGCGTTTCCCGGTCGGTGTACGCCGTGCCTGCGATGTCGAGGTGCGCCCACGGATATCCATCGACGAACTCGCGGAGGAACCATCCCGCCGTGATGCTTCCTGCCGGCCGTCCACCGGTGTTTTTCACGTCGGCGATGTCAGACTTGATCAGGTCACGATACTCATCCCACAACGGCAGTTCCCACAGTCGCTCACCGGCGGTCTCGCCGGCATCGATCAGCGCGCGAATCAATGGTGCGTCGGTACCCATGACGGCGGTGGCGGTGTGGCCCAGGCCGATCACGACGGCGCCGGTGAGGGTCGCGCAGTCGACGACCGCAGCGGGCTTGAGGCGCCGGGCCCATGAGAGCGCGTCGCACAGGATGAGTCGACCCTCGGCGTCGGTGTTCTGCACCTCGATTGTCTTGCCGAAATGCGAGTTCACGACGTCACCCGGCTTGTAGGCGGTGCTCGACGGCATGTTCTCCGCCGATGGCACCAGTCCCACGACGTGCAGCTTCGGCTTGAGGTGACCGAGCGTCTCGAAGGTGCCGAGCACGGCGGCGGCTCCGGACATGTCGTACTTCATGTCTTCCATCGACGGCGCCGGCTTGATCGAGATACCACCGGTGTCGAACGTGACCCCCTTGCCGACCAGGACCACCGGTGCATCCGAGCTACCCTTGTACTCCAGCACGATGAATCGGGGCTCCAGCGCACTGCCCTTCCCGACGGCGAGCAGCGCGTGCATTCCCTCGGCTTCGATCGCGGCACGGTCCATCACCGTCACCGTGAATCCATGTTGCGAGGCCAGCTCACGGGCACGGTCTCCGAGGTACTCGGGCGTGCAGGTGTTGCCGGGGAGCATCTGGAGGCGGCGCGTGTACGCCTGACCGACGGCGATGCCATTGCCGCGGTCGACACCGCGGCAGAAGTCGCCGTCGTCAGCCGCGGTGACGATCTCCGCGCTTTCGAACGGGGGCTTGGGGTCCTCGGACGGGCGCTTCAGGTCAGGATAGTGCCATGCCCCGTACGGCAATCCTTCGGCGAGCGCCTGGCCTGCCCGATCGGCCGATAGCTTCGTGTTTTCGGCCATCCAGAACACGGAGGCCGACGGCACGCACAGCGTACGAGCCCGCTTCCCGGCGATCATCGCGGCTCGGCGAACGGCGCCGGCATCCGGCTCCGTATCAAGTCCCACCAGCAGGATCCGCTGTGCCTTCCCGGCGGGGTAGATCAGCGCCGTCTCGTTCTTCTTGCCGCTGAAATCACTAGCCGCCCAGCACCGCGCCAGCGCCCCGTCGCACGCTGCGTCGAGCGATGCGAGACCGGCGGGCATGGATCCTTTTGGCACGGGGATGATGAGCAGAGGAGTTTCGATCTCGACGAGTGGCATCGAGCGGCAAACGACGGAGAGCCCCATGACGGTCCCGGTGGAAGGAGAGAGGTTCAAGCCTTGTGGTGGTCGCGCCGTCGCGACCGCGCCAGCAATGCCGAGGGCGGGATTCGAACCCGCAAGCCGTTGCCGGCAAACGATTTTGAGTCGTTCGCGTCTACCAGTTTCGCCACCCCGGCGGGTGTTCTGTCGCGCGGAAGAATGGGCTCCCGGAGCCCCTCCGGCAAGCGCAAGCAGGGCACGAGCCGTTCAGGCCCGCGCCCCGCACGGTATTTGGAGCCGCTGCGGATCTCGAACCGACCACTCAGGGCACCCGCGGGCGCCCCGCTGCCGGCTCGGGTTTATTGAGCATCGTGCGGACCTGGTTCAGCATGCGGTCGCGAAGCAGGAGGAACTGACCCCGCTGCACCGGCGAGAGGATATCGTTCAGTTCCCGCATCTCACCGCGGAAGGTCTCCGCGTGCGCAACCCGATTGGCGGTGATCGCGTCGACCAGTCGGGCCACGCTGTCGGCGTTGGCCGCGATGCCGGGGCGTAATTGCGACATGAGTGCTTGCCGCGCCATGCGGTCAGCTTCGTCGAGGTCGGCGCGCCGGGTTCCCGACGCTTCCAGCACGCGTCCGAGGCGTTGCGCCTGGTCATCGTTCAGCGCCATTTCCTGCCGGGCGCGGCGGAGGAAGGCCTCCTCGACACGCGCCCTCAACATCGGCGCTCGCTGGTTCATGCGCGACTGCTGCTGGGCCTGAGCCGGCAGCGCACCGACCGCGAGCAGGATCACGGCACAGATTGTTGTCCGCATCATTCGCCCTCCACCGAAAGAATCAACTCCTCGAGTTGGTCGTCGTTCAGGTCGCCAAGTCGAGGAAGTGCCGCACCGCCATGGAGCGCCGAATCCGGATCCGCCACCGCGGCAAGGATCACCTCGAGCTGCGGCACGCTGAGCGCCTCGAGCTCCGGGAAGATCCCCGCCGCCGTCTCGACGGCACCGGCAGAATCGGGGCCCATCGTGGTCGCCGGATACGAGGATGTGAGTCCGATACCGATCAAGGCGGCGGCGGCCAGACCCACGGCGATTCGCGCCCAACGACTACGGGGCGCAGCCGCCGGGGCGCTGACCAGCCGCTGGCGCACCGCTGCGGCGACCCGCGACCCATCGATCACCGGCGTGCGACCAAACCCTGCCGCCGCGCTGATGACCGCCCAGCTCGCACGGCAATCGTCGCAGTGCGCCAGGTGAGCGGTGTCGTGGTCATTCCACGCGGCGCGGTGTCCGGCCACATCAACCATCGCATCGCGCATCCGTTCGCATTCGTTCACTGGATCCACTCCTTGAGCTGCCGTACGGCGTGGTGATAGTGGACGCGGGCCGCACCGGGCGTCGTGCCCGCGGCCCGGGCCGTCTCGATGTAGTCCATGCCCTGCTGGGCCCGAAGCAGGAAGACGGCCCGCTGCATCGGCGGCAAGCGGAGCAACGCCGCCGAAAGCCGGGCCTCGACATCCGACGCAGCGAGTTCCGCCGCCGGGTCGGCGTGGTGGGCGACGTCATGCCCGTCCAGCGACAGCACGGTCCGGCCCTTCCCCTGACGGAATCGGTCACGAAGCACATTGGCGCCGATCCGGAAGAGCCACCCGCGGAAACTGCCGTCGCCACTCCAGCTCTCGACCCGACGGAACGCCTTGAAGAACGCGTCCTGGAGGATGTCCTCCACGTCGCTGGTAGCGGCGCCGAGCGCAACGAGGTAGCGTCCGAGCGCCGGCGCATGCCGCTGCACCAGTTCCGAGGCCGCCAGCTCGTCACCCCGTTGCCACGCGGCGACGAGGTCCTCGTCTGAAGAGAGATCGAAGGCGATGGCGGCCATTGCTCCGGTGACGGAAGGCTGATGCCGATGTTAAGGCGCGGGCGGGAATTCGCCGTGCACCCCGAGGAGAACTCTGTGAACAATGTCGCGCCGCGGCCGCCCCTTGTCATCGCCCACCGCGGTGCGTCAGGCCACGCCGTCGAGAACTCATGGCACGCGATCGGACTGGCCGTGGACATGGGATGTGACGGGATCGAGGTCGACATACATGCGACGGCGGACGGCGCGTTGGTGGTCCACCACGATCCGCTGCTGCGCGGCGGCCTTGTGATCGGGCGTGCAATGCGGACCCAGGTACTCGACAGCGCGCTCGCCGACGATTCAACCCCGCCGTTACTCGACCAGGTCGTGGCCCGGTACGGCGCCGCCACCCAGATTTTCATCGAGGCGAAGTCGCTGCCACCCAGTGCCGACGCGTCGTTGCTCGCGATGATCGATGCCTCGCCGGTACCGGGCAACCTGCACGTGCACGCCTTCGACCATCGGATCATTGCGCGACTCGCCGCACTCCGGCCTGACCTGTCGCTCGGCGTGCTGTCGGCGTCGTATCCGATCGACCCCGTCGCCGCGATGCGCGAGACCGGCGCCAGGACACTCTGGCAGGAGCACCACCTCATCGATGCGACACTGATCGAGTCGGTGGACACGGTGGGCGGCCGGGTGATCGCCTGGACAATCAACACGCGCCGCGATGCGGAACGGCTCACGGCGCTCGGCGTCGCGGGACTCTGCGGCAACTGGCCGGAACGCCTGCGCGCTTCCGACGGTTGACGGATGCACAAAGGGGGCACCGCTTGGCGGCGCCCCCTGATCGTGTTGCGATGCCGTACGGACTCAGGCCGTCGCAGCGTCCTGCGGATACACCGAGATGCGCAGGCGATCGCGATCCTTGCGCTCGAACTTCACCACGCCATCGATGTAGGTGTGCAGCGAGTCATCCTTGGCGCGGAAGACATTGCGGCCCGGATGGAACTTGGTGCCCCGCTGCTTCACGAGGATGCTGCCCGCCGTGACCCGCTCGCCACCGAAGTGCTTGACGCCGAGGTACTGCGGATTGGAATCGCGACCATTGCGGCTGGAGCCGACGCCCTTTTTATGTGCCATGACTCACCCTATCCGAGGACAACGTCGGTGATGCGGACTTCGGTGTACTTCTGCCGATGCCCGGTCTTGCGCCGATAACCCTTCCGGCGCTTGAACTTGAACACGTAGATCTTGTCTTCCTTGCCGTGACCCACGACCTCTGCCACCACTGAGGCGCCAGAAACCATCGGCGCACCGGTTTTGATGGAATCACCGCTGGACGTGAGCAGGACCTCGTCGAAGGTCAACTTGTCGCCGGTGACGGCCTTTTCCTGATATGGCAGGCGAATCGATCCACCCTTGACGGCGCGGAACTGCTTCCCCAGTGCCTTGAAAATCGCGTACATAGTGCCCTTCTGGTCGTGGTCCGTGGACTACAGCCACCAAGAATAGTGCCGGGGCGGCCGGGAAACAAGGGCCAACCTACGCCACCGCATACAGTTCGGTGACATCTCGCCCTGCCGGTCGGCTCATGAGTCGGAACTCGTCGAGCCGGAGCATCGGATCGTCCCGGACCTCCAGCTCGATGCTCCCCTGCCGGCCCAGCATGGCGACCAGCTTCGGCTCTTCCTCGATGAGGTAGAGCGCTACATCGGGGTGGAGGCGAATTGCGAGGCGCCGGTCCTTCTTCTCCATCGCGGCCCGCTGGAGCGCCCGCTCGAGCCGGCGGGACACCACCTCGGGTGAGAATACCCGGCCGGTGCCGTGGCAGGTGTTGCACTCGCGGGTCATTGACGCCCAGAGCGACGGCCGGACCCGCTGGCGGGTCATCTCGATCAGCCCGAGCTCTGACACGGCGTACGCGCGCGTGCGCGCCCGGTCGCGACCGAGATGGGTGCGGAGCTCCTGCAACACCCGGTCGCGGTTCCCCTTCGATTCCATGTCGATGAAGTCGCAGACGATGATGCCACCGACGTCGCGCAGCCGGATCTGACGCGCGATCTCGCGGGCGGCCTCGACGTTGGTGCGGAGGATCGTCTTCTCAGGATCCCGCTTGCCGGTGTATCGGCCAGTATTCACGTCAATCGAGACCAGCGCCTCGGTCGGCTGGATGATCACGTAACCGCCGGTCGGAAGATCCACGCGGGGCTTGAAGAGATCGCGAAGTTCCTGTTCCACCCGGAAGGTGTCGAAGAGCGGGGCGTTGTCGCCGTAGAAATGCACCCGCTCGATCAGCTCGGGGTCGATCATCTCGAGGTACTGGCAAATCTCGTGGTGCAATTCTTTCGAGTCGACCCAGAGCGCATCAACCTTGTCGGAGAAGACGTCACGGATGAGCGAGCGAGTAAGCGACGCCTCACGATGCAGCAACGCCGGCGTGCGGCGGCCCTGTCCCTCCTTCCGCTTCACCTTGCTCCAGGTGTCAACCAGGGTCGCGATCTCGCGGCGGAAGTGATCCTCGGTGACACCCTCGGCCACTGTGCGAACGATCAGCCCGCCGGCATCGGAAGGCAGCAGCCGGGAGACCATCTCGCGAAGCTTTGCCCGCTGCTCGCGGCTTTCGATCTTGCGGGAGATACCGACCTTCGACGCGTACGGCATGTACACCAGGAATCGACCGGCCAGCGAGATTTGGGCGGTGACCCGGCAGCCCTTGGTCGAAATCGGTTCCTTGGTGACCTGCACCGGGATCATCTGGCCTTTCTTCAGGATCTCGGAGATGTCGGGAATGGCCCGCCGGGCTCCCACCTCGCGACGCCCGCCCTCACCCCGACGCTTCGGCTCGGGCGCGGCGGCACCTTCAGCGGCGGCTTCTTCGGCGTCAGCAACTTCCTCGTCGTCCGCGTCGTCCGCGTCGTCCGCGTCGGCTCGGTCGGCCGGATCGTCGTCGTCCTCGGGTTCGAGCAGGTCGGACGCGTGCAGGAAGGCGCTTTTCTCGAGGCCGATGTCGACGAACGCCGCCTGGATCCCAGGGAGCACCGCCTCGACCCGCCCAAGGTAGACGTCGCCTACGGTTCGCCGTTGGTCGGGACGGTCAACGAGGAGCTCGACGAGTCGGTCGTCCTCGAGGATGGCAACACGCGTCTCGCGCGGCGTGCCGGAAATCAGGATCTCGCGCTTCACAAAGGTCTCTGCTGCGCGGCACGACTCGATGTCGAGTGGGGCCTGGCGCGGTCAATGGTGGGCGCCGACGCCGATGATCGGCGGCGGATGGCCGGTCCTGTCCCGTATCCCGTTCCGCCCTGCGGCGGGAACTGCGGCACCCTGCCAGCGAGAGCCCCGACCGGCACCGGTGGGCGCGGGCAACGGGGGGCGTAACCGACCATCCAAGGTCGATGGCGCCCCCCGCCGTCCCGGCCGAAACCGAGGGCTGGGGCTGTCGCTTCTGGTGGAGGCAGTGTGCCTGGAATGCGGCGATGATCCGGCGAAATCCATCCAGAATCATGCATGCAAATGCCCGGGTCCTCGCCAAGTGGCGAGCGACGCGATGTGGACGACCATCACACCGGGTGGGTTGCATCGCAGAAGGATATGCGGCTGCGGCACTTGCGACAACTTGGAGGAGCCCGGGACGCCTCCCGAGTGAACCCCTGAACCCGATGTGACGTTTCACACGAATGCCGGGTCGGGCAGCACTCGGCAACGCCTCCGACCGACAGTATATTTCAGGGATTCCAGTAAAACACGCGGAGCTCATGAACGTCGCCCCCTCCATCGCCCCCCGGTGCCTTGTTGCCGCGCTTGCCATTGCCGCCGCGGCGTGCGGCGGCGATGGCTCGAACCAGCCCGGCCCACCGGCCTCGCTGGAAGTCGTCGCGGGGGGTGGACAGTCCGCCGTGGTGACCAACTTCGTGTCGATTGCGCCGAGCGTGAGGGTCCGCGACGGGAACGGGAACGCCCTGTCCGGGATCGTGGTCCGGTACAGCGTGCAGAGTGGCGGCGGCACCGTCACCGGAGACTCGGCGCGGACGGACGCCAATGGTGTGGCACCGTCGGGAAGCTGGCGTCTGGGCAGCATCACCGGCGCCCAGTCGCTCAGGGCAACGGCCCAGAGCGCCTCGGTCACGATCACCGCCACGGCGACGCCCGGGCCACCGGCCGTGATCGTCCCCGTCACCTCACAGTCGGCGGCGGCGCTGGTGGCCGCGTCGATTACGCCTGTCCCGACCATTGAAGTTCGCGACGGCTTCGGCAACGCGCTGCCCGGCGTGGCCGCCAGCTTTACCGTCACCCTGGGTGGCGGAACCGTGACGGGAGGCTCAGCGACCACCGACGCGAACGGTCGAGCGGCCGTCGGCTCCTGGACCCTGGGCTCTGCCGCCGGGCTCAACCGGCTCATCGCCCGGGCGGGTAACGCGTCGCTGGTCTTCGAGGCCCAGGCGCTTGGCGCCGCACCGGTGGCCGCGTCCGCCGAGTCACCGACGTCGCAGAACGGATTCCTGCGGTACATGGTCCCCAAGCTCCCGCGGATCAAGTTGGTCGACGGCTTCGGGAATCCATCGCCGGGCATCCCGGTGACGTTCGCGATCGTGGGGGGTGGCGACGCGGTGCTCACCGGCGCCACCACCGTCACAGACGGCGCGGGCTTCGCGACGCCGTCCGATTGGCGCCTCGGCTTCGCGGCAAACAGCACCGTCGAGGCGACGATCGGCGGTGGATTCAACCTCCCGAAGGTGACGTTCACCGCCACCGGTACGACATCGCCGTTCCTGATCGACATCCGCTTTGTGACCCCGATGATTCCCGACCTGCGCGATGCATTTGCCGAGGCGGGCATGAGATGGATGGGGATCATCACGGCCGACATCCCCGACGTGGCAGTCAATAATGCGGCATCAGCGTGCAGTTTCATCAGCACCGGCCCGCTCAACGAATCCGTGGATGACCTGGTGATCTTCGCGCAGGTGACATTCATCGACGGTGTCGGCGGTGTCCTCGGTAGCGCGGGACCGTGCGTGCAACGGACCACCACCCTGCTGACTACCGTTGGCGGAATGCAGTTCGAGGAAGCAGATCTGCTGAACCTCAAACTGAGCAACCGCCTCATCCCGGTGGTCACGCACGAAATCGGGCACGTGCTAGGATTCGGCAAGTTCACTTGGGCCGGCAGGGGCCTCATCACTGACGCTGGCTCTCCCGATCCGATCTTCACTGGTGGCCAGGCCAATTCGCTGTGGCCCGCATTCACCATCTCGTACGCCGGCCGTCTCGTCCCGCTTCACAACGCGGATGGTTCCGGGTCGGCGGATTCGCATTGGCGCGAAAGTGTGCTCGACACCGAGCTGATGACACCTTTCGTCGAGGCAAGCGGGGTCTTCATGCCGCTGTCTCGCCTCACCATCTCATCGTTCGCTGATCTGGGCTACGTGGTCGACGTGAACAAGGGCGACCCATTCCTGACCAATATTTCTTTCCCGACGGATATGAGTATCCGTTATCCCAAGTTCCTGCTCAATGAGCAACTCTACCGGGCGAAGTACGAGGTCGACCCAGTGGGCAGGCTCAAGCCGATCAATTGAACGCGATTGGCCGGGGCGCACTCAACCCCGGCCGCTGCACCGATCACAGCCGGTGCAGCGCCGCAGCGTCTCGCCAAACCACCCAACCAGCATCCGGCGCCGGCACTCTCGCGCCGTGGCGTAGCGCATCATGGCGGTGAGCCGACGCTCGGCCTCCCGCTTGCGCCGGCGCACACCCTGCCAGCTGACGCGGCCGCGATCGGGCCGGAGCTCCGCGCCGAGTCGGTCGATCGATGCCACCACGCCCGCCGGCTGGCGCGCGCGCAACGAAGTGTCGGCCCACGCGCGTTCGACCAGGCGCTCTGGCGGGAAGGTCACCTCGAGTTGCTGCCGCGGCATGACGTCATCGGCAGGGTGATGCAGCAGCACACAGCGGGCGGCGCTCCCATCGCGCCCCGCCCTCCCAGCCTCCTGATAGTACGACTCTGGCGTGGCCGGGCTCGACCAGTGCACCACCAGACGAACATCTGGCTTGTCGATGCCCATGCCGAACGCGCAGGTGGCGACGACCACTCGAAGCTCGCCGCCGAGGAATCGTTCAAGCGTTGAACGCCGTTCGTCGGGTGTCATCCCGGCGTGGTAGGGCGCGGCGTCGACGCCGGCCTCGCGCAATACCCGGGTGAGCCCGTCGACCAGCCCGCGCGTCGGCGCGTACACGATCGCCGGATCGCGCGACGCCCGCACCAGCACCACCATCTTGGCCAGCCGATCGTCGCGCCCTGAGACCGGCACCACATCGAACCGCAGGTTGGGGCGATCGAATGAACCGACGACCGTCGCGGCGTTGGGCGCGAGCGCCAGCGCGCTCGCAATCTCCCGGCGCACCTCAGGCGTGGCGCTGCCGGTGAGCGCGATGCATTGGGGCGTGCCCAGCGCCTCGCGCGCTGCGCGAATCGTGCGGTAACTGGGCCGGAAATCGTGACCCCATTCGACAATGCAGTGCGCCTCGTCGACGGCGAGTCGTGCCACCGGGATGTGCCGGGCGGCCAGTTCGTCGGCGAGACGGGTCAGCCGTTCGGGCGAGGTGTACAGCATCCGGAGGCGTCCCTCCGACGCGGCCTGCATTGCGGCGTCCTGGGATTCACGCCCGATCGTGGAGTTGAACGCCACTGCACTGACACCGCGGGAAGTGAGCGCGCCGACTTGATCCTGCATGAGCGCGATGAGTGGGGAAACAACGAGCGTGAGCCCGCGTGTGACGAGCGCGGGCACCTGAAAGCACACCGACTTGCCACCGCCGGTCGGGAGCACTGCGAGCACATCACGGCCGGCCATGAGCGGTGCCACGACCCGCGCCTGGAGCGGACGAAAATCCGGGTGGCCAAACGTGGCCTGCAAGACATGACGGGCGACTTCAAGCGATGCCATGGCGGGACGATGGCATGCAAGGCCGTACGGTTGGGGTACCTCGATGCGCGGCGCGTGGCGCGCCGATGCGCTACTTGTCGCCCCCGCTCGGCGGGGCTTTGCCGCCGGGCGCGAACCGAAGCGCGAACGCCACGACGAGCACCGCAATGGCGACCCACGTGACACGCTGATCCTTGGCCAGTACGGCGACGAGCGCCATCGTGAGCCCGACGAGAGAGAGGACGAACCGGAATCGGGCGAGAGTCATGTGAGGAATTCCTGGATGCGTTGCCGGAAGTCCGGAGTGGACCGCGACAGGGCGTTCACCCGCGCGCCGAGTAGCACGCCGTCGGCAAACGACATCCCGTCAAGTTCAGTGAAGAGCTGCTTGGTGAGCGCGAACGCGGTTGTGCTCGACGCCGCCAGCGCCGACACGACCTCCGCCGCGCGCGCATCGAGAGTATCGGCCGGGACCACTCGACTCACGAGGCCGATTGACAGCGCCTCATCGGCGCCGACCAATCGACCGGTCGCCACCAGGTCGAACGCGCGCTTCTCGGTGACCGATCGCCGGAGCAGCGTCATCACCATCGCCGGCACGAACCCGCGCGCGATCTCGGGAAACCCCATCCGGGCGGTGTCCGCAACGATCACGATGTCGCAGGCCAGTGCCAGACCGGCACCACCGGCGAGCGCCCGACCCTGCACCACCGCGACCGTCGGCTTGGGCAGCCGGCGCAACGCGAGGAAGATCTCGCCCAGGCCGAGGGCATCACGCTCATTGTCGTCGAGCGAGTTGTCGACAGATGCGAGCATCTCGGCGAGGTCGGCCCCAGCACAGAAATCGTTGCCGTCTCCGCGGATCACCACCACGCGTACGTCGGGCTCCAGCTCGGCGCGCGCCATGCCTTGCGCCAGGCCGTCGATCATGGCGGTGTTGAGGGCGTTGCGCTTGTCGGGTCGATCGAGCGTCAGGGTCAGCACCCCGCCATCGAGCGATGTCGTGAGGTCTGAACTCAACTCGCTCGCTCCATCGCCTTCTTCGCCACCTTGGCCGGGACGTCAACCTTCATGCGCAGCAGCGCCGTCGAGTACACCTTGCCCTGGGCATCCGTCTTGAGCGACAGCGTCCCGCCGCCGTCGAGCGCGCCGTGCAACAGGAAGTTGAGTGCATTGAGGTTGGGGAGCTCGAAGCGTTCGACACCGCTCACCATACCCTTGAAGTGCCGCGCCACCCGCTTGCGGGTGACCTGGTCAACCAACAGATCGTAGTAGGCGGGCTTGAGGGCGATGAGTCCGACGTTGGCGGTGTCACCTTTGTCACCTGACCGTGCGTGCGCGAGATACCGCAGTTCGATGGATGCCATCAGATCATCTCCACGCGCACAAAGGGTTCGATCTTCTCGCGTGCAACAAGCGCGGGCCAGTACGCGACGATTTCCTCGACCTGCGGCCGGCCACCGGCGAAGCCGGTCACGCTGGGTGGACCGGTGAGCACCAGCGGCGCGATCTCGCGGGTAAACCGCTCCACGGCCGCGCGATCGGTACCGCGCACGCCCACTCGCAGCATCACCTCAGGAATCTCGGGGTCGGGCTCCCCGGCAAGCGGCCCGTGCGTCGAGTTGACGCCGACGTACTCGGTTAGCACCTGTTCGAATTCGAGGCCGAGCGCATCGAGGCGGCGGCGCAACACACGGTCGGCTGCCTTCGCCTTGTCATATGCCTCCGGCCACGAATACACCAGCGATCCGATGGCCTTGTACCCGTGGAAATACGCGATCGACACCTTGAGCAACGGAGTGCGAGGACCTCCCGTGATCCCCGACACGCGAACGCGGTTCTTGCCGTCCTTTTCGAGTTGGATGCTAGTGAAATCGGTGATGCCATCGGGCGAGATATACATTTTCGGATCGCCCATCTCGTAGACGAGTTGCTCGGTGACCGACGCAATATTCACCACGCCACCGGTGTTGTCGTGCTTCGTGACGATGAACGTGCCGTCGGGTGAGGCCTCGACGATCGGGAAGCCGACATCCTCCAGGCACTCAATGTCCCGCCAATCCTTGGAGAGGTTCCCGCCCGAGCACTGCGCGCCGCATTCGAGGATGTGGCCGGCAATGGTGCCCGCCGCGATCCGATCCCAATCGTCGTGGGCCCAGCCGAACTCGTGCACCAGTGGGCCGAGCGTCAGCCCGGTGTCGGTGACCCGCCCAGTGATGATGACGTTGGCGCCGCGCCGGAGCGCTTCAACGATCGGCGCCATGCCGAGATAGGCATTGGCCGATCTCACCTGGTCGCGCACGTCGGTGAGGGGCCGGTCGGTGTCCATGTTGGCCAGCGGATCGCCACTCGCCGCAAGCTCGTCGAGCCGGTCCATGAGGTCATCGCCCTCGACGAGGGCGATCTTGATTGTATCGCCAAGCCCGAGGCGGTTGGCGAGCGCCCGCACGGCCTCGGCGCAGGCGCGCGGATTGACGCCGCCGGCGTTCGACACCACTCGAATACCCTTTTCCGCGACGGTCGGAAGGATCCGCTCGAGTTGCGATACAAAGTCGCGGGCATACCCGGCACCCGGGTCGCGCGATCGCTGCTTCTGCAGGATCGACATCGTGACCTCGGCGAGGTAGTCGAGGACGAGATAATCGATCTCGCCGCCCTCGACCTGCCGCACCGGGGCCTCCAGCCAGTCACCCCAGAAGCCCTGCCCGGCCGCGATCCGCACCGTCGATCGCTTGCTCATCGCATCACCTCGCTGCCGTCCAGCACGAACGGCCCGAGATGCGGACCTCCGTAACTCGCGGTCACCGTCAGAAGGAACCCAAGGAGCGAACGCGTCTCCTCGGGCGTGACAATCGCATCGACAAACCCGCGCGCTGCCGCGTACCGCGCGTCGAGCTGCGCCTCGTAATCGTTGCGCATCCCCTCGATCGATTCCTGCGTGGCGTCGTCGAGCGGCTGCTTCGCCTGCTGTGCCTTCTGGATCGTGCCGCCGTGCACAGCCATGACCGCCGACTCGCCTTCCATGACCGCCATGCGCCCGGTGGGCCACGACAGGATGAAGTCGGGGTCGAATCCCTGGCCAGCCATCGCGTAGTACCCCGCACCCGACGCGTGATTGACGGTGAGGACGATCTTGGGCACGAACGTGGTCGCCATTGCTTCCACGAACCGTGCGCCTGCGCGGATGATCCCCTCATGTTCCGCTTCCGGACCGACCATGAATCCGCTCACATCCTGCACGAACAGGATCGGAATCCTCTCGCGGTTCGCAGTCTCGATGAAGAACGCCACCTTCTCGGCGCTCTCGGCGTACACGATCCCGCCGAAGCGGGGTTTCTCGCCTTCGCGCCCCTTGATCAACCCGCGCTGGTTGGCGATGACCGCGACCGGCCGGCCCTCGATCCGGGCATGGCCGCACAGCATCTCGGCCGCGAGGTCGGGCTGGAACTCGTCGAGCGTGCCGGCGTCGAGCAGCGCCGCGAGCACGTCACGCATGTCGTACGACATCCGGTGATCGGTCGGGAGGATGTCATAGAGCGCACTGGCGTCGCTGTGCGGCGGAGTGGCGTCGCGAACCGCCTGTCGCGAGGCGGGCGGCAGAGGAAGACGCTCGACGTAGCTGCGGATCCGCTTGATGCATTCGGCGTCGTTGGCCGCCCGGTAATGCGCGACGGCGCTCACCTCGGTGTGCGCCCGCGCACCGCCCAGGCTCTCCGCATCGACCGATTGGCCGGTGGCACCCTTCACCAGATTCGGTCCGCCCAGGCCCATGAACGACGTGCCCTCGACCATGAAAATCACGTCGGAGAGCGCGGGGAGATATGCGCCGCCGGCGATGCAGCTTCCCATCACCGCAGCAATCTGCGGGACGTGCAGGTACCGGCGCATCAGCGAGTTGTAGTAGAAGATCCGCGCTGCACCGTACTGCCCCGGAAAGACGCCCTCTTGGTACGGCAGGTTTACGCCGGCTGAATCGACGAGGTAGATGATCGGGATGCGCTGGCGCATCGCGGCTTCCTGGGCGCGCAGGATCTTGCCGATCGTTTCCGGCCACCACGACCCTGCCTTGACCGTCGCATCGTTCGCCACGACCACGACCTCTCGCCCCGCCACGACGCCGACGCCGGTGATCACGCCCGCCGCGGGTGCCTCGCCGTCGTAACGGTCCCAGGCCACGAGCAGGCCCAATTCGAGCCATGGTGTGCCGGGATCGAGCAGCGCGGCGACACGCTCCCGCGGGGAAAGCTGCCCTTTCGCATGCATTCGAGCGACCCGCTTCGCACCGCCACCCTCGCGAAGTCGCGCGGCCAACTCGAGGTACTCGTCGGTGAGGGCGCGCAACCGCGGCGTGCGCGTGGCACGAGTCGTTTCCGTCACGGCGTCACGCGACGAGATTGGTACGCGCCCAATCGTTGATGTACGCGATGAGGTCGCCGGTTGGAGTCCCCGGACCGAACAGTCTGCCCACGCCGAGTGTCATCAGTGACTCGATGTCCTCCGCAGGGATGATCCCGCCCCCAGTCAGGAGAATTTCGGGGCGGCCCATCTCGACGAGTAGTGCGCGTACCCGCGGGAACAGCGTCATATGGGCCCCCGAGAGAATCGAGAGGCCGACAACATCCACATCTTCCTGAACGGCGGCCGTGGCGATCATCTCCGGCGTCTGGTGAAGGCCGGTGTAGATCACCTCCATGCCGGCGTCGCGGAGGGCGGCGGCGACCACCTTGGCACCCCGATCGTGGCCGTCGAGCCCCGGCTTGGCCACGAGCACGCGCACCGGGCGAGGGAGCGGTGGGGAATCCATCGTCGCCATCATCATGCGGCCCTCCTCACTTGAACCGGAGCAGCCCGGCGATTCCGTCGATGGCGTCAGCCGACGTCGCATCGTACACCACATCCAATGCCACGCGCTGCCTCAGCGCCTCCTCGATCGCATCGTCGATCACGTCGAGCGTCGGGATCACCTCGCCATCCTCGCGCAGCTCGCGCGCCGCGATCGCCAGCCGTCCCGACGCCATCGACCGGAACCCGGGCACTGCGGCGTCGTGCCTGACCAGCAGTGTACGGACCTGACCCTTCGCGAGGGCGCGGAGCGTCTCCTTGACCCCGTTCACCGCCCACCCGGTGCCAAGTCCCTCGGCGAGTTCCTCGACGTGCCCCGCTTCGGATGCACGCGCGTGCGCCTCACGAACTTCCATGGAGAGCGCGTGCACCGCCGCCGGCGTGGCATCGCGCGGCGCGAGGCGAGCGACGCCGATCAGGCGATCGGCCACATAATTGTGCAGGAACGGCTCGAGCGCGCCAGCGTCGGCGCCCACGCCGGCGAGCACGATCTGGTGCCCGGGTTCGCTGCGCTCCAGCTCGAACAGTGCGCGCGCGACGGCCTCGAGGTGGCGCCGCTTCTCATTCTGGATCCGATTGTGGAACGCATGCTCGGCGTTCGCATCGCCGCCGCCGTCAGAATGGTACCGACCGCCACGAGTGACTTCGCTCTCGATCTTGCGAACCACCTTGGCATCGAACGCGGTCACCTCCCAGATCAGCGCCGACGCGCGATCACTCGTGACCGTGAACATCTTGCCGAACTCTTCCTGGTTCGAGGCGAGCTCGCGCACCAACGGGGTACGGTCGACAACAAGCCGCGACCGGTGCACCAGCGGCAGCGGCTTGACCTCGAACAGCTTGTTGCCGCGGCTCGCGAAGATCGCAATACCCTGGCTGCCCGGTAGCGTAGCCGCATCGGCAACGTGCTCAAGCACTTGGGCCAGGTCGGCGCGGATGTCGTCCTGCTGCGACTTGTCCCAGCCCATGGTGTCGAGCGCCTGCTCCAGGTCGCGCACCCGGTTGCGCAGCTTGACCAGGTACTTCTTCCGGGCGCGGTCGCGCGGCTCAATCTTGAGGTAGCAGGTGACAACCGGATGCTTCCCCGGCTTCATCCGGAGCAGGTCGGTGTCCTGGGCCGGTGCCTTCGCGGTGCGTGTCGCCATGTATTGTTGCTCCTTCTGCTAGAAGAACACGGGTTCGCGGTACGCGCCCCAGACTTGTTCGAGGACGTGCCGGATCTCGTAGAGTGTGCAATATGCCCGCGCGCAGTCGAGCATCGCGGGGATGATGTTACGATCTTCGCGGGCCGCTTCCTCGAGCGCCGCCAGGCGTGACGCAACGCGCGCCTCGTCACGGGTCGTTCGCATTGCCGCCATGCGGCGGCGCTGCTCGATCTCCGCCGATTCATCGATGCGGAGGATGTCGATCGGCTGTTCGTCATCTTCCACGAAGGCGTTTAGGCCAACGACCACCCTTCCGCCGGTCTCCACCTCGGCCTGGAATCGGGCCGCCGACTGCGCGATCTCCCGCTGGAACCAGCCAGCCTCGATCGCGGCAACGGTCCCGCCCATCGCATCGACCTCTGCAAAGATCGCCTCGGCCTCTTCCTCCAGCCGGTCGGTCAGTGCCTCGACAAGGTAGGAACCGCCAAGCGGATCGGCCGAATTGGCCACGCCGGTCTCATGCGCCAGGATCTGCTGGGTACGCAGGGCCACTCGGACCGAGTGCTCGGTGGGTAGCGCCAGGGTCTCGTCGAAGGCGTTGGTGTGCAGCGACTGGGTTCCACCGAGGACCGCAGCCATCGCCTGGTACGCCACGCGCGCCACGTTGTTGAGCGGCTGCTGGGCGGTCAGCGACACACCGGCCGTCTGGCAGTGGAACCGCATCTTCAGCGACCGCTCGTCGGTCGCGCCGTAGCGCTCGCGCAGGTGCCGCGCCCAGATGCGTCGCGCCGCGCGCATTTTTGCGATCTCCTCGAAGAAATCGTTGTGCACATCCCAGAAGAACGAGAGACGCGGGGCGAACTGATCGACATCGAGGCCGCGGGCGATGCCCCGCTCCACGTACGTGAAGCCATTGGCGAGCGTGAACGCGAGCTCCTGCGCCGCGGTCGACCCGGCCTCGCGGATGTGGTAGCCCGAAATCGAGATCGAGTTCCAGTTCGGCGTGTGAGTGCTGGTCCATTCGAACAGGTCGACGATGATCTTGAGCGACGGCTCGACCGGATAGATCCACGCGTGCTGCGCCACGAACTCCTTGAGGATGTCGTTCTGGATCGTCCCCTGCAGGGCCGCAATGTCCACGCCCTGGCGTTCCGCCGCGGCGACGAAGAAGCAGAAGAGGATCGCGGCGGGTCCGTTGATGGTCATCGAGACCGACACCTTGTCGAGCGGGATGCCGTCGAAGAGCGTCTCCATGTCGGCCAGCGACGAGATCGCTACGCCGCATTTCCCCACCTCGCCCTCCGAGCGGGGGTGGTCGGAGTCGTAGCCCATCAGGGTCGGGAAGTCGAACGCGACCGAGAGGCCGGTCTGCCCGCGCTCAAGCAGGAACTTGTACCGGGTGTTGGTGTCCTCAGCGGTGCCGAAGCCGGCAAATTGGCGCATCGTCCACAGGCGGCCGCGGTACATCGTCGGGTGAATCCCGCGGGTGTAGGGGTAGTCGGCCGGGAGGGGCTCGGGTGCACCGACGTCGAGCGCGGTGTAGACCGGCTCGATGGGCAGCCCTGAGATCGTCGAAAACTCGGCGGCGCGCTGCCGTGTGGCCATGGCCGCCGCTTTCCACGCCTCGAGTTCGGCGCGAAGGCGCACGATCTCGGCGGCCTGGTCCGTGGTGTCCTCCGGTACCTGCACGGTCATACCTGTGCTCCTTCCTTGAGCAGCCCGACAATTTCTGTTGCCAGATCATATGGACTCAACGAACCACTCGCGACCTCCGCGACCCGGGCATCGATGAGTTCCTCGGCGCGCGACTCCTGCCACACCCACCGTCGCGTCGCGCGGTCGACCACCTCACGGGTCCGCTCGGCGAGGCGTCCGAGGCGCCGCCGTTCGAGTTCGCCGCCATTCGTCATCCATATCCAATGCTCTTCGAGCGCGGCGGCCAGTTCCTCGATGCCTTTTCCTGTGGAAGCCACGGTGAGCAACACCGGGGATCGCCAGGCCGAATCGTCGGCGGCCGCTGCCGGCTCGCGCGGACCGCCCTTCAGTGCACCATGATGCGCCGGCATCTTCCGGAACGCCTTGCCCGCCCGGAGGTCGAGCGCCAGTTCCACCTCACGGCGAATCTTGTCGGCGCCAGGCCGATCGGACTTGTTCACCACGAAGACGTCGGCCGCTTCCATCACGCCTGATTTGAGCGCCTGGATTCCGTCGCCGGACTCCGGCACCAGAGCCAGCAGCGTGGTGTCTGCCATCCGGGCGACGTCCAGTTCGGATTGGCCGACACCCACCGTCTCCACGAGGATGCGATCGAAGCCGGCGGCATCAAGTACATCGCACACCTCGCGAGTCGTGGTGGCCAATCCGCCGAGCGACCCGCGGGTCGCCATCGACCGGATGAACACGCCGGGATCGAGCGCGATCGACTCCATCCGGATCCGGTCTCCGAGCAACGCCCCGCCGGTGAATGGCGAGGTCGGATCGACCGCGACCACCGCGACCCGATGCCCCTGCGCGCGGTAGGTCGACACGAGCCGCTCGGTGAGGGTCGACTTCCCCGCCCCCGGCGGCCCGGTGACTCCGATGCGCCGCGCTCGTCCCACCTTCGGATGGATCGCGGTAAGCAGCCGCTCAAAGCCCGGGCGGCCGTTCTCCACCACCGATACCGCGCGAGCCATGTCGGCGACCTGACCCGCGAGCAGCCCTGCGATGAGAGCGTCATGCGTCATGTCGGAACCTTCACCGTTCGCGGGTGCGGGGCAAGGCAGCACGGCCCCTCACAGCAGCACCATGGTGCCCAGGCCGAGCAGCAGCAGGAAGCCGCAGACGTCGGTGAATGTCGTCACAAAGATCGACGAGGCGACGGCGGGATCGACACCCAGGCGCTCGAGGAACACCGGGATGAACGACCCGGCGAAGCCTGCCACGACGAGGTTCCCGGTCATCGCGAGGAACACCACCAACCCGAAGCGCCATGGCTCGCCGAGCAGGACCGCCAGGACACCGATCACGACACCGATCGCGAGCCCGTTGAATGCCCCGACTAAAATCTCCTTCGAGATCACCGACCACATTCGCGAGACGGGAACCATGCCGAGGGATATGCGGCGCACCGATACCGCAAGCGCCTGCGTACCGGTGTTGCCTCCCATGCCGGCAATGATGGGCATCCAGACCGCGAGTGTCGGGATCGCGGCGATGGATCGCTCGAAGAAATACACCACCGCTGCGGCCAGGAACGCCGTGAGAAGGTTGACGTAGAGCCACGGAAGGCGACTCCGCACCGCGTCACCCCAGCTCCCGCCCAGCGCCTCGTCGGGCGACACGCCGCCGAAGCGGAGCAGGTCCTCGGTGGCCTCTGCCTCGGTGACGTCGACCACGTCGTCATACGTGACCCGACCCAGCAAGCGATTGGTGGCGTCGACCACCGGTATGCTGGGCAGGTTGTACCGCGCCATCAAGCGTGCGACTTCCTCCTGGTCGACATCGGGGAAGACCTGCGCCACGACATCTTCCATCACCTCGCGTACCTGTCGCCCCGTGTTCGCCAACACCAGTTGCTTGAAGGTCAGGACGCCGGCGAGGCGCCGCGCGGTGTCGACGACAAAAATCTCGGTGACGTCGTCGATGTCTTCGGCCTGGCGGCGCACCGCCTCAAGCGCGAGGCCGACGGTGTCGTGATCGGTGACCGTGACGACCTGGAGGGTCATCAGTCCGCCGGCCGTTTCCTCATGGTACCCGAGGAGCCGATCGACGTCGCGCCGATCGCCGACGGCCGAGAGAATGCGCTCCTGGTCGTCGCGATCGAGCTCACCCAGCAGGTCGGCGGCGTCGTCGTCCTCGAGCTCGTCGACGATCCCCGCGGCCTGTTCCCGGTCGAGGGCCGCCACGATGTCCTCGGCGTGTTCCTCGTAGGGCATCTCGACGAGTGCCTGCGAGGAAATCTCGACCGGGAGCACTCGGACGAGCGCGAGGCGCTCGTCGTCGTCGAGGGCGGAAAGCACATCGGCGAGGTCAGCCGGCTCGAGGAGCCACGCGCGTTCGATGAAGGTGTCGATCCGGCCCTCGCGGACCAGGGCCACCAGCTCCTCGACGCGCCTCCCGTTCGGCGGTGTCACAGGTCGCCACCGTCGAGCGTCGTCAGCGGGGCACCCCCGCGGCGCACCAGTATCCGGTCGATACGCGTGGGACTCGCCTGGAGGATATCGATCTCGAGTCCGCGCACGGCGAAGCGCTCGCCCGTGACCGGGATGCGGCCGGCAAGCTCGGCCACCAGCCCTGCAAAACTGGCGGCATCGCTGCGCGGCAGTGACACCGCGAAATGGTCGGCCACTTCCGTGGGCGTGGTCGTGCCATCGAGTTCGAACGGCGCGCCCGCCATGACCGGTGCCGGCAAGGATGGGTCGTCTTCGTCCGAGATCTCGCCCACGAGCGCCTCGAGCAGGTCCTCCAGCGTCACCACCCCCGCCGTTCCCCCGAACTCGTCGAGCACCACGGCGAAGTGTCGGCGCTCGCGTTGCATGTCGATCAGCAGATCGCCCGCGAGTCGTGACTCCGGAGCAAACGCCACCGCGCGGACCGGGACGGCGTCCTCTGGGCGAAGCTTGAAGAGGTCGAAGGCGTGCACCATCCCCACGATGTCGTCGAGCGTGTCGCGGTACATCGGCAGGCGAGTATAGCCGCTCTCGGCGAACACCTCGAATACCGTCGTGTACGAGGCGTCGTGCGCCACGGCGATCACGTCGGTCCGTGGAGTCATGACGGCGCGCACCGGGCGCTCGGCGAACGTCATCACGCCCCCGACCATCACCAGCTCGTCGCCGTCCGACATTCCGTTTGCGAAACCCTCACGGGCCAGGTCTCGGAGGTCGCTCGCCGCGTCGCCACTGCGGGCCGGGAGGACCAGGCCGATGGCACCCGTCCATGCCTGCAGCACCGGCCGCAGGGCTTCGGCGGCACGCGCCGCGCGTGGCACGGTCAGGGATCGCGGGAGCAGGTACGCGCCCACGAGGGTGACGGGAACCACGATGACCAACAGGAATGCGGCGAGTTGCAGAACGGAGAACCCGGTGAACATTCCCGGCACGACCGCACCAATCAGCGCCACGCCGAGGGAGATGGCCGCGGTCGCCGACGCGACCTGACGCTGGGTCACTGCGAGCCAGAGAAACGAATCGTCGCTGCCGCGGAGGCGGCGGGAAATTGCCTCGGCCACCTGCGAGCGGGCGGTCGTCACCACCGCGGCCGAGGCGACGGCGCCCAGCACCGAGATCGTCACGGCGATCAGCAGGAGCAGCCAGATCATCCCTTGCCCCCCCGCGGTGGCACGACGACACCAACCGCTTCAGGTCGCCACAGCGAAACGCGCCGGACGCGCCGGCGGATCACCAGCTCGACGACCACCCGCCATCCATCGAGCTCGAACTCCTCCCCCGTTCGCGGCACTCGCCCGAGCGCGGCCAGCACCAGACCTCCGACGGTGTCGACGTCCTCGCGCTCGAAATCATGATCCAGCTCCGCCTCGAGGTCGGCGAGTGCCACGCCACCCTGCACCGTCAAATGACCGTCATCGTGTCGGTACACCGGCTGCACCTCGTCAACGTCGTGCTCGTCCTGGATCTCCCCCACGATCTGCTCGAGGATGTCCTCCAGGGTTACCAGCCCCGCGGTCCCGCCGAACTCGTCCACCACCACGGCGATGTGGCCCGGCCCGCGCTGGAAATCCCGCAACTGGCGATCCAGCCGTTTGGCCTCGGGCACGAATGCCGGCGGACGAATCAGCGCCTGCCACGATTCGTGGGCATCGGTGCGGCCACGGAGGCGCGGGAGGATGTCCTTGGCGTACAACACGCCGACCACCTCGTCGGCATGTTCGTCGAACACCAGCAACCGGGCGTGCTCGCTGCGTCGCAGCGTGCTGGTTACCTCCGCTTCGTCCTCGCTGACATCGACCGACACGATGTCGATGCGGGGCGTCATCACCTCCGACACGTTCATCGATGCCAGCGAGAAGACGCCGAGCGCCATCTGCTGCGGCGAAGGGGCGCCCCCACGCGACGACGCCTGAGTCGCATCCACCGCCGCGCCGTCGAGGCGTTCCGCGATCCACAGCAGGGGACGAAATGCTGGCGCCGCTGCCAGCGCAACGCGTCGTGCATACGGAATCAGCTCGGGGGCCAGAACGCCAAGCAGTCGGGGCACGAGGTCGCCCACGGCCCAGACGAGGACCGACACCAGCACCACGCGCAACGCACCGAGCGCCGGCGGGAAGGCCCACCACCCGGTCACGGTGGCCGCGAGCCCAGCCGCGATGGTGAGCGACGCCAGGTGCATCACGTGCAGGGTGCGCTCGGGGGAGAGGCGCGACCGCGCCGGGTCGCGGGCAAGTGCGCGGGCGCCCAACTCGCCATCGCCCTGACCCGCAAGGGCCACCAGAGCCGCCCACAGCATTACCAGCCCGGTGAGCGCCGGCAGTGCCGCCATGACCAATGCACTCATGACAATTCCCGCACGTAACGCTCCTGCAGCGTCCACATCGGCGAGCGGGTGCGCGCTCCGCCCTCATCGTGCTCGTGACCGATCACGTGCAGCGTGCCGTGCACCACCAGTCGCACCAGTTCCTCCCTGACGGCGATGCCCCGCCGCCGCGCCTCGCGCGCCGCGACGTAACGGCAGATGTAGATGTCACCCGCCACGCCGCCATCGGGCTGCGGTAGCGCAAACGAGATCACGTCGGTGGGCCAGTCATGATTCAGGTGCTGCTGATTGAGGCGACGCATCGTGTCCCTGCCGAGGAACGTCACGGCCACGTGCGCACTGGTGCCCTCGCGATGCAGGACGTGCTCGACGGCACCGCGAACCAGTGCGGCGGCAACGGGTGCCGCGGCTCCGCCAACCACGACGGGATGCCGGCCGGTTGATGTCGCAGCCATCACCCCGCCTGGTCTTCGGCGTACGCCCGGATGATGTCCTTGACGAGCCGGTGGCGCACGACGTCTTCGTCGGTGAGGTAGTGAAAGGCGATGCCATCGATTCCGGGGAGGACCCGCTCGATCTGGATGAGTCCTGAGTCCTCGCGCCGAGGGAGGTCGACCTGCGTCTTGTCGCCGGTCACGACCACCTTGCTGTTCACGCCAAGTCGGGTGAGGAACATCTTCATCTGGGCACCGGTTGCGTTCTGTGCCTCATCGAGGATGATGAACGCGTCGGCAAGGGTGCGCCCGCGCATGTACGCCAGCGGGGCGATCTCGATGGTGCGGGTCTCGAGCGCCTTCTGCACGCGCTCGTGCGACATCATGTCTTCCAGCGCGTCGTAGAGCGGCCGCAGGTACGGATCGACTTTCTGCTGCAGGTCGCCCGGGAGGAAGCCGAGCGACTCGCCAGCTTCGACGGCAGGGCGCGCCAGGACGATCCGCTTGACCTGCTTGCGTGCCAGCGCCTCGACGGCCTTGGCCACTGCCAGATAGGTTTTGCCGGTGCCGGCAGGCCCGATCCCGATGACGACGTCATGGTCCTGAATGAGTGCGAGGTACTCACGCTGCCCTGGTGTTTTCGGGATGATGGCGCGGCGTTGTCCGGGGAGCACGATCTTGCCAGCGTCGCGGGTAACGGCGAGCTCGCTGGTATGCCCCTCGCTCGCGATCCGGAAGACGTCCTCCGGCTCGATCGGCTGGCCGGCACGGGCCATGTCCACGAAACCCTGAATGATCGGCGTGGCCCGGTCGAGCTGCGCCTGCGAGCCAATGACGTTGATGGTGTCGCCGCGCTGCGACACGCGAACGCCGAGCGCGCGCTGCAGCTCGGCAAAGTTGCCGTCATTGACGCCGGCGAGCAGCAGCGGGTCGGCTCCCTCGGCGCTGATCGTGTGCCGGACTTCGTCGGTCATGAACCCTCAATGGTCGTGGCCAGGCCGAGCGCCGCGAGATCAGCGGCCCCGACCGGGGTGGGCGCGCCTTCCAGCAGCGCCCGGGCGGCGGCCGTCTTCGGGAATGCGATCACGTCGCGCAATGATGGCGCGCCGGCAAGCAGCATCGCGATGCGGTCGAACCCCAGCGCGAACCCGCCGTGCGGGGGCGCACCCGCAGCCAGCGCGTCAAGAAGGAAGCCGAACCGGCCACGCTGCTCGGCGTGGTCGAGACCCAGTGCACGGAATACGGTCGATTGCAGGATCGGGTCGGTGATCCGGATCGAACCTGATCCGAGTTCGTTGCCGTTGTAGACCGCGTCGTAATGGAGGGCGCGGCATCGGCCCGGGTCGCTCTCGACGAAGGGAATGTCATCTGCATGTGGTGACGTGAACGGGTGGTGCGTGAACACCCATTCGCCCGAATGCGGATCTGCCTCGAACAGCGGAAAGTCGACCACCCAGCAGAAGGCATGCGCGACGTTGGGGGTGACGTCGGGTCGCCGCGTCAGCACCATCCTCACGGCGTGCAGCGCGGCGCTGGTCACGCGATCCGGGCCGGCGGCGGCGAGCACGAGATCACCGACCTCGCCACCTATCGCGTCGAGGGTTGCGGTACCGAGCGCCTTGACGCCCTGCCCTTCCCAACCGCCGTCGCTGCGGCGGGCCCAGGGAAGCCCACCTGCCCCGGCCGCACGGGCTGCGTCGGCCAGCGCGTCGATCTCCCTACGACTGTACGACGCGCCGCCTGGAACCCGGATCATCCTCAGCCTGCCACCCGCCTCAATGGCGTCGGCGATGAATGGGGCCGCGTCGGCGCCAACCCTTTGCGTGATGTCGGCGATCTCGAAACCATGGCGGAGGTCGGGCTTGTCGATTCCGAAGCGCTCCATCGCCTCGGCATGACGAAGGCGCCGGAACGGGATGGGCACGTCGTGGCCGGCTTCAGCCCAGAGGTCGTGGAGCACCTGCTCGACCACCGCCAAGACGTCGTCTTGCGAGACGAACGAAGCCTCGAGGTCGATCTGGGTGAACTCGGGCTGGCGATCCGCGCGAAGGTCCTCGTCGCGGAAGCACCGGGCGATCTGGAAGTAGCGATCGAAACCCGCCACCATCAGCAACTGCTTGTAGATCTGCGGCGACTGCGGCAGCGCGTAGCACTCGCCGGGATGCACTCGGCTCGGTACCAAGTAGTCCCGCGCGCCCTCCGGAGTCGGCTTGGTGAGGATCGGCGTCTCGATCTCGAGGAAACCAAGCTCGGTGAGCGTGCGCCGTGCCTGCTGGAGGAGACCGTGCCGCATGATGATGTTCGCCTGAAGCTCCGGTCGGCGCAGGTCTAGGATCCGGTGCTGAAGCCGGAGTTCTTCGGTGGCCAGTTCCTCCCCCTCGCGACGGGCCACGGGGATGGCAGGAGTCAGCGCCGGTCCAACCACCTTGAGCGAGCTCACCCGGACCTCGATTTCACGTGAGGCCATCGCTGTATCCCTTCCCACCTCAACCCTTTGCGCCACGACCCCCTCGACGAGTACCACCGTCTCGGCGCCAAGACCGGCGGCCAGGACCAGTACTTCAGGCGGGGTCCACTCCGGGTCGCAGGACAGCTGGACGAGTCCGTCTCGGTCCCGCAGATCTAGGAAGACGATCCCGCCGAGGTCCCGGCGCCGGTGGATCCAGCCGCCCAGCCGGACCGTGGTCCCGACCTCGGCGGCCGTGAGGGAACCGCAGCGATGTGTCCGGAATGCCGTCTGTGACATCGGGCCTGGGGCCGAAGAAATGGCGCACGCGCCATGATCGAAACGAGCCCCAAAGCTAACTCAGCACCGATGGGCGACCAACGCAGCACGAGGCGCGGTGGCGGGGTTGGAACCCGCCCGCCTCGCTGGTCCACCGGCTAGTTTTGCTGAATGGCGCCACCTAGGAATCTCCTCGACCTCACGCCCGCCGACGCCCGCACCGCCATCGAGGCATGGGCGGCGGCGTCAGCGCTGCCCGCGTACCGCGCTCGCCAGGTCGAGGCGCGTCTCTGGCACCGCCCCGTCGCCGCGTGGACCGACGCCACCGAGCTTCCAGTCGCGCTTCGCGACGCGCTCGAGGGCGTGTTCCCGCTGCCCCGCCTCGGCACCGGTGCCGTGCAGCAGTCGCGCGATGGCACGCAGAAGTTTCTGTGGAACCTCGCCGACGGTGAGAAGGTGGAGTCGGTGCTGATCCCCACCGCGTCGCGACGCACGCTCTGCATCTCCTCACAGGCGGGATGCGCGCTGGGATGCACCTTCTGCGCGACGGGGCGGATGGGATTCCGGCGAAACCTTCTTGCGTGGGAGATCGTCGCGCAGGTGCGCGAAATTGTGTTGCGCAACGCGGCCGACAAGCCCACCAACATCGTCTTCATGGGAATGGGCGAACCGCTCCTCAACTGGCCGGCGGTGGACACCGCCCTGACCATCCTGAACGATCCCGATGGCCTGGGCATTGGGGCGAGGCACATCACGGTGTCGACGGTGGGCATCGTGCCGGGCATGGAGCAACTTGCCGCGCGGCCCGAGCAGTTCCGGCTGGCGATCTCGCTGCACTCACCGCGCGCCGACCAGCGACTCGCGATCATGCCGATCGAGAAGAAATACCCGCTTCGCGAGGTGCTGGCCGCGGCAGGCAACTTCTCGCGCCGGATCACTTTCGAGTACGTGTTGATTGCCGGCCAGAATGACACCGATGACGACGCCGCCATCCTCGCATCACTCGCGCGGAAGCTCGGCGCCCACGTCAACCTGCTGCCGCTGCATCCCGGTGGTGACCCTGCCCTCGTGCCCACCGACGCCCGCGGCATCAAGTCCTTTCGCGAACGCCTGCTCGATCACGGCATCGAGGCCGTCGTGCGCCGCAGTCGGGGGCTCGACATCGACGCGGCGTGTGGCCAGCTGCACGTCAAGATGGCGCAACGCGAACGGCAGGTGCGCTGATTCAGCGTCGAGGCGCCTTGAGACCTCGCACCCACGTCGCGATGTCATCGATCACGGCGTCGTCGACGTGCCGCTCCACCGCATAATCCTCGGGCCGCGAGGGACCACTTCCTGCCATGAAGAGGTGGTCCAGGGTGGCGTATCGCTTGACGGTCACGTGGCCACGAGGTCCGAGCACGGTCAGCCACTGGTCAAGCTGCTCCGTGGTGACCTGATAGTCGCGCGCGCCCTGCAACACCAGCGCAGGAATCCGGCTCTGACGCAGGGTCGCGGCCGATGAATACGCCGCGAGGTCGAGCCAGTACGCAGCCGGTGCGCCCATCACGAGCTGCGTCTTCGCGGAATCGGCGGGCGTGATTTTCTGCACC
>JBKJMX010000113.1:0-3784 GCA_046596135.1 Gemmatimonadales bacterium
CCACCGGTGGCATGGCGATCCCGCCTGCCCTCCGCCAAGGCGATGATCGCATCGGTTTCGTCCTCCAGCTCGGTCGCTCGCTGCATGTCTCCGGGTATGACGCGCACCGTCTCGAGGAGGCGATGGAAATGGCGAGCGACAAGCTGGGCCTGCATGGCCAGTTCTTCTCGACGCCAACGTCGATCATGTCCTCGTTCGGCGTGCAGGATGACCAGCAGACCTTCCTCATTCGGGTGCGGCCCGGCGAGACCAACCTCGGCAAGCTGGCGCAGGTGGATGCCGTCACCCACGACGTGCTCGAGGGGCGGAAGACACCGTCACAGGGGCTCAATGCGCTCGCCCGGATCGAGAGCGCGCCGCCGCCCTATGGTCCTGCCCTCACGACGCTCGCATTCGGGCTCTCATCCGGCACCGTCGCGCAGTTCCTCGGTGGTGCCCGCAACGAGGTGATCGTCGGGTTCGCGATCGGCATCGTGATCGGCCTCCTCTCGCTGCTCACCACACGCTTACCCGCACTCGGAAGGGTGTTCGCACCGGTCGCGGCTGCCATTGCGTCGGCTGCCGCCACCGGGATTGCGGTCAGCGGGATGCCGATCTCGGTGTTCACCGCCACGCTCGCTGGTGTCATCGTGCTGATCCCCGGCCTCACGCTCACCACCGCGATGACCGAGCTCTCCTCCCAGCACCTCGCATCGGGGACGGCGCGATTCATGGGGGCGGTGGTCACCCTGCTCGGTATCGCCTTCGGGATTGCAGTCGGGGGAAAGCTGATGTCGCTGGTGGTGGGGCCAGTACCATTGATGGGAGCCCCCGTGCCACTGCCCGGTTGGAGCATCCCGATCGCACTGGTGATCCTGCCGCTCGCGTTCATGGTCCTGCTCAGGGCGGAATGGCGCGATGCGCCCTGGATCATGGCGGCGTGTCTGCTGGCTTTCTTCGGCACACGACTCGGCGCGCGCGTGCTGGGCGCAGAGCTCGGCGCGTTCGTGGGCGCATTCGCGACGGCACTGGGCAGCAACTGGTACGCGCGCATCACCAATCGGCCGGCACCAATCACTCTCGTCCCCGGCCTTCTGTTGATGGTACCGGGAAGCATCGGGATCCGGTCGCTCGACGCCCTCGTCGCGAGCAGGGGCGCCGATGATGTCATCGGCGGCGTCGACAGCGCCTTCAAGATGGTGCTGATCGCCATATCACTGGTCTCGGGGATCTTGATCGCGAATGCCGTATCACCCCGTCGACGACTGCTTTCGTAACTGCCGCTCAGCGGGCGCCCGCGAAGATCGCCGCGAGCTCGCCGACCACGACCACGTCGCCCGACGACGCACCATCAATGGCCAGAAGCAGCACCGGCAAACCGGATTCAAGGGCCACCCACTGTTCACCTTCGCGCCGCCACGCGGTACCTCCCTCACCAATCACGTAGATGTATCCATCGATCTCCCGCACCGCCCGAAGCGCGCCGGGTATCGGGGAGGTCACGGTGCGCCACTGCTCACCAACGCGACGCAGGACGACGCCCTCGTCACCCACCACCCAAAGATCGGTGGATGAACGCATCCAGACGCCCCGGAGCGTCGTGCTCACAGGGGTCGGCACCTGCTGCCAGCTGCCACTTCGCAGGCGCAGCGCAGTACCGCTGTCTCCGATCGCCCACACATCACCGCCGCGCACGCCGTGCACGTGGCGAAGCGTGGCCGACGTCGGCGTGCTCGCCCGATCCCACGCAATGCCATTCCAGGTCAGTACCGTTCCACCGCCGCCCACGATCACCTGCCGGTCGTCGCTGCCCCACCACACACTCCGTAGCAGGCCACCGAATGACGATGCCTCCCGCCGCCATCCGCCACCGATGGCGCGGAGGATGGTGCCGCTGTCGCCAACGACAAGGCGCGACACCGCGGTTGGTCCCGCGATGCCGTAGAGCGTGTTCGACGTCGGCAGCGCCGTTCGCTGCCACCCGCCAGCGACGCGCTCGAACGCGAGCCCACCGGAACCCACCGCCAACGCCGCTCCTGCCGCCGGGACATGGACGTCGAACAGCAGTGCTCCGCTCCCGATCCCCTCCCAACCCGCCAAGTCGCTCAGCACCGTGCCGTACCATCCGGCTGCGTGGCGCCGACCGCCACCGCTGCTCACCGCACGAAGATTCTCGACCGCACCACGAACCGGAACCAGCGTCCAGTTGACACCGTCGCCGGAAATAACCCGACCACCATCACCGACCGCGACGAATCGACCGGGGCCATCGCTCGTCACCGCAAAGAGATTGACCGACGTGGGGGACGGCACGACTCGCCAACTTCCGCCGTCGCGCACCACGATCGTTCCTGACGTGCCGACGGCGACCACTCGTCCCGATCCGTCTCCCGCGACACCAAACAAACCATTTATCGTGGGTGAGACGACTTGCACCCATCGACCGGCATCACAGCACTCGAGAATCACCCCGCTCTGTCCGATCGCGACAAGCGATTGCGCCGAGCTACCCCAGGTACTCCACAACTCGGCGGGCAGCGGCGTCGGCTCCAGTTGCCACCCGGAACCGTCGTAGTGCAGGATCGTGCCACCCGTGCCCACTGCCCAGGCGTTCGTGGCATCGAGACCCCACACATCAAGCAGTATTTCCGCTGATGGCACGGGCTCGTTCACCCATCCGCTGGGAAGCCTCCGGAGGATGGTGCCGCCGCTACCGCTCGCGAAGAGCGGTGTTGCGCCCGGACCCCAGACTCCGGTGAGCGTCTCCTTCGTCGGGGTCGTTTCGATGACGGAACTTGACCCATCCCACCTCTGAATGATCCCTTCCTGACCCGCCACCCAGAGTCGTCCATCGGGATTGGTCCAGGCCCCCAGAAAAGTCGCGTTGGTGAGGCCGTGCCGTATCGGCAGGAGCGCCGTCACCGGGCGCGACGGTGCCTCGCCAATCACCGGCGAATCATGGCACGCACACACGGCGGCCAAGCTCAGCACCCACGCGGCTGTCTTCATCCGCGAAAGCTATCCCGGTTGTGCGACGCCTTCGCTGAGGGCAATGATGTGATCCCTCTGCCGCCGGTACAGCGTCGCTCCGAATCCGCCGGCCCCGACGGCCACCAGGCCGGCGGCGAAGAGCCCGGGTCGACCGGTTGCAGCCACGATCGCGACCCATGTCACGCAGGTGGCGAACGCTGGCTTCACCACCGCGCTGACCTCAGGTTCGCCCCGGCGACCACGCCATTCCGCCAACAGATAGCCCAGCGATGCCAGCGCGGCCACGTGTTCCAGCCATCGAAGGATGGCGATGCGAGCGTCGTGCCCGCCTTCGACGGCGAGCGACCCGGGATCGAACGCGAGGCCGATCAGGTAAAGCAGGAGGAGCGGCACAAGAACCCGTACCACCTGCGGTTCGAGGCGCCGGTCGTGCTGCACGGCGCGGTGCCACGCCCATTGGCCGACGCTGGCTGCCGCGATGACCATCACGAACCCCACGCCGACCACTGCCGGGTTGGTGCGAACGGCAGGCACAGCACCGATCGCGAACCATGTCACGGCGGCGATCAACACATTGCGCCCAATCGCGGTCGTTGCGGCCGACGGGACCGTCCGAGCCACGGCGGCAAGGGTCAGCGCTCCGGCAAGAGCAACTGGCATCCCGAGCCACGCCCTCCCCGGATGGCCGGCCGCGCCCAGTCCGTCGAGCCAGAGCAGGGGAAGGAGGAGGTACGTCACGCCCATCAACGGCAGATCAAGCATCAACCGTCCGACCAGACGCTGCCCCACCCCGAAACGCCGGTCGACCACCATC
>JBKJMX010000139.1:0-24176 GCA_046596135.1 Gemmatimonadales bacterium
GATCATCTCGGAGGAATTATCCATGAACATCCAGATGATCCACAGCCTGCTGCCTATTTTTCTGGTCGGCACGTTGGGCGCCAGCGTCGCATTGGTCGGCTTGATCGAAGGGGTCGCCGAAGCCAGTGCATCGATCACCAAGGTGTTCTCCGGCTGGCTCAGCGATCGGCTCGGCAAACGGAAACTGCTAGCTGTGATCGGCTACGGGATGGGCGCGCTCTCCAAGCCGATCTTCCCGCTTACCACTACGGCCGTCGAAGTACTCGGTGCCCGATTGGTCGACCGGATTGGCAAGGGCATACGGGGCGCGCCGCGGGACGCACTTGTGGCCGACATTACCGAGCCCGGCGCACGGGGCGCGGCTTACGGGTTGCGCCAAGCGCTGGACACGATCGGCGCGTTCCTGGGGCCGCTGCTCGCGATCGGCCTGATGCTGCTGCTGGCTGGCGATATCCGCGCGGTCTTCGCATGGGCCGTGATCCCGGCAGTGATCGCCGTCTTGTTGATGATCTTCGGCGTCGATGAGCCGAAACAATCTCAGGTGCGCAAGGCGGCTCGCCTGCCGATTCGCTGGGCTGAGGTCCGCGACATGGGACGACCGTTCTGGTCGGTCGTGACAATCGGCGTTGTCTTCACGCTGGCGCGGTTCAGCGAGGCATTTCTGGTGCTGCGGGCGCAGGGCGTGGGCCTCAGTGCAACGCTGATCCCGCTGGTGCTGATTGTGATGAATGTGGTGTACTCCGCCGTCGCGGCGCCGGCGGGATCGCTTTCCGACCGGATGGACCGTCGGTTGCTCCTGGCGGCCGGTCTCGGCGTCCTCATCCTGGCCGACGTCGTGCTCGCCTTCGGAACATCAATCGGCGGCGTGCTGCTGGGTGTCGCGCTGTGGGGCGCGCACATGGGAATGACCCAAGGCCTGCTCTCGGCCCTGGTCGCGGATGCGGCGCCCGATCGGTTGCGCGGAACGGCGTTTGGGCTGTTCAACCTGGCCACCGGAGTGACGCTGCTCGCCGCCAGCGCCCTCGCCGGACTCTTGTGGTCGCAATTGGGAGCGCCGGCGACGTTCTTGGCCGGGGCGGGGTTCTGCGGCTTGGCGCTGGTCGGACTCATGCTGTTCCGGGCGCGGCGAGCCCGCTGATCCGGCGCGATCGCGATCTACGATTGCCTGCGGCTAGTTCGCCCGACGCGCCCGTGACGACCAGTGCACGCCCGACACCAGCCAGTCCTTGCCCTGACGCATGAGCACCATCAGCTCGGCGCCGGAGCTGTTGATCGCCCGTTCCTTGAACGTGCCGGTGGTGACCGACGTGCTCGCGATCCAGGCCATGTCGCCGCGCACGTTCACGTGTCGAACGGTGCGCACCGACGGGACGGCCGCGGCATACGCGATGTCGCCTGGGAGGTGATGGTCCTGGTACTCGTGGCGGGTCTCGATGCCACCCGCCTCGAGGATCATTGCGTCGGGGGCGAGCAGCGCCATGACGCCGATGCTGTCGCCCGCAGCAAGCTTGGCGTGAAATGCCGCTGCCACCGCGACCACCGCGGCAGAGTCACCCCGCGCTGCGGCGCCGCGGGGCGATTGCGCCGACGCCGCGGAGACGGCGGCGACGAACGCGAGCACAGGCATGAACACCTTCCGCATGACAGTCTCCTTGTGGATCACGGAAACCTAAATGGTTCTGGTCAGGGCGTCATCGCCGGTGGCGTCGCGACCAGCACCGCGGTGACCGCGATCACGATCGCGCCAATCGCCAGCTCGAACCCTGCCGATCGCGCGAGCGGCACGTCGGTGCTGCCCCGTGAGAGCGCCGGCCGAACCACGCGCCAATTGTACGCACCGGTGCCCACCACCAGCGCGAGAACGCCGAGCTTGATCAGCAGTACCCGCGCATAGCCCCCTGCCCACAACGCGTCGATGGAACCAATATGCAGCCACGCGGCGAAGACCCCGGTGATCGCCACGAGTGCCGCCGCGCTGAGCGCCACCGGCGAGTAGGTGTTGACGAGCGTCGCGAGTGCCGCGGTCCGGTTCCCCGCAGCCAGCGTGCGCGTGATCGGAACGCCTGCGACCAGCAGTGCGAGCAGTGTGCCGAGCCAGCTGCCGGCCCCAATCACGTGGAGAGCGTCGGCCACCATCGGAAGCGGCCCCAGCCCCTCGACGGCTGCTGCGTGCCCCGACATCGGCATCGCGGCCACGGCCAGCAGCGCGCCTACCCCAGCAATCACCCATCGCATGGGATTGTTTGCACTTCGAAGGAGCGAACCCGCCACGACAAGGGCGCCGAACACCTGCAACCACCAGCCGATTCCCCACGGTGAATGCAGGAGCAGGGCATCGATCAGGTCGAGCGTGATCGGCTCTCCCTGCATTGCCGTGGCAGCGGCCTGTGCCCAGAGGCGAGCGAGTGCGGATACCAGGAGCAGCACCGCAGCGCCCAAGCCGAGCACGCGGAGGCGCGGCAGGATAGCCGAACGCCAGTCGGGGAGGCGCGGCCACACCAACGCGCGGAAGGTGAACGTGCCGACAAGCGTGAGCAGCGCAAGGAAGGTCACCCAGCGCACCGCGATGTACCCCGGGCTCTGCACCTGAAAGCCGCCCTCGTCCTCGATCGACGGTGTCGGCGGAAAGAGATCGGCGGGATGGTGCACCGCGGCCGCACCCGGCGTCGCCGGCACGCTGTCGATCTGCTTCGGAAGGTCGACCACGAATTTGAGCGACCCACGCACCGGGTGGCCATCGTCACCCGCCACCTGCCACACGAGCTGGTACGAACCCGATGCCAGGGTGGGGTGGCCGCTGAGTATCAGCTCGGTACGGGTCGCGCCTGAATCGGTGCGAAGCCGGACGGTTTCGCCGCCCGGCATCCGCAGCTCCACCGTGGTCAAGCGCGCCAGCAGTACCTTGTTGAACTCCAGGTGAAACTGCGCTGGCACGGATCGCAACGTGTCGTTGGCGGCCGGGATCGAACGCTGCAGGACCGGGTGCGCCGCTGCGGGTGCGGACCACACGCCCAGGAACGCGATGGCCAGGACGAGCGCGCGCCTCACGGCTTTGTGCCGTGTCCGTCGTGGCCCGCCGGGGGTGGTGTTGGCTTCTTGGCGGGCGTCGGAGTGGACGGCTTCCGCGGTGGCGCCTTGGGTGCGGCCTTCGCCGCGGGTTTCGCTGCCGGCTTGGGGGCGGGCGTTGCAGCCGGGTGCGCCTGGTGCTCACCCGATTCACCGGCCATCATCTCCATCATCATTCGCCGCATGGTGGTGTCCGCCATCATCCGCCGGTGGATCACGGTGTCCTGCATCATCCGTTGATGGAGCTCGCGCATCATGTCGGTGACTGGCGCATGGCCGGACTGGGCTGCGGCCCCCATCGCCCCCATGTCGTGCGACATCGGGGCTGCGGGGGTGGCCGCAGCTGGTGCCATCGACGCATCGTGCGTCATGCCGCGCATCGGTGTCGCCACGTCCTTCAGGATGTCGGTGGCCGCGCCACCCATCGCCCCCACGCCACCCATGTGATCCGCCATGTTCCGCCACATCTCCATCGTCATGACGTTGGTGGCCGGATCCTGGAACTCGTCGAGCGCCGCGTTGATCACCTCGCCCTTCTTCGCCGCGGGCACGACGTCGTTGTGCAGGATGTCGGAGATGATGTCGTGCATCATGTGCAGGTTGTCGAAGATCACCGCCGCGCGCGGGTGCGCAGCGCTGAACAGCGGCGCCACTCCGGACGTCATCGGCATCACCGCCGGCATCCGCCCTGGTGCGTCCTCGAGCATAGACCAGAACCGTCCCAGCGTCGCCTGCACCCCGGTTTTGCGTTCGGGCGCTGTCCGCGCCGCGATGAGCGGCTCGTACAACCCGACCTGCAACCAGTGGTACGACCAGATCAGCCCATTGAACTTCGGGTACGCCTCCCGGAACGACTTGCTGTAGTACTGGTCGTCCATCAACTCCATCGACTTCGGAACGTCGAGGAAGGCATACTCCTTCCGCGCGAGGTAATAGTCGGTGATGTGTTCGATGGCGGCGTCCTGCTGGGCGCGAGTAAGGCGCTCGTCGGAGTAGACGTCGTAGATCTGCCGGTGCAGGATGTGCGCCCAGTCGAACATCTGCTTGGCCCGCCACGCCAGCTTGGCGTAGGCTGGCATCACGGCCTCCTCGGCAATTGCGAAGCGTGGGGGCCGGATCAGCAGGTCGGTGGTGAGGTATTGGTACTCGCGCTCCAGCGTCCGACCGGTCTCGGCGCCATCGGTGGTGTACAACCGTTCGTACAGCACCGCGTGGCCATAGTCGAAGGCGTTGAAGAGCCGCGCACCTTCAGGGTACGTCGAGAGGAACTTCCAGTTGAACGCACCGGGGAAGTAGAACTGCTCGTCGCGCTGCTGCGCGCCAACGGGCGCGTGCAGCGAGAGCGCTGCGAGTGCGATCAGTCCGCCGAGGCGGAGCATCTGCCGGATCGTCATGGTCGACTCCATCTCAGCGCGATCCCGTGGGCATCAGCCCGCGGATCGCAAAGGCGTGGGAAAGCCCGAACGTGAGCCCGATATCGGGTCCGTGCTCGCGAAGGCGCCGGGTCACCCCGGCGTCGAGCACGATCGTGGGCGTCCACTGCCAGCGGATCCCGACACCGGCGTTCACCTCCACCGGCGCATCAGCCACTGCGCGCGACGTCACGATCTCAGCTACGAGCAACATGCTCTGCCGCAGCAGGGTGCGGTCGACCGCCGCACTGTACGTCCAGCGACGCGCGGGTTCGGCCACCGACAGCTCCTCTTCCGGACCGAAACTCCGGAGGGCATTGATGTGCAGACGAGTGAAGCCCCAGCTTCGGGTGGCGATGGCGCGTACGGTCCCTCGGGTGCCACTCCCGCCGAGGTCACCCACCGGAATGCTGAGATCGGCACGGAGCGCCAGCGCGGGCAGCAACCGGCTCTCGGTGTTGAAGTTGTAGAGCAAGAATGGCTGCACGCCGGCCAGGCCGAAGTCGGATCGCGCCGGGTCGTCGACAAACGCGAACGGCACGTGGACGCCGAACTGCGCATTGTCGAAGATGCCGTAGCCAAGTTCGAGCACCGTGCTGTGCACTCGGCCCCCATCGGCCTCGCGCTCATAGCGGTAGGGAACCAGCAACTCGAAGGCGTGCCGCTCGATCGGATAGGCATCCTCGGTGAAGACCGGGCGTTCGTCGTCGAGGTTGCGGTAGTCGATCTGCGCAGACAGCCGACCTGCAGCCATCCCCAGCGCTCCCACGATCATCGCGATCTGCCCGCGGTGCGCGGCCCAGCGTGCCTTTCTCATTCTCCATCCCCTGATTCGGTGGCGCGATTGCCAATCCGGGATCATATCGCCACAACGTTATGGCGTGGTGAAGGCGACATTAAGGTTTGTTGAGGTGATGCCGGTGCGCGTACCTTGTGCAGTTCGCTCCACGGCCCGACACGCGAGGTCATGCCCGTGCGCATCCTGATTGTCGAGGACGATCGCAAGGCCGCCCGCTTCCTCCGGCAGGGGCTCCAGGAGGAAGGCCACGCCGTCGATGTTGCGGGCGATGGCGAGGAGGCCGCCCGCATGGCCGCTGTCACGCCCTATGACCTCGCAATCCTCGACGTCCAGCTCCCCGGGATCAATGGCTTGCAGCTCGCCTGGCAGTTCCGTCGCGACGGACTCGCCTTCCCGATCCTCATGCTCACGGCGCGCGACGCGACCCACGACGTGGTCAAGGGCCTGGACGCCGGTGCCGACGACTATCTCACGAAACCGTTCGCCTTCGACGAACTGCTGGCGCGGGTGCGCGCCCTCACGCGGCGGCCCGGCGGATCGCACACCGACTTGCTGCGCGTCGGCGACATCGAACTCGACCGGCTGCGTCGCACCGTGCGTCGGGGCCCCAGGAACATCGACCTGTCACCCCGGGAGTTCCGGCTGCTGGAAGTGTTCCTTCTCCAGCCGGAGGAAGTGATTACCCGCGCGCGACTCCTCGACAAGGTCTGGGAGATGCAGTTCGATCCCGAGACCAACGTTATTGAGGCGCATATGTCGAACCTTCGGCACAAGTTGGAGGCGGACGGTGAGCCGCGCGTGATCCATACCATCCGGGGCGCAGGATATGTGCTGCGTCCGCCGACGCGGGTGGCGCCGTGATGCGGTCGTTCCGGATGACGTTGGCACGCCGGATTGCGACTGGTGTGCTGGTGCTCTTCGGCATCGTCGGGGCACTCAGCGTGTTCGCGCTGCGCTCGATCCTCTACGATCGGCTTGACGACACGCTGTTGCGGATCGCCGAGCTCGAGGCGCAGCATGGCGCGGCGACCACGTCGTCAGCGTTTGCATTCCACGAGGGAATCCTGCTGCAGCCCCGCGAGGATGCGGCCTCGGAGCTCACGCGGTTCGCCCAGCTCTGGACCAGCGCCGGCCGTCCGCTGGTGCGCAGCCGCAACCTGCAGGCCGACCTCGATCTCCCGGCCGACGCGCTCGCTGCCGCACGCGCCGGGCGCGTTGGATGGGCATCGCATCGCTGGAAGGGGGAGTCGATCCGAAGCGTGGTGTTCCCGCTCGCGCTTGTCGGGGCGGCGCACGGCGTGCACGTGCTGCAGGTGGCCGCGCCCACCCAGTCGGTGCGTCGCATCGTGACGCGCTTCGCGCTGCTGACAGCGCTGCTCTCCCTCGCGGCCACCGCCGGCGCGTTCCTGGTTGGGTGGCGTCTCGCGGGCGGAGCGCTCCGTCCGACCCGGGAGATTACCGAACAGGCCGAGGCGATCGAGGCGGGGACGCTTGCGGACCGGATCACGGCGCACGCCGATGTGCAGGAATTCGGCCGACTGGTCAACGTCCTGAACGGCATGCTCGACCGCCTCGAGGGTGCGTTCGAGGCGCAGCGGCGCTTCACCGGTGACGCGAGTCACGAGTTGCGGGCACCGCTCAACGTGCTGCGCGGCGAGCTAGAGGTCCTGCTGCGGCGCGACCGTACCGCTGAGGAGTACCGGGACACCGCGCAGCGCTGCCTCGAAGAGGTCGTGCATATGTCGCGGCTTGTTTCCGACCTGCTCCTGCTCGCACGTGGCGACGCGGGCAGGCTGGTCGCCCGGAATGCCGACACGTCGCTCCTCGATCTGGCCACCACGGTGGTGCAGCGGATTCACGACGTCGCGGTTCGCCGCGGTGTCCGGGTCACGATGCAGGGAATCGATGCCCGAGTCAGCGCCGATCCGGGAGTGCTCGAGCGCGCCATCATGAACCTCGTCGAGAACGCAGTGCGGCATTCGCCCGACGGCGGCGCCGTGACTATCACGATCGATCGCGAGGAGGCGATGGCCGCGGTGACGGTCACCGACGAGGGGAGGGGTATTCCCGCCGGAGAGGCGGCGCACCTCTTCACCCGGTTCTATCGCGGAGATCCTGCTCGCACGCACACGGGGAGCGCTGGTCTCGGTCTCGCCATCGCCCGCGCCGCTGCGGAGGCACACGGCGGGCGTCTCGACTTCCTTGGCAACGCGCCCGGAGCACGCTTCCGGCTCCTCGTCCCCGTGGCCGAATTGCCGCCGGCGGCATCTGCCGTTGTGCGTCCCACCGGTCGTCTCCTCGTCTGACCATATAGAGCGGCGTGGCGTCCTGCCCCTGCTCGCGCTCACCCCGAGGAGGAGTCTCATGGCACAAGTAAAGGATCCCGTGTGCGGGATGATGATCGATTCGGAAACGGCAGACTGGAAGTCAACTCACGGCGGCACGACCTACTATTTCTGCATGGAACAGTGCAAGACCAAGTTCGATGCCGATCCCGAGGAGTACGTCGGCGCCAGCGGCGGGCACGAGCCGGCGTTCACCGTTGAGGACGGCATGACCGCGCCGAAGTTCGGCTCGGCTGGCAGCGGCGGTGCCGAGTTCGAGGGCCCGCCCGAGAAGCGCTGATCAGGCCTTGGGAGAGATCCGCACGGCGGTGCCCCACGGGTCGAGGGCGATTCCCCCGGCCGATGCCGCCGACACCGTTCCCCCAGAGCGCAAAACATTGGTGAGGATCGCCGACGCATCGTCGGTAGGTACGATGAGTTCCCACTCGAGCAGGCGTGCGTCATCGGGCCCCGGCACCAACGCGCCGGGGTTCCATGCATTCACGCCCACGTGGTGGTGGTATCCACCCGCAGCGAGGAAGAGCGCGCCCGGATAGCTCCACACCGTCCGATCGAAGCCCAGGGCGCGGTGATAGAAGGCTTCGGCGCGCGCGATGTCACCGACCCTCAGGTGCACGTGGCCGATCATGGTGCCCCGAGGGGCTCCCTTCCACGCCTCGTCTCCTCCGGCCTCCATCAGTTCCGCGAGGTCAAGTGATTCGGTGGACATCGCCACCTGTCCATTCACATGCTTCCACGCGGATGCCGGGCGGTCGGCGTAAACCTCGACGCCATGTCCATCAGGGTCGGTGAGATAGAGCGCTTCACTCACGGCATGATCGGCGGCGCCGACGTGCTCGCCGAGTGAACGCACGTGCCGAACGAACCGTCCGAGGTCGGAGCGGGTGGGAAGGAGCACCGCAAAATGGTATAGACCGAGCTGACCGCGGCGAGGAACCGGATTGCTCCCCCGGACCTCATCGAGCACCACGAGCTCGGTGCTGGTTGCGGCGATGCCCATCGCGGCGCGGTTGCCATCGTGCGCGAGGCGGACCAGCCCGATGGTTCGCTCGTACCAGGCCACCGAACGCGCGAGGTCTGCCACCCGAAGCGTGACCCGCCCGATGTGCGCCGAAGCAGGGAGGCGGTACTCGAGCGGCCGGTCGACCGGCGGCGATCGTTCGGTCATCAACAACTCCGCATGGTCACGGGTGAGTTGACGGATTGTCGGGAAGCCGCGAAAACGATGTCAACATTGCCAAACATCGATGGGTCGCGATTGGTTCCGGATCGGTGTTGTCACTCTTGACAGTTGCGGTTTTCCAGGGCAAGATGATTGCTCCATCACATCCCGGGGCAACAATGCATCGGCGGATCCACCGTATGGCGGCCGCGATCGTGCTGGCCGCCGCCATGCTGGCCATCTCGAAGGTGGACCCCGTGGCCTCGGCCGGCTCAGCCCACCGGTCGGTCAGTCCGCCCGTCCTGGCGAACGCATCGCGGCTCCCCGCCACCGTGGAAGTGACCGTCACCGCCGCGCCCGCCCGGCTCACGGTTGTTCCGGGTGCCTCCACCGAGATGTTCACCTACAACGGCACCAGTCCAGGTCCCACCCTCGAGGTCCACGAGGGAGACCGTGTGACCGTGCATTTCCGCAATCGCCTCGACGAGCCGAGCACGATCCATTGGCACGGCATGCACATCCCGTTCGCCGCCGATGGCAGCCCGTACCATCCCGTAGCTCCCGGTGAGTCGTTCGATTACGTGTTCACCGTCCCCAAGGGCAGCGCCGGCACCTATTGGTACCATCCGCATCCGGATCACCGCACGGGATCCCAAGTTGCGCGAGGGCTGTACGGGGCGCTGATCGTTCGGGCGGCGGACGATCCGCTACCGCGCACGCTGACCGAACAGGTCGTGCTGCTCTCCGACAATCGCTTCGGCGACGATGGCTCGATCGATCTTCCGGCCCGCCACACCATGCGCGGACGGACCGATGAGGAGAACGGTCGCGAGGGTGACGTGGTCTTCGTCAGTGGGAGGGTTCGTCCATCGCTCTCCATCCGGAGCGGTGAGGTGCAGCGCTGGCGGATCATCAACGCCTCTGCGGCCCGCGTCTACCGCCTCGCCATCCCGGGGCACACCTTCCTGCATGTCGGCTCAGATGGCGGCCTCTTTGAGACACCGGTGGAGGTTAGCGAGATCACCGTCGCACCGGCAGAGCGGGTCGAGGTGCTGGTGCGCGGTACGGCGCCGCCCGGTTCGACCGCCGAGCTGCAGGCGGTTCCTTACGACCGCTACATCCCGCAGACCCGCCCCGCAGACTGGAAGCGGCCGCGCACCCTGCTGACGCTGCAGTACGACGCGGAGGGGCCGGTCGTGGCGCTGGCGATCCCTGCAACGTTGCGGCGCATCGAGTGGATCGACACGAGCCGCGTGACGGCGCATCGCGTCATGGCGCTGAGCCAGGGGATGATCAACGGCCGGAAGATGGACCTCAACCGCGTTGACGTGACTGCGCCGCTCGGTGCCACCGAGATCTGGGAGGTCGAGAACCTGGTCGGGATGGATCATCCGTTTCACCTTCACGGCTTCCAGTTCCAGGTGCTCTCGCGCAACGGTGAATCCGAGCCGTTCCCGAGCTGGAAGGACGTCGTGAACGTTCCGAAGCACGAAAGTGCCCGGTTCGTCGTGCGCTACGACGATTTTCCTGGCAAGTGGATGTTCCATTGCCACATCCTCGATCACGAAGATCACGGGATGATGGGTGTTCTCGAAATCACTCCAGCGAGGGGACGATGACCAAAGTTCAGCGTACGACAGTGGTGCAGTGGACTGTTCCAGCGGTGGTGGCCGCGTGCGCCGCCGCACTGTTGGTGGGCGACGGTGGCCCTCTTGCGGCAGCCCCATCCCCTGCCGCCGTCCTGGCGGTCGTCGATGCCAATGGCCGGTTCCTTGACGCCGACTGGAAGCGTGGGCGAAACCTGGTGCTGAATCATGGTTGTGCGGACTGCCACGGCAAGGGACCCAATCCGGCGTCGGAGGACTACCTGGTGGGAGTGCGCGACAGCACCCAGGAGTTCGTGATCGGACCGTTCAAGACGCGCCCGCGAAACCTGACCCCGGACAACCTCACTGGCCTCGGTCGCTTCACCGAGCGGCAGATATTCAACGCGATCCGCTTCGGTCTTCGCCCCGGCGAGACGCCTGACGCGGACATCACGTCGGGAACGCCCGGTGAGGGCAACTTTCCGGCGGCGCCGAAGTACCTGGCCCCGCCGATGCCGTGGCCGGCATTCCGCCACATGCCCGATCAAGACATCCGCGACATCGCGGCCTACCTGAAGCGGGCGGTCAAGCCGGTTCGCAACAAGGTGCCCGACAGCGAGGGTCCTCCAGATTTCTGGGCGAGTGATTACACCCCCGACAAGATCGGGACCTATCCCGCGCCGGACTTTCCGACATCGAGGGAGCAGAAGCCCTGAGCGCGCCTAGCGCTTGAGGATCGGAATGATCGCGTCGCGCAGCGAGATCCAGAGGAATTGCGGCAGCGATCGCTGCGGCGTCCAGCGCTGGCGAATCACCCCGTTTTCGGGGGCCTTCCCGCCAGCGCTGGTGTTGTCACCCTGCACCAGGAACTCGTTGGCCGCGAACTTCGCGAGTGCGCGACGTATCCCTCCCAGTGGTCCACTCCGCGCCATCCCAGGCACCTCGACCTTGAGCCCATTCCACCGCGGCACAACGGTGCCCGTTGCCACGCCGTTGCTCACCCGGGCGTTGAAGGTGATCTGCTCCAGCTCTCCCGCGGAAAACCCGAGCTTGGTGGCGCCGAGGAGGAACGGCGTGAAGGCGGTCGCGGGCATCGCGCCCAGCTTGCCGCTGTAGGTCATGGAGAATTCCGGGGCGAGCAGAGGGATGGCGATGTCGACATGAAACGCGCCTTTCCCCATCAACCGCGAATCGGCCACGATACGCATCGGGGTGGTGCTGGTCTGTTTCACCGGGTCGGTCGAGAGGTTGAGCACCGTCACCCGCAGGTTGTCGAAGCGCACCTCGCCCGGCCGGTCCGCCTCGGCACTGCGCTCGCGATACGACATCCGACCGGCCATACTGATGGTGTCGATCGCGATGATGACATCGACGTCGGCCATTGCCTGTTGTGGGGTCCGCTTGGTGCTGCTCCGTCCGCGAGACGGCAGGCGCTTGTCGGAGTAGATGTCGAAGATGAATCCCGACACGTCGGCGCGGCGGACGTTGTAGCGATCGAGCCGGAGGTAGCTCACCAGGTCCGCGCCGTGCACCGCCACGCTGTCGGCACTGAGCACGATGCGATCGGAGCGCCAGCGATTCCGCCGCACAAAATCGGCGTCCGATCCCTCGGGACCCACCTTGATGTCCGTGGCGAATGCGCTGCTGTCGGCCACGTTCACGTGCAACCTTCGCACCGCCACGCGGTCGCCGCCGCTGTCGCGGCGCAATACGCCACGCGCCTCAAGCGTCACCGGCCCGATCGGCGTTGGCGTATCCCACATTGCCGGATGATCGCCGAACGCGACGTTCGCAATCAGCATGGTGTCGAGTGACGTCGTGGTGCGGAATGTCGATCCCAGTGAATTCTGAACCAGTGTGGTGCGGGTGAGCATGAAGGTGTCGAGCGTCACCATCCGCCCGATCGCGCGCAACACTGCCTCCACCGGCGGGCGCTGCGCACGAACCTGCGGCACCGCCGTCGCGCGGTCAGTGCGCGGGCTCGTGGGCGACACCTGCACCGTGGCGCTGTCGATCGTCATTCGCCCCACGTCTACGTTGCCCGTGGTGAGGAAGCGCCGCCAATCGACCTCGTCGAGCGCGAGCCGGCCGATGCTGAGCGCCGTAAAGCCCAGCGAGTCGGCATACGGACCCGGCAGGGGCTCATACTCGAAACCCTCGAGGCGCAGCGTGCGGTTCGCGAGCCCGACCGAGAAGCGGGTCAGGGCGAGACGGTTCGCGGCCTCCGCGCTTCCCTGGAATCCCTCCAGCGACACGGTGACGTCGCGACTCAGCAGCGTGGTGCGCGCTGACTGCTCGACCTTCGGGTCGTAGTGGAGTGAGTCGAGCCGAACGGCGAGTCGGTCGAAGCGTACCGCTGTGCGCCTGCCGGAGCTGCCGATGACGCCGAGGGCCAGCGCCACATGCGGGAACGCGACGGTGTCGATCCGGATGAACGGGACGTCACGTGACAGATCGAGATCGCCCTGCAGCCGGAGGAATGCCCCGGCAGAATCGGCCGATCGGTTGGCGCCCGTGGCGGCCTGCGGAACCTCGGCCGAGACGGCGACGCTGTCGCAGCCGGCGGATGCGACGTGCAGGCCGTTGCCGGCGGTGAGCCGCGCGATGTCGATCCCGCTGAGCGCACAGCCGCGGAAGCGCAGCGTCAACGCCGGCAGCGGCCGGTCTCGCTTGCCGTTGGCCGCGAGGTCGGTCGTGATGATCACGGTGTCGACCGATACCCGCTGCGCCACTTCATCGACGACGATCTGGCTGGAACTGAGCTGGTAGGCACCGTCGGAGAGCCGTTCGACCTCGCCCTGCGCCCAGCGGCGCACGACCGGGTCGGCGATTCGCACCGCGTGGTGCCCAAGGCCCCAGCGGTTGGCGTAGATCGCCCAACCGATCAGCAGCACGGCGACGACAATGGCAGGCGCACGATAGCGGCGATCGAGCTTCAGGGTGCCTCCTGGGCGCATCAACGATGGTGGCGATTCGGGCGCGACACAACCGCGAGGCGCCTGTGACGGGGGATCATTGGTTACTTGTGGTGCCGTGGCGTGGTGCTGATCCCGCACTCACTGGAAACCATCCCCGTGTGATTCAGGACGGTTCCGCAAGGCATTGTTGCACAATGGGTTATGGGGCGGACCCGGGACATGCCACGACGGCCTGACCATTGCGTTGGAGCCCAGCATGACTGCTGCGCCTGCCCTCGACGATTCGTTCGCCCTTCGATCCCACCAAGCCGCGAAGATGACGGCCCTCACCCGGATCGCGGGCGGGATCACCCGTGAAATCGGCGACGCGGTGGAATTCGCGGGCTCGACCATGGTCGAGGTGCTGGCGGAGCTGCCCACCTCACACCCGGTGTACGATCGGCTCGACGACCTCCGCGACTCGATGCAGCGGGTGGCGGCCGTGACCCGCCAGCTTCGGGCGTTCTCGGGTGCACCGGCTCGTCCTACGTCGATCGACCTCGACCTCGTGGTCGAACGCACCCGTCCGATGCTTGAGCGGCTCGCCGGACCGGGGGTGGCGGTCGCGTGGCATCCGGACGCCGCGGGAGTCCACACCTTCGCCACGCGCGGACTCGTGGAGCAGGTGCTGCTCACCCTGGTGGTAAACGCGCGCGATGCGATGCTCGATGGCGGCTCGATCCATATATCGACATCGTGCGTGGCTCTTGCCGATGAGCTGGTGCACCGTCACGGCGTGATGCCGCCCGGGCACTGGACGTTGCTTGACGTGCGCGACAGCGGGGTGGGAATGAGCGCCGAAACGGCAGCGAGCCTCTTCGAGCCGTTCTTCACCACCAAGCTCCCCGGGATGGGCACCGGCCTGGGCCTCAGCTCTGTCTACGGCATGGTGCGGCAGGCGTCCGGCCAGGTGATCGTGGCGAGCCAGCCGGGCGAGGGGACGACAGTTCGGGTGGCACTGCCGGCCGCGCCTGTGACCGAGCCCTCCCAGGTGACGGCGATCGCGTCTGCTGACATGGCGATCCTGGTGGTTGACGACGACGAATGGGTGCGGACGGTTACCGCCCGTATGCTCCGCCGCGCCGGCTACGGCGTCCTCGAGGCGGACGGCGCAGCGACAGCGCTCGAGTTGCTCCGCGGGGTGGCCGGGCGCTGTGTCCGCCTGATGCTCACCGATATGATGATGCCCGGGATGAACGGCGCGACCCTCGCATCGGTAGTGGAACGGGAATATCCCGCCGCTCGCGTGCTGATCATGACCGGATACGGTGGCGGGATGCTTCCCGCGGATCGGCTGGGGACGGACCCCGATGCGGTGCTGGCGAAGCCGTTTACGGTGGACGAGTTGCTCGAGGCGGTGCGACTCCGACTGGCATGATTCGCTGGTCTGCCGCACCCCGCCCTTGTCCTGCGGCAGCTCGCGGTCGATTTTGCCCCGCGGCCCGGGAGCGTCCGGGGCCAGCACATCGACCGCGAGGGAGCCATGAAAGCCAACGACATCCGCAAGGGCAACGTCATCTATTTCGATGGCAAGCCCCACCTCGTGATGGATTTCACCCACCGTACCCCGGGCAATCTTCGGGCTTTCGTCCAGGTGAAGCTGCGCAACCTGGCGACAGGATCGCAGCTCGACCATCGCTACAGCGCGACCGAGAATGTCGATGAGGCCCGGCTCGACACCAAGGACATGCAGGTGCTCTACGCCGACACCAACGGCGTGCATGTCATGGATGCCCAGACCTACGAGCAGTTCACTCTCGACGCCCAGCTCGTCGGCACCGAAGCGGCATGGATGCAGCCCGAGATGATGCTCGCGGTGGTCTGGCTCGAGGGAAAGCCGATCTCCTACCAGCTGCCGACGTCGCTGGAGTTCGAGATCACCGAGACCGCTCCTGCCATGAAGACGGCGACCAAGAGTTCTTCGTCGAAGCCTGCGGTGCTCAGCAACGGCGTCACCGTGCAGGTGCCGGAGTTCGTGGGGCAGGGCGAGCGGGTGCGGGTCAACCCGCGCGAGGGCGCGTACATCGAACGGGTGAAGTAAGAAAGGTTGAAGGGTTGAAATGTTGACGGGGCCCCCACAGGTGCCGCATTCCATGCGGCACCCGCGTTCACGCGGAATGTGAAATGCGACTGGCCGGTCGGCGAACGCGAGAGATACCGATTTGGTGAACGGCAACGCAACAAAAAAGGCTGACTCCCGAGGGAGTCAGCCTTTTTGTCGAGGGTGCTGCTGGAGCTACTCGTGGTCGGGACGCCCACCGCCATCGCGGCCGCCACCCGCAGGCCGACCCTGACCACCGGCGCCGCCAGCACCACCCTGACCACGTCCGCCGCCGAACAGGTTGTTCTGCGGGTTGCGCACCGTCTCCGGCAGCAGCGCCCACTGCACGTCGGTCAGGATCAACCGCACTGCCGCCACGCCATCGGTGCTCTCCTTGCGCAGCAGTTCAAGGAGGGGCTGCAGCTTCGGAAAAAGCGCCTGCATGTCCGGGTTGGCACCCGCCTTGGCCACTTCGGCTTCGAGCGAGGTGAGAATCGGTGCGCGCGCCGCATCGGCTGAGTCGGCGATCGCCCGGAGCCTGATGACCTGGTTCGGCGTGAGTGCCAGCGAATCCTTGCGCTCGATCGCAGCGTGGGCCACGTGCCTCGGAAGGTTGGCGATCATCTGCTGGGCGAAGTTGCCCTGCCCGGTGACACCGGCTGCGCGGCGAAGCATCTCGCGACGCTGATCGACGCCAATCACGTAGCGAAGCTGCACGCCGACCTGGAAGGGCGAGCGAACCGCCGTGGCACCCGAGCTCGTCGCACCGAACCGCTCGTTGACCTTGTAGCGGTATGTATTCGTGCTGGCATCAAAGCCCTGCACGGTGAGCAGGGTGTTGTCGGGACGCGCGAACCCGCCCCAGCCCTTGAGATTGTCGGCGCCGTTGAAGAGCTCGTCGAGGCCGCCCAGCATGTTGATGGTCGAGAACGAGACCGAGAGGCGGCGATCAAACATTGCGGGGCGCCAGTTGACCTGGACCGAGAGATTCGGCGTCCACGGACCCTTGCAGCTGTTGCGTGCCGCGATCCGGCCGACCTGCCCCTGAAGGCACGATCCGGCGTCGGACGCCAGCAGGTCCGACATCGCCGCCGCGAGCGCCGGATCGGCGGCGGTGGACGGATTGAAGACATACGCGCGGTCATTGCGCGATCCATCGCCATTGATGTCGCCGCCAACGGTCGGGGTGTATCGCGAACCCGAGGTGACATTGGCCACCGCGGTGACCTCGAGGCCCTGGTTGAACGGCCAGGTCACGTTGGCCTGCACGTTGTGGGTGCGCTCGTTGCTCGAGCGTGCCCACTCGTAGTCGCGCGGGTCGCCGCTGGTGAGATTTCCACCCCCACCGCCAGCGTCCGAACCGCCCCGCGCACCGAACCCGCCGGCACCGCCGCTACCGCCCTGGTCGCGTGAGTGCTGGAAGGTGTAGCTCAGGTTGAGGAGCGCCCCGCGGCGGGTGAACGCATTCACGCTGGCGGTGAGCTGCTTGGTCTCATTTTCCAGCGTGCTGAAGAGCTGGCGCACCGAGCCATAGGCCGGGTCGACACGCGACGCGGTGAGAGGCACCGCACCGGTGCGCGGATCGATCTGCGCCGCGGTGGCATACACCGGGCGATTCCCTTCGTTTGACAGCGTGAATGCCGGGTTCGACGCGAGGTTGAGGTCGCGGGTCCCGCCCTGGCCGATGCCGCGCACATACGACCCGTCGAGGTTGAACGCGTAAGTGTTCCAGAACCGCTTCGACAGGCCGAGCGATCCACGCCACGTCTTCGGCGCACCATAACCGTCGGCGTAGGTGGTGACCGTCGGACGGCCGGTGAAGATCGGGCTCGACTCGCCATTGAGGCACTGCGTCGGGATCGATGCATCGTTGTTCGCAAAGTCATTCCAGTTCGGCAGCGGCACCGCGCCGCCGACGCAGAAGAGCTGCGTCTCGGTGGTGCTGAGCCCCGCCTGTGCCTGCGCCGTGCCTGGCAGTGTGCTCGGCATGGTGCCGCGGAAGAGACCGACGCCACCTCGAACCACGAGCGCCGGTGCCTGGAAGCCCCGCTGGCCCTGACCCTGCTGCTCGGCCGACGGAACGGTGAGCGAGAAGCCGAATCGCGGCGTGAAGTAGGTCTCGTTCGGCAGGATGTCGGTGCGAATCCCGAAGCGCTGCTCCGCGTCGGTGTTGCGCGCCGGGGCGCCGTCGTAACTGGTGTTCTCCAAACGGCCTCCCAGGGTCAACTGCAGGTTGCGGCTGGGGCGGAGCACGTCACTCAGGTACACCGCTGCGTCCTGGCTGCTGCCGTCACGAATCGTCGGCTGCAGTGTGCGGGTGAACGACGCCGGACGGTTCGCGTCAAAATCGGCGAGCGAGTTGAAGATGTACGTGCCGAAGCGGTTGTTGGTCACGTCCTGCGTGAACGAGCTGCGGTTGAGGAGCAGGCCGAGCGAGACGCGATGCACGCCGCCGTCGGGGAGCCACGACAGGTTGTTCCGGATCTCGAGGGACTTGTTGCTCGACTCCTGCGGGAGGCCGCTGTTGCCGCCAAACCCGAAGGTGTTGAAGCTCACCGTGCCGTCGTCGAGGGTCGAGAAGTTCTGCACCCGGCCCGTCGGGACATAGAGGAACGGCGTCGACTCGCTCTTGCTGGTGTTGTAGCCCACTCGCAGTTCGTTGATGAACTGGACGCCGATGCGGGAGGCCAGGCTCATCGCCACGCCACCGCCGGAACCGGTCTGGTCTCCACCCACCTGCGGAAGCTGGGTCTGGCCGATGCGGGTCGGGTCGGACTTGCTGTTGTTGGCGTCGCCTCGGACCGTGAGCGTGTGGCGGTCAGCGGCGTTCCAGTCGAAGCGGAAAGAGCCGGAATAGTTGAGCGCGGTACGGTTCGGATCCACCACGCCGACCCGCTGCGTGAGGCCCGTGCCGTTGGCAAGCTGGATGAAGCGCGACACCGAGTCGGGCGACGCGCCGAGGCGCGCCAGCGTCGTGGCATCCGCGGCATCGAGGGACGCCATCGGCGACAGGTCACGCCGGGTCGAGAACGATCCGAACAGGAATATCTTGTCGCGAACCAGCGGGCCGCCGAAGCCGCCGCTGATGTTCTGCTGCGTCTGGCCGGATGTGAAGACGTTGTCCGTCGCCGAGCCGAAGGCCAGATTCTTGTCGCGGAAGTTCCCGGTGACGGACCCCTGCACGACATTGCTGCCGCCGCGTGTGGTGGCCGATACCTGACCGCCGCTGAAGCCGCCGCGTGACACGTCGAACGTGTTGGTGATCACGCGTGTGTTGCGGATCGCGTCCTGCGGAATGTTGGTCCCCGTCGACGAGAGGCCATCGACCACGAAGTTGTTCGCGGCGGAGCTCTGGCCGCCGATCTGGAACGAAAGCGGGGTTGAGTCGGTCCCCGGCACCATCACCACGCCCGGCACCAGTGCCGCGAGGGCCGCGAGGTCGGAGGCGTCGATCGGAAGCCGCGCGGCCTGGGCCGCCGAGATGTTGCGCTCGGTGCTGCCCGGCGTCGGGCGCTCGTTGTCGTTCCCTGTCGGCGCGCGAGCGGCGCGGGCAGTCAGGTCCTGGAGCTGTACCGGGCGCTCGCCCAGCTTCACGTCAAAGGTGATCCGGTCGTCATCCGAGTGCCGCGTCACATTCGCGATGAACGGCTGCTTGCCGATTGCGCGCACCGTGATCCGATACTGGCCACCGCCGTCATTGAAGAAGATCGTGAAGCGACCCTTGTCGTTGGTGTCCTGGCGCTTCGTGACTTCGGTCTCGATGCTGAAGGCCTCGATCGTCGCCCCGACCACCGGCGCTCCGGTGCCGTCGGTGATCGTGCCGGTGATCACATCGACGTTGCTGCCCGACTGCGCAATGGCGCGGGGAGCGATGCCCACAGCGAGGAGCGCCAGGGCGGCGAGGATGCTGCGGAATCGGCTTCGCAAACTGGACGGCGACATAACGGTCCCGGGCTGATGGCCTTCGGCACGAGTCCGGAGGAAGGTCCGGGTCGCACCACGGCATTACTACGCCGCATCATCCGGGAACGTTGGGGGCCGCCAGGTTCAGGAGTGTCCCATCTCCGCCTCGCCATCGGGACCGGGCTCGGGCGCCGGCGGGGGCGGGGGCGGCGGCGTCTCGGTGCCCCGGGACCGGTCCGGGTCAATGAACGCCGCCATTCTCGAGCGGGCGTCCCGGAACTCCGCCTCGGCTCTGACCCGAAGCTTCTCAAGATCGTCGCGGCTGTCGACGGCAAGCTTGTCGAGCTCCACCCGAACATCGGCCAGGGCCGAGTCTATCCGCACCCTGGCATCGGCCAGAAGCTGGTCTCGGCGCTGATAGGCGTCGCGGGCCTTGTCGGCGATCTCGCGGGCGCGGTCGTCGAGTTCGTCAAATACCGGCATTCGTTCCTCCTCTGAAACGTCTGGGTGGCTTGCACAGGGCGCAGGGCGCACCTTCCATATATACGACGGTTGACGAGAGTTGTTTGCCACGGCCGGTTGTCGCTGGCAACATCGGGAGGGGACGCCTACTGTTCGGCTTCCCAGCAACCGGTCGAGGCGGGTTTGGTAGGGTTTTCACGGACATTCATGCAGGGCAGCGGCGGGCGACGCTCTGGAGCGGGTCACGCCGACGGACTCGGCGAGAAGAAGCGCAAGGTGTCGGGCGAGGTCGTGTGGCGGGAAGCGCGCGAGCTCGTGTGGCACCATCGCCGGCGCCTCTCGATCGGGTTCGGGTTGATGCTCGTCAATCGTGCTGCGGGTTTCGTGCTACCGTGGTCGTCAAAGGAGTTCATCGATAACGTCCTTCCGCTGCGCAATCCATCGCTCCTGTGGCCCCTCGCCATCGGTGTCGGGCTGGCGACCCTGGTACAGGCTGTCAGCTCGTTCGGGGTGTCGCAGATTCTCGGTGTTGCCGCCCAGCGCGCGATCACCGAGATGCGACGTGCGGTGCAGTCGCACCTCGTGCGCCTGCCGATCAACACATTCGATGCCACCCAGACGGGCCAGCTTGTCTCGCGGGTGATGAGCGACGCCGAGGGGATCCGGAACCTCGTCGGGACCGGGCTGGTGCAGCTCGTCGGTGGACTGCTGACCGCTGTTGTCGCGTTCACCTGGTTGATGTTCCTCAACTGGCGACTCACGTCGGTGACGCTCATTCTGCTAATTGCCTTTGCCGGTGGAATGGCGTACGCGTTCAGCAAGCTTCGGCCGATTTTCCGTGAACGCGGGAAGATCAATGCGGAGGTGACCGGGCGGCTGGTCGAGAGCATCTCGGGGATCCGGGTGATCAAGGCCTACACCGCCGAGCGTCGTGAGCGGCATGCGTTCAGCAAGGGCGCCAACCGACTGTTCCGCAACGTTGCCGCGACGATGACTGGCGTCTCGGTGACCACGGCGCTTTCGACCGTCGTGGTGGGCATCATCGGGACGCTGTTGATCGTGGTTGGTGGACGCGACATCATTGCGGACCGGATGTCGAACGGCGACCTCTTCCTCTATGTGTTCCTGACGGGGCTGGTCGCAGCTCCGTTGGTGCAGATCGCCTCGATCGGCACCCAGATCACGGAAGCATTTGCGGGGCTCGACCGGATCCGCGAGTTGCGCGCGTTCACCGCGGAGGATGAGGGCGACGAGGCCTTGGACCCCATCGGACCGATGCATGGGAACGTGGTGTTCGACGATGTCACGTTCAGTTACGAGCCCGGCGTCCCGGTGCTGCACAACATCTCGTTCGAGGCGCGCGCGGGGAGCACCACTGCGCTCGTGGGCACCAGCGGATCGGGGAAGAGCACGCTGGTGTCGTTGGTGATGGCGTTCAACCGCCCGGACACCGGGAAGATCCTCGTCGATGGCCGCGACCTCGCCACGATGCGGCTGCGTGAATACCGGAGCCGTCTCGGCATCGTGCTGCAGGACAACTTCCTGTTCGACGGCACGATCCTCGAGAACATTCGCTTCGCGAAACCCGATGCGCGGGAAGCAGCGGTGCGCGAGGCCGCGCGGATTGCTCACGTGGACGAGTTTGCCCTGCGGTTCGACCTCGGCTACGAGACGATCGTGGGTGAGCGCGGGGTCAAGCTGAGCGGCGGGCAACGGCAACGAGTGGCGATCGCCCGCGCGATCCTGGCCGATCCGCGAATCCTCATTCTCGACGAGGCGACCTCGAGTCTCGACTCGGAGAGCGAGGCGCTGATTCAGGAGGGGCTGGCGACACTGCGGGAGGGTCGGACGACATTCGTGATTGCCCACCGATTGTCGACGATCACGGCGGCGGACCAGATCCTGGTGCTGGAGCAGGGCCGAATCGTGGAACGGGGGACGCACGACGAGTTGGTCAATCTGGGCGGGCGGTATCGCGCGCTCTACGACCGGCAGTACCGGCAGGCGCTTGATCGGTACGTCAATCCGGGAGAGGAGCTGGCGGGGGCGACCCGACAGCATCCGTGAGGCGGGGGCTCAGCGGCCACCGACCTCACGGAGCAGTTCGGAAATGGCCTGACGGCGGCGGAGGCGTTCCTCGATCCCGCCGCTCGCGGCGATATCACCTTCCTCGCCGGCGTCCATTTCCTCGTCGTCGCGACCGTCCTCGACCCGTCGCATCCGGTCTTCTTCCTCGTACATCGCATCGCCAAACATGAGCCACCTCCCTGGGCGCGTCATTCCGCCGCGCGTCTGGGTGACACGGGGCTGGGGTGGAACCGCCAACCCAGAGTGGGTTGCAGCGCGCCTGGGTAACCTTACTTCAGACTTCGTGCCAGACTTGCGGGCGGTTGCACCGGCGGGACGATCACCCCGGTCGGTGTCGCGCAGGTGACGCCTCTGCAACGGTTTGGCACCACACGGTCCGGTCGGCATTCTGGGCTCCAGGCGCCTGAGGTGTGGAATGTTGGCAGCGGTGATGTGCGGCACGGACGCAGCCGGGGAGGCTAGCTAGATTGAGCAGGGCATCCTGACGGTTCCTCACGCGTCCATTATTGAAGGTCCACCTTGGATTCAATCCCTCGGGGTCGGTGATTTCACCCCCGTCTGGCGGAGGACCGGCTCCCCACACCCGGCAGACCCTCGACCACCTCGTCCCCGAGGTGTACGACGAGTTGCGCACCATCGCGCGTCGCCATCTGGCTATGCGCGGTGGTCAGCAGACGCTCGCCACGAGCGGTCTTGTGCACGAGGCCTACCTGCGCCTGTCCAGCCAGTCCAAGGTCGCGTGGGCTGATCGCGGGCACTTCATCGCGCTCACCGCACTTGCCATGCGCCACGTCTTGGTCGATCGGGCCAAGGCGCGGCAGGCCGCGAAGCGCGGCGGACTGCTCCGCCATGTGACCCTTGAGGAGTCGACTATCGCGGCCGACCAGCAGGGCGACGCGTTGCTGGAGATCCACGAGGCAGTCGAGCGACTGGCTGCGGTCGAGCCGCGACTCGCGGAGCTCATCGACTGTCGCTTCTTTGCCGGCTTGAGCGACGGCGAGATCGCCGAAGCGCGCGGGGTGACCACCCGAACCGTGCAGCGGGATTGGGCGAAGGCGCGAATGCTGCTTCGCCGCGCACTGGCGACATGACGAACACCAGCTTGTTTCCCGACGACTGGGCGGACCTCTCGCCGATGGTCGACCAGTTGCTCGACGCCGAGGTGGCGGAACGCCCGGCGCTCCTCCTCGCCCTGGGCGGAAACGATCCGGCCCGGCACGCGTCGCTGGCCGGGCTGCTCGCCGAATGTGAGCGCGAGCTGACCCTGCTTGACCGACCGGCCGCCGAGGTATTCGACCAGCTCGCCGACGACGAGCCGCCCACGGTGCTCGCTGGCCGGTATGCCCTCGGCCGCGAACTCGGGCAGGGCGCCACGGCACGCGTGTACGAGGCGCACGACAGGATCAGCGGTCGCTCCGTGGCGGTCAAGGTGATCCGTCCGGGGCTCACCGCCACCCTGGTGCGGGATCGGTTCCTGCGCGAGATCGCGATTGCGACGCGCCTGCGGCATCCCAATGTGACCACACTGCTCGATTCGGGAAGTGAGGGCGATCTGCTCTTCCTCGTCATGCCGATCGCCCCGATGTCGCTGCGATCGCGTCTCCAGCGGGACGGAGCGCTGTCGTTCACAGACGCGATCCCAATCCTGCGCGACGTGGCGGCTGCGATTCGCCACGCGCACGCAGAGGGTATTGTCCATCGTGACATCAAGCCCGACAACGTCATGCTGGAGGATGGCGTGGCCATGGTCACGGATTTCGGGATCGCCAAGGCAATGCTGGCAGCGCAGCCTGATGGTGACGGGCGGGCAATCACCCAGGCGGGCGCCGTCGTCGGAACCCCGTCATACATGGCGCCGGAGCAATGGCTGGGCGAACCATCGGCGGATCATCGTGCCGACCTCTTCTCCTTCGGCTGCCTGGCGTTTGAGCTGCTGGTGGGAGACCCGCCGTTTGGCAGAACCGACGCGGCCAACGTGACGCTGGAGCGCATGCAGGGATCGCGCTCTGGCCTGGCCGCGCAGCTCAGCGAAGCTGCACCGCCGCCGGTGGCTGAGATTATCCTGCGTTGCCTGGCACGCGATGCGGACAACCGACCAGCCAACGCAGGCGAGGTCATGGCGGCACTGGACCCGATGGCGCAAGCGCACGCACCCGGAACACGGTTCCGGGTGCGTGCGCTGCTGAGTGTCGCCCTGCTCGTGATCGTGAGCCTCTGGTACTTGCTCGCGAATCGATAAGCCGTCGTGCTACATCGACGGTGCGGGCAGTGGCACGGTGGTGACGCGATGGATCTTCCAGCCGTTCATGTCCCGCCGCAGCACGACCATGTAACGCGCCTTCATCTCCCCACCAC
>JBKJMX010000031.1:0-8877 GCA_046596135.1 Gemmatimonadales bacterium
GGATGATGTCATAGTCGTGGATATGCGCTGCGAGGGTCGCGGCCTCACCATCAACGGCCACGTCGACGGCGTATCCCTCTTCCCGCAACCCCTGCTCGATGAACCCTGCGACCTTCCGGTCGTCCTCCACCACGAGTATCCGCATCGCACCAACCTATCGCGTGTCCATGAACCGCAGGGCAGGATCGGGTGAAGGGTTCTTCATGCAGCAGGAATTGCCGGGATCTCAAGGACGAATTGGGCGCCGCCGCCAGTGCGGTTACCAGCCCAGAGCGAACCGTGGAGCAACTGGGCGAGGCGTCGCGAGAGCGGAAGTCCGAGGCCGGCGCCTCGGCTTTCTTCATCGGCCTTGGTGAAATACACGTCGAAAATGCCCTCGAGATCCCCCTCGGGAATCCCCGGGCCTGCGTCGGAGACGGTGAACGCCACGAACTCTCCGCGAGGAGCGACCTCCACGCCAATACTGCCACCTGCCGGGGAGTGACGCACCGCATTGTTGAGCAGGTTGACCAGGATCTGCTCGACCCGATGCTGATCGGTGCGGCACGATCGCACGTCGGGACGCACCACCAGGTCGAACTTGATGTTCTTCGCGCCGGCAGCCGGAGTGACCCTGCTCAGGGCACGCTTTGCGGTTCCCACCGCATCAACCGGCTGGATATTCGGCCGGAGCCGATCTTCGTCAAGACGGCTCAGGTCGAGCAGGTCATTGATCAGCGCGACCGCCTGCTCGGCCGAATCCATCACCTCGAACGCCGCACGCGGCACGGTCGCGGGGTCCTTGCGGCGCACCAGCAGCTCGGCCCAACCGAAGGTCGCAGCCAAGGCATTGCGGAGCTCATGGTTGACCATCGCGAAAAAGCGCTCCCGCGACCGGTGCAACCGCTGCACCTCCTCCAGCAGCCGTGCACTTTCGGCGTGCAACCGCGCATTCTCGACGGCGGCGGCCGTCTGCGCCGCGAGCAAAAGGGCGATTCGCTCGTCTTCGTCGGTAAAGTGATTTGCGTCGAGCTTCTCGGTCAGGTAGAGGTTGCCGAACACCCCGCGCCGACCGGCAATTGGAACGCCAAGGAACGACCGCATCGGTGGGTGGTTGGGGGGAAAGCCGTACGAATCCGGATGCGCGCCGAGATCGGGAAGGCGCACCACCTTGGCCTCCCGCACGACCAGTCCGAGGATGCCATGCCCTCGGGGCAGACTGCCGATGCGCGCGCGCTGTTCATCGGTCAACCCGCTGGTGATGAAGCTCTCCAGCGTGCGCCCGTCGGCGCTCAACACACCGATAGCCGCGTACTTTGCTCCAATCAGCTCAAGTGCCGTGTCGGTGACCTGCTGCAGCACACGATCGAGCGAGACCTCGGAGGTGAGGCCTACTGATATCTGCAGAAGCCGTTCCAGGCGGTGCTCGAACTGCGTCAAGTCGAGCGAAGGCGAGGGAGGCGTATTGTCCGTCATCGACGCAATGTATGCGCGGCTACTTCTTTTTCGCCCCGGCCTTCGCGGCCTTGGCCGGCGCCTTCATCCCCGACGCCGTGCCCTTCGCCGGAATCAGGCTGTGGGGCGCGCGTTTCCCGCCGGCCGGCTTGCTGGCGCGGTCCACCCGTTCAGAGTTGGGTCGCTTCGACATCGGTCCTCGTCGTGTGGTGGGGCGCTCAATCGACCGGTGCGGCGAAACGACTCGCCGAGGGAGCAAAGTCGCGGGCGGTCGCGACGTCGGCCATGCGGGGCAGCTTGACCGTGAAGACACAACCTACTCCGGGGATGTCACGGACGCTCAGCTCGCCACCATTAAGCTCTACCGCTTTCTTGGCGATCGAGAGACCGAGGCCCAAGCCTGAGCGGTCGGCACCGCGCTGGACGAAGGGGCGGAACAGCTCCTCCGCCTTGCCGGGTGGAAGGCCACCACACTCATCCTCGACATCAATCCAGACGGCGTCCTCTGTTACCCGGGCACGGAGCGTCACCACGCCGTCGGCGGGCGTGTACTTGAGCGCGTTCTGGAGCAGGTTGGCGACCGCGGCGGCGAGGAGGTGGCGGTCGCCGCGGATCATCACCTCTGGCGCGACCCTGCTGAAGCGGAGCCGATGGGTGGTTGCCTGCGCCTCGAGCACGGCGGCGACCTCGACCTCCTCGATGAATTGCGCAAGGATGATGTGTTCGTCCGGGGTCGGGGCCGTGGCGAGTCGGACCTCGGAGAGAGCCTTGTCGATCAGCTCGGTGAGGCCGATGAGGCTCCGCTCGAGCACGCCGCCGGTACTGCCACCGATCGGCACCGTCCCCGCTCGCAGAATACTGAACGAGAGCGTTGCGGTGTTGATATGGTTCCTGAGCTCATGGGCGAGGCTGCCGAGTTGTTCGTTGTCGCGCGCCGCCACCGCAACATCGCGGGTCCGCTGATATTCGGTGACCGCGTCGGCGATCGCCTCGTCGAGGTAGAGGTTGAGGGTGTGAAACTCGTTCACGGTGATCGGCGCCGCGGATTCCATCGCGAGCTCGGTCACAGCCTGACACACGTCGCCGTACCCGCGTACCACCTGGGCGACGGTGTACCCCTTGCGGTGCATGTGGTCGCCCCGGTTGCTCGCAGCGCTCACGATGTCGTCGGTGAGGAGCGTGCCCCGCAGCGTGGCGACCAGTTGGTCGATCACGAACGGCACGCCTTCGCTCGTCGCGTCGCCGTCCGATGCCGGAGGGCTCGGACGCAGCGCGGCCTTGTCGGTCGTCCGCTGGATGACCGCGGCGCGGTTGGCGACGATGAATTCGTGGAGTAGCATCAGCGGGCTCGGACCATGCTCAAATCTAAACCTTGCCACTAATAACGCGCGCGCTATCATGCAACTTCGATGGGCCAGGTTCGGGGTGGGGGGGGGGGGGGGGCAGCACTGCAATACGCGTGGCAGTATGCACTTAGCTGCGAAATGCCCAAAAACGATCCCGCCCCAGCCGGACACGCCAACGCCCTACCGCGGAGGGAATGCTTGCGGGGGCGGCGTTGGGCCTGATCGCGATCAGGTCGGTCGGCTCGGGCTATGACGGTGGTCCGCCCGAATATGTCGTGGTAATGGCGGTGGTCGGTGCTGGGGTGGGAGCACTACTGGGACACATCATCAGCGACACCAGCTAGAAGTGGTTTCATCGCGGGTAGTCGTTAGTTGCGACTGGCCCCGCGGCGAGGTACGGGGGGTTCGTCAGAGGAGGCTCGGATCATACGGGCGCCGAATGGGCGGGCTTCCGAGCCGACGGTTGACGAATCCCGCGACCGAGCCCGCGTGACGGAATGCCAATCCAGCCTGCGGACAACAAGCCGCCGGTCAGCCCGGCCCCAGTCGCCTCTCCTTGATATCCCCAACCAGCCGCTCCACGAACTCGTCCACGCTCACCACATCTTGTTTCGTCCCTGCCCCGCGCGTCCGCACCGCGAGCGTGCTGCCTTCCGCCTCGCGCTGCCCGATCACCGCCATGTACGGCACCTTGGCGATCTCACCCTCGCGGATCCGGTAGTTGAGCGTCTCATGTCGATCATCGAGATGCGCACGGATCCCGGCGTCTCGCATCTTCGCCGTTACTGCCGCGGCCGCTTCAGTCTGCGCGTCGCTGATCGGGATGACCCGCACCTGCTCCGGCGCCAGCCAGAGTGGGAACGCCCCGGCAAAATGTTCGATCAGGATCGCCAGAAAACGCTCAAACGAACCATTCACCGCGCGGTGGATCACCACCGGTCGATGCGTGGTGTTGTCCTCGCCGACATAGCTCAGGTCGAACCGCTCCGGTGCGGCGTAGTCAAGCTGGATCGTGCCGAGCTGCCAGCGCCGCCCGATCGCGTCCTCGACGTCGAAATCGATCTTCGGGCCGTAGAACGCGCCATCGCCCGGTTTCATCTCGTACGGCAACCCCGTCGCCTCCAACGCATGGCGCAGCGCACGCTCGGCCTCGTCCCACATCTGGTCGGTGCCGATCCGCTCTTCGGGACGCGTCGCGAACTTCAGCGTCGCCTTGAGCCCGAACGTCTCGTAGTACTTCAGGATGAAGGTCGTGAGGCGATGCACCTCCGCCTGGATCTGTCGGTCCATCAGGAAGATGTGGCAGTCGTCCTGCGAGAACTGGCGCACCCGGGTGAGACCCGAGAGCGCCCCGCTCACCTCGTTGCGGTGCAACACGTCATAGGTCGCATAGCGGAGCGGGAGTTCGCGATACGAATGCTTCTTCTGCTGGTACATCAGGTAGTGCGATGGGCAGTTCATCGGCTTGAGCGAGAAATCGTGCTCGCCGGTCTCATTATCGTGAACCAGGAACATGTTCTCCTGGTACTTCCCCCAGTGCCCCGAGATCTCCCACAGCCCCTTGTTGTACATCAACGGGGTGCGGACCTCGTGATAGCCATCGCGCTGGAGCTGCTGCATGTAGCGCTGCAGCTCGTTCACCACGGCGGTGCCGCGATCGGTCCAGAAGGCCGCGCCCGGTGCGAACTGGTGGAAGAAGAAGAGGTCCATCTGCTTGCCGAGGACCCGATGATCGCGCTTCTTCGCCTCCTCGAGGCGCATCACATGCTGCGCGAGCTCGTCCTTCCGAAAGAATGCCGTGCCGTAGATCCGCTGCAGCATCTGGCGATTCGAATCGCCCCGCCAGTACGCCCCCGCGCCGGAAAGCAGCTTGAAGTGCTTGAGCTTACCGGTGCTCGGCACGTGCGGGCCGCGGCAGAGGTCGGCAAACGGCCCGTCGGTGTAAACCGTGATCGTCTCGTCGTCGCCCAGCTCCGAGATACGCTCGAGCTTGAGCGGGTCGTCGGCAAAGCGGCGATTCGCCTCGGCGCGATCGACCACTTCGCGCGTGAACGGAAAATCCGACGCGACTACCTCGTCCATCTTGCGTTCGATCGCCTCGAGGTCCTCCGGCGTGAACGGGCGGTCAACGGCGAAGTCGTAGTAGAAGCCCTCGTCGATCGCGGGGCCGAAGCCGATGCCCGCCCCCGGGAAGAGGCCGCGGACAGCCGTCGCCATGATGTGCGCCGCCGAGTGGCGAAGCAACGCCAGCGCGTCGGGATCGCGCTCGGTGATGATCGACACGGTGGCGCCGTCGGGGAGCGGCCGGCCGAGGTCCTGGACCGCACCGTCGACCGAGATCGCCACGGCGGCGCGCGCGAGACCGGGACCGATCGACGCCGCCAGCTCGGCTCCGGTCGCCCCTGCGCCGAGTTCCCGGACAGAGCCATCGGGGAGGGTCACGCGGATCGGGTCGTCGGCGGTTGTCGTCATCGTCGGGCGGTGCCTCGGCAACGGGTGTTCCGGCCATAGGACCGGGTGAAGAAGTCATGTAGTTTAACCACCATGGCTCGCATCATCGTCCGCACCCGAAAGCTCCCCCTCCTTGCGCCGCGCAAGCATCCAATGCGCCGCGCCGGCGTGATCGTCGGCGGCCTCGCAGTGGGGGGTATCCTCGGCATACTGCTGGCCGAACTCCTCGCGCCCCTGGCCCAGCGTGCTACCCGGCGGATCGGCACACCCGGCACGCCCTCGGTGGCCGAATTGGTCCACGACGCCCAGGCGGTGCTCGACGCCGACCTCCCGCTGCGCGAATGCGCGCTCGAGGTGATTCCGGTCGGACGTGGCTCGATCGAGCTGCACGGCTGGGTGGCGGACCGTCGCGCTCGCACGCGCGCCGCCACGCTGGTGGCGCAGGGCGTCAATGCGGCGTCGGTGATCAACTGCATCCTGGTGCGGGGTGAGGACGACGTGGTGACGCCGCCGAACGGCGACGACGACGACGACGCGCTCGAGGCATGACCGAGCCGCTCGCACCCCAGTACGATCCTCGCGCCATCGAGGGTCCGCTCTACCAATGGTGGCAGGAGCAGGGGTTCTACCGCGCCAGCGCTGATGCTCCCGGCGAACCGTACGTCATTCAGATCCCGCCACCGAACGTCACCGCCGTCCTGCACGCCGGCCACGGCCTCAACAACACCATTCAGGATGTGCTCATCCGCTTCGAGCGGATGCGCGGCCGCAACGTGCTCTGGGTGCCCGGCACCGACCACGCCGGCATTGCCACGCAGAATGTCGTGGAGAAGCTCCTCGCAAAGGAAGGGCTGACCCGCTTCGACATCGGCCGCGACGCATTCGTCAGCCGAGTCAAGGCGTTCGTCGAGGAAACCGGCGGCGTGATCCTGCAACAACTTCAGGCACTCGGCGCAAGCGCCGACTGGTCGCGCACCTATTTCACTCTCGACCCCGACCTCTCGGCGGCGGTGCGCGAGGTGTTCGTCGCGCTCCACGAGAAGGGGCTGGTGTATCGCGGGAAGTACATCATCAATTGGTGCCCGCGCTGCCTGACCGCGCTTTCCAACGAGGAGGCGGAAAAGGAAGAGGTGGAGGGCCGCATCTGGCATCTCCGCTATCCGCGTGAAGACGGCCAGGGGTTCGTCACGGTCGCGACGACCCGTCCCGAGACGATGCTCGGTGACACCGGCGTGGCGGTGCATCCCGATGATCCGCGCTACCGCGACCTGATCGGTGCACACCTGCTGCTGCCACTTACCGACCGGCGTATCCCGGTCGTGGCCGACGAAGCCGTCGACCCGGCGTTCGGGTCGGGCGCGGTCAAGGTCACGCCCGCACACGACCCGACCGACTTCGACATCGGGCGGCGGCACGGGCTCGAGTCGATCGACATCATGACCGACGACGCACACCTGAACGACACGGTGCCCGAGCGATTCCGCGGGCTCGACCGCTTCGTAGCACGCAAGCAGGTGGTGGCGGAGTTTGAGGCGCTCGGACTGCTCGAAAAGGTCGACGCGCACCATCACGCAGTCGGGCATTGCTACCGCTGCCACACCGTGATCGAGCCGCGCCTTTCGGATCAATGGTTCGTGAAGATGCGCCCGCTCGCCTCGCCCGCGCTCCAGGCATACCGTGATGGACGGGTGTCGTTCCTCCCCGAACGTCAGGGCGACAACTACGCGATGTGGATGGAGAACATTCGCGACTGGTGCATCTCGAGGCAGCTCTGGTGGGGACACCGCATCCCGGTGTGGTACTGCGACGCGTGCAACAAGACCATTGTGAGCCGCACCGACGTGTCCGCCTGCCCCGACTGCAGCGGCGTGGTGCGGCAGGACGAGGACGTGCTCGACACCTGGTTCTCGAGCTGGTTGGTGCCGTTCTCCTCGCTCGGCTGGCCCGATGACACCGCCGATCTGCGCGCGTTCTACCCCGGCTCGGTGCTGGTCACCGCCCCCGAGATCCTCTTCTTCTGGGTCGCCCGGATGATCATGGCCGGGATCGAGTTCCGGGGCGAGGTGCCGTTCCGGACCGTGTACCTCCACGGGACGGTGCGCGACACCCAGCATCGCAAGATGTCGAAGTCACTTGGCAACGGTATCGACCCGCTCGAGGTGATCGAACGATTCGGCGCCGATGCGCTGCGCTATACGATGGTGAACGGCATGGCGGTCGGCACCGACGTGATCCTCGATCCCGCCGACCTCGAAGTGTCGTTCGCGCCCGGCCGCAACTTCGCCAACAAGCTGTGGAACATCGGTCGCTTCCTGCTCGGCCATCTCGAACAGGGCCCACCGCCGCTCGCCGCGATTCCCAACGCCGACCTCGCGCTCGCCGATCGATGGATTCTCGCGCGAGCCGCCGCGACCGTGACCGATGCCACCGCAGAGTATGAGCGTTTCCGCCTCAACGAAGCCACGGCGCTGGTGTACCACTTCCTGTGGACCGACCTCGCCGACTGGTACCTCGAGCAAGTGAAGCCGCGTCTCTATGGTACGCACGACGGCGGCGACACGGCTCGAGCGGTGGCAGCGCATGTGTTCGACATCGCGTTGCGCCTGTTGCATCCGGTGATGCCGTTCATCACCGAGACGCTTTGGCAGCGCCTGCCACCGTGTCCGACACGGAATGCCGCGTCAATCAGCGTGGCACCCTGGCCGACGGTTGGTGACCTGCCGGCCGACCCTGCGGCGCTGCGAGAGTTCGGCGCGGTGCAGGCGATCGTCACCTCGGTGCGGGTGCTGCGCGCCGAGTACGGCGTGGCGCCGGGGAAACTGGTGCACGTAACCGTGTCGGACGCGAGCGACGCCGCGCAGCGGGCCCTCGCCGCCGAATCCGGCACGATCCAGCGGCTCGCGAAGGTGGAGCAGCTCACCGTTGGTCCCGCTCCCACCGACGTCGGTGGCACTACCGTCCTCGACGACGGTACCACCGTGACCGTGCCGCTCGGAGACCTGGTTGACCTCGACCGCGAGTGCGCACGACTCGGCGGCGAGGCCGAAAAGCTCGATCAGCTGGTGGCTGCGCAGGAATCGAAGCTGGCAAACGCCTCGTTCGTCGAGCGCGCCCCCGCTGCAATCGTCGACAAGGAGCGCGAAAAGCTCGCCGCATGGCGCACCCAGGCTCTGATGCTGCGCGAGAAGCGGCGTGCGATGGGATGCGACAGCTGAAGAGGCGACTCCCGCTCGTGCTTGCCGCGGCCGTCGCCGTGGCGTGCGCGCGCATGGCGCCGCCACCCGGCGGCCCGCCCGATGCGCGTCCACCGCAACTCATCGCGACGACACCGGAATCGGTGGTCGTGCTCGAGGGGTTCGATGGTTGGGTCGAGTTCCAGTTCGACGAAGTCGTTTCCGAAGGAGGCCAGCCCAACTTCGGCTTGGGCACCGGCGACCTCGAGCGCCTCGTCACGCTGTCACCCGGCGACGAAGTACCCCGCGTATCGTGGCATCGCAACCGTATCTCGGTGCGACCGCAGGGCGGCTGGCGTCCGAATACCGTCTACCGCGTAGAGTTGGCGCGCGGCCTTCAGGATCTCAGGAACAATCGCACCGACACCGCGACCGTGGTCACGTTTGCCACCGGTGGACCATTACCGACTCAT
>JBKJMX010000053.1:0-15946 GCA_046596135.1 Gemmatimonadales bacterium
CATAGGCCAATGTTCCGGTCACTGATGTCACGAGTCGCCTCCTTGGCGCTCCTGCTCGCTGCAGGTTTCTCTCAGCCCGCTTGGGAGCTTCAGCACGCTGCGTCGCACCACGATGCCGGTCACGAAATGTCGGAACACAGATTCATGGGCTCTGGTTCAGAGCCGCCGATCGAGTCTGTCGCTGCGCCCGACGTTGTGCAAGGCCATGAACATCCATCGTTCCAGTTGCAGGTCAGGTCCCCCCGAGACTTGACTCAGGCCTACGTTGCCCTCCCCACAGCAACGAGTGAGTTCCGTCCCGGAAACGTGACGGTGGTGCGCCCCATATTCGCATTGTCGCCGGCCCGCGCAAGCCCCACCCACGATTACCCCTCGCAGCCCCGCGCCCCTCCGCTCGCCTAGCTCACTGCTGGGTGCGCGTCTTTCCGTCGCACCCGCCCTCCAAGTAGTCATCGAAGGAACTTGCAAACGAACAGCTCCCGGCTCACAGCCGACGCCGTTCGCGCCAACCCATCATGGGCCACCCGGGGTGTAGAGACGTGAAGATGTCACTTTTGGAATCGTCGGCCACATTGAGCGCGATTTTTTTGCTCGCCGCATGTGCGCGAGCCCCTTCGCCAGCGCCGGGTCCCTCAGCCCAACCGTTGGGACGCGACGTGCCAGTCTATCAACCAGTACTTGGCGCGGCGGCACAACCGGTCGACCCCGACGTCCAGAATCCCCCAGCGGATATTTCGCTTCGCGACGCGATCACACTAGCGCTGCTCCACAGCCCCGACTTGGCGGCCTATGCGTGGGAGACGAGAGCGCGTGAAGCGAGATTGGTACAGGTCGGGCGGCTGCCCAATCCGGTGATCGGCGCGCTTGCGGAAGACGTTGGGGCAAGCGACAACCTCCGCACAGATCCCGGCGGGCAGGGGGTAGTGCGACCGCAAACTACCATCCAGCTCAGCCAGCTGATTGAGCTTGGTGGGAAGCGTTCCGCCCGCCGGAGTGTTGCGGCGCGTGATCGTGATCTGGCGGGGTGGGACTACGAAATTGCCCGCATCGACGTCCTCACCCAGACAACACATGGGTTCATTGACGTACTCGCGTCGCAAGAGCTATTCGCGCTGGCTGCCTCGACTGCGCAGCTCGTCGAAGCAGTAGAGCAGAGCGTCGCTGGTCGGGTTGAAGGCGGTGTCGTCTCCCCGATCGAGCAGACCAGGGCCGCAGTGGCGTTCGCCAACGCGCGATTGGAGATGAGCCGTGCACGCCGTACCCTCGAAACCAGTCGAGGACGCCTGGCTGCCTCATGGGGGAGCAGTGAGCCGATGTTTCGATCCGTCGTGGGAGAATTGCACGAGGTCAGGCAACCACCACCCCTCCTTGAGCTGACAGCACGCGCGAGTGACGCACCGGCGCTGGCCCGCTGGGCGAGCTACGTCTCTCAACGTCAGGGAATGCTCACGCTCGAGCAGGCCAAACGCGTTCCCGATGTGTCAATGAATGGCGGTATTCGACGCTTCTCCGATTTCCAGGGGAGTGCGTTCGTGATCGGAGCCTCCCTCGTCCTGCCGATATTCGATCGAAACGGTGGTGCGGTCGAAGCAGCACGCGCCATAGTAGCCAAAGCGTACGAAGAGCGTCGCGGCGCTCAGACGCGATTTCTGGTCGAACTCGCCGACGCCTACCGCGCCCTGTCGAGTGCGTATGCAGAAGTCACCACGCTTCGCGATGCTGTCCTTCCGGGCGCGCAGGAAGCATTCGACGCCGTCAGTGAGGGCTATCGCCTTGGCAAGTTTGGGTATCTGGACGTCCTGGACGCGCAGCGCACGTTGCTCAGCGCGAGCGGCCAGTACTTGAATGTCCTTGCCGACTACCACAAAGCCGCTGCCAGCGTGGAACGACTTATCGGTGAGCCGCTGCATCCGACCGTTAATGCGCCGGCTCCCGCCGGCAGGGAGTGATCAATCTCATGCGCAAGCAGACACGCACCATTGTGGCAGCGATCCTGGGCGTCGGCGCCCTGCTTACTGTCGGTATCCTGCTGAGCGAGCCTGGCGGCGGTCAATCGGGAGAAGCGAGCGCGGAGGCGGGCCCGCTGTCTTACCCGAAGGGACCGAACGGCGGACGCCTTCTCTCCGAGGGTCCGCTGCAGCTGGAGGTGACCATCTACGAAACCGGCGTTCCGCCGCAATTTCGCGTGTATCCGTTCAAGGAGAACTTGAAGGCGCTACCGCCTCGTGACGTCGACGTGCGCATCGAATTGCAACGACTGGGCGGCCGAGTCGATCGCATCACCTTCCGGCCGGAGGCTACCTACCTGCAGGGGCAGAACGTTGTTGAAGAGCCTCACTCCTTCGACGTAAAAGTCTTCGCAACATACGACGGCCGCCAATACCAATGGTCGTACTCACAGATCGAGGGCAAGGTCCAGCTCGGCGCGGATCAACGTGCGAGCGCAGGCATCGTCCTCGATACCGTGCGTCCGCGAGAGATGGTCACCACGCTTGAGCTGCCCGGCGAGGTCAAGGCAAATGAAACGCGTCGGGCGCACGTCGTGCCGCGCTTGCAAGGCGTCGTGACGGCGGTGTTCAAGCAGGAAGGCGACAAAGTTCGCAAAGGGGAGCTCCTGGCGGTGCTGGAGAGCCGCGAGTTGGCTGGTGCGAAGAGTGCGTACCTCGCGGCGCAGCATCACGTCGAATTCGCTCGTATCACGCTGAACCGCGAAGAAACCCTCTGGAAACGCAAGATTTCCGCGGAGCGCGACTACCTGGAGGCGAAGCGGGTATTCGAAGAGGCCGAGCAAGCTCAACGGCTTGCAGCGCAGAACTTGATCGTGCTCGGGGTTGCTCGCGCCTCGTTGTCCACACTCGAACGGGAACCGGTTGAGCGGATGGCGCAGCTGGGCATTCGCTCGCCGCTCGACGGCACGGTGATCGCCCGCAATATCACCGTTGGCGAGGCTGTCATGGCGGACGAAAGCCTGTTCGTCGTGGCCGACCTGTCGTCGGTATGGGTAGACATCTCGGTCTATGCCACGGACCTCGCAGCAGTGCACGAAGGTCAAATCGCGACGGTCGTGTCCTCCGATCTCGGCGAGGAGGTGTCTGGTCGCGTCTCATTCTTCGGCCCACTTGTCGGGCAAGAATCCCGGGCCGCAACGGCACGCATCGTCGTTCCCAACTCCGGCGGTCGCTGGCGTCCCGGATTGTTCGTCACGGTGCGCCTGGTTCGAGACGCCACCACAGTTCCATTGGCCGTTTCCGCTGAGGCCATTCAGACGTTTCGTGACTGGCAGGTCGTCTTTGTGCGCCACGGTGACTGGTTTGAGGCCCGCCCACTGGAACTGGGCCGCACTGACGGAGAGTGGGTCGAGGTCCTGAAGGGACTCGCGGTGGGCGACCAGTACGCCAGCAAGAACAGCTTCGCCGTGAAGGCAGAGATCGGGAAGCTCGGCGCGACCCATGATCACTAGGACACGAGGCACACATGATTGAGCGACTGCTGGATTTCTCGATTCGTCAGCGGTGGGTCGTGCTCATCGCCACGCTCGCGATCGCTGCATTTGGGCTCTACAACTACACCAGGCTCCCGGTCGACGCCGTGCCGGACATCACGAATGTTCAAGTCCAGATCAACACCGAGGCCCCGGGCTATTCACCGTTCGAGGCGGAACAGAGAGTGACGTTCCTGGTCGAAAATGCGATGGCCGGGTTGCCGCAGCTGCAGGAGACCCGATCGATTTCGCGATACGGGCTCTCGCAGGTCACGGTGATCTTCGATGACGGCACCGACATCTACTGGGCGCGTCAGCTCGTCGGTGAACGCATGCAAGAGGTCAAGAGTCGGCTTCCACCCGGCATCGAGCCCACCATGGGGCCAATCGCAACGGGCCTGGGAGAGATTTTTCTGTGGACCGTCGAGCCCAAGCCAGGCGCCCTGACGCCCGAGGGCAAACCGTTCTCTGGGATGGATCTTCGAACGATCCAGGACTGGATCGTGCGACCCCAGTTGAAAACCGTGCCCGGCGTTGCCGACGTCAACACCATCGGAGGGTTCACGAAGCAGTTCCACGTGACGCCGAATCCGGAAAAGCTCCTCGCGTACGGATTCACCTTTCGAGACGTCCTCAAGGCGCTCGGCGAGAACAACAGCAATGTTGGAGCGGGGTACATCGAACGCAGCGGGGAGCAATACCTGATTCGCGCTCCGGGTCAGGTGTCAGGGCTGGAGGACATCCGTCAGATCATCCTAGGCACCTTCGAAAGCACGCCGATTCGTCTGGGCGACGTGGCTGAGGTGCTACTGGGCAACGAACTCCGCACCGGTGCCGCGACCGAGGACGGAAAGGAAGTCGTCCTCGGCACCGTATTCATGCTGCAGGGCGAAAACAGCCGCATCGTCTCGCAACGGGTGGCCGACCGACTCGAAGAGATCAACCGCACCCTGCCGGAGGGCGTGGTCGCAAAGACCGTATACGACCGAACCACGCTGGTCGATGCCACGATCGAAACGGTGCAGCACAATCTCCTGATCGGCGCGTTGCTCGTGATCCTTATCCTGTTCATCTTTCTCGGCAACGTGCGCGCCGCAGTCATCACGGCATGCGCGATCCCGTTGTCGATGTTGTTCGCAATCACCGGCATGGTGGAGCGCGGCGTCAGCGGTAACCTCCTGAGTCTGGGAGCACTCGACTTCGGCATCATCGTCGACGGCGCGGTCGTAATGGTGGAGAATTGCCTCCGCCGCCTCGCTGGGCGTCAGCACGAAACCGGAACGGTATTGACTCGTTCGGAGCGTCTTGCCGTGGTAGCCTCTGCCTCGAAAGAGGTGTGGCGACCCACGCTGTACTGACATCTCATCATCATGGTTGTATACCTCCCGATCCTCACGCTCACCGGGATCGAAGGAAAGATGTTCTTCCCAATGGCGTTCACCGTATTGGCGGCGCTGCTGGGTGCGATGCTGTTGTCAGTCACGTTCGTGCCAGCCGCCGTGGCAATCTTCGTGACGGGTCGGGTGTCGGAGAAGGAAAGCCTGCCGATGCGCTGGGCCGCGAAAGCCTACCTGCCCGCGCTCACCGCCTCGCTTCGCAACCGCAACGTCACACTGACGGCCGCGGCCGTCCTCATGGTGGTCACTGGCGCAATGGCGACGCGGCTTGGCAGCGAATTCCTTCCCAGCCTTGACGAAGGCGACCTGCTCGTCCATGCGCTTCGAATCCCTGGTACCAGCCTGACCACCGCCGTAGAGATGCAGCACGCACTCGAACGCAAGCTCAAGACATACCCGGAAGTAGACTACGTTTTCTCGAAAATCGGGACTGCGGAGATCGCAACCGATCCGATGCCGCCAAGCGTCGCTGACACGTATGTCATGCTGAAGGAGCGTGAACTATGGCCGAATCCCAGTCGGCCCAAGGCAGACCTCGTCGAACAACTGCAGCGAGAACTGCCGATGATGCCGGGGAACAACTATGAGTTCATTCAGCCGATCCAGATGCGATTCAACGAGTTGATCGCCGGTGTTCGAAGCGACATCGCCGTCAAGGTCTTTGGCGATGATGTCGAGGTGTTGGCCGATGTCGGCGACCAGATTGAGGCAGTGCTCAACACCGTCGACGGTGCGGCAGACACGAAGGTCGAGCAAACTACCGGACTGCCGATGTTGACCGTCAAACTGAAGCGCGCCGAGATGGCCCGCCTCGGCCTCAACGTGTCGGACGTGCAGGAAGTTGTCGAGGTGGCGTTCGGCGGACGAACGGCCGGTGAAGTGTTCGAGGGCGATCGACGGTTCGACATCGTCGTTCGACTTCCGGAGCAGATGCGTACCAGCATCGAGGACATGAGTCGTCTACCGATTCCGTTGCCACAGGTTATGCGACAGGCGGGCAGTGGCGGCATGATCACGACTGCGACCCCCGGCACCGCGTTTGTTCCGCTGGGCGCCGTGGCCGAGCTCGACATCGCACCCGGGCCGAATCAGGTCAGCCGGGAGAACGGCAAGCGACGCGTTGTCGTGACGGCGAATGTCCGGGGACGAGACATCGGGTCCTTCGTCGCTGACGCCGAACGCCGAATCGCCAGCGAAGTGGTGATCCCTGCTGGTTATTGGACAGCCTGGGGTGGTCAGTTCGAGCAACTGCTTTCGGCGCGGAAGCGCCTGCAGATCGTGGTGCCAGTGGCGCTGCTCCTGATTTTTGCCCTCCTCTTCGTCACATTCGGGTCGGTGCGTGATGCGCTGTTGGTATTTACGGGAGTGCCGTTGGCGCTGACGGGCGGAATACTGTTCCTTTGGCTGGGCGGTACGCCGTTCTCGATCTCTGCGGCGGTGGGCTTCATCGCCCTGTCCGGGGTCGCGGTGTTGAATGGCCTCGTGATGATCACGTTCATCAACCGATTGCGCGCGGAGGGCCAGTCAATCAATGATGCCGTGTTCAACGGCGCCGTCGCGCGCCTGCGGGCCGTGCTCATGACGGCACTGGTGGCGTCGCTCGGCTTTCTCCCGATGATGCTGGCGACCGGACGCGGCGCGGAAGTCCAGCGTCCCCTCGCCACGGTGGTCGTCGGTGGCATTCTTTCCTCCACCGCGTTGACGTTGCTCGTGCTGCCGGTACTCTATCAGCTGTTCGCTCGCGAACGGAAGGAGATCGAACCGTGATTCGGACGGTCATCGCCACCATCCGCGCACAGGACGCCGGGAGCCGGACCACGGCGATCGCGCTGACCGTGGTGGCCCTGTTGCTGTCCTGGTTCATGGTGCCGAGCGAGGCACTTGCTCACGGCGTCGCCACCGGTGACAAGGGCTTCATTCAGGAAAGCACCGGTGTCTTGCTCATTCCCTTCGCTTACCTCGGCGCCAAGCACATGGTGACAGGCTACGATCACCTGCTCTTCCTGCTGGGCGTCATCTTCTTCCTGTACCGCCTGAAGGACGTGGCGGTGTACGTGACCCTGTTTGCGATTGGTCACTCGACGACATTGCTGTTCGGTGTACTCACCGGAGTGAGCGTCAACGCGTACCTGATCGACGCCATCATCGGGTTGTCGGTCGTGTACAAGGCGCTCGACAATCTTGGAGCGTTTGAGTCGTGGTGGGGGATCCAGCCCAACGCCAAGGTGGCAACGTTGATCTTCGGCTTTTTCCACGGGCTTGGACTGGCGACCAAGATTATCGACTTCGAGATGTCGCCCGACGGCTTGATTGCCAACCTGCTGGCGTTCAATGTCGGCGTCGAGATCGGTCAGCTTCTCGCACTCAGCGCAATTCTGATCGTCATGAGCCATTGGCGGCGTACCACCAGTTTTTCGCGCCATGCGTACACGGCCAACGTGGTGATCATGACCGCAGGTTTCCTACTGATGGGCTACCAGCTTGCCGGCCTATTTCTCACCGATATCGGATAGGGAGCACCAGATGACCGACATGAATACCGGCTCACCCAGCGACATTCCAGATTCCCGGAAGCTGCTCCGCTCCACGACGATTGCAGCGGTCGTCGCCCTACTGCTGCTCGTGACCACGGTGCTGCCCGCCGAGTATGGGGTCGATCCGACCGGTGTCGGCCGCGTCCTCGGCCTCAAGCAGATGGGCGATATCAAGGTGGCGCTGGCGAAAGAAGCGGCAGCTTCGGATTCTGCGGAGGCGGCGGCCCGCAGCCAGAACGCGGCACCACCTGCCGTCGAAACATCCTCGACGATCCCACCGGTCGCTGCGGCACCAGTTGCGCTGCCGTCCGAGGCGCCGCTGCTCGCTGACACCGCGTCGCACGTCACGGTAGTCGCGTTGCAGCCCGATGAGGGGAAGGAAGTGAAGCTGGCGATGCGAAAAGGCGGCCGAGCAACCTTCGCGTGGTCGACCGATCGTGGCGTAGTCAATTACGACCTCCATGGCGACTCGACCAACGCGCCCAACTCCTATCACAACTACAAGAAGGGCTCGGGGGTTGCGTCCGACGACGGCGCCCTCATCGCTGCGTTCGACGGTAAGCACGGTTGGTTCTGGCGGAACCGAACCCGCCAGGTTGTGACCATCACCCTGCGCACCAGCGGGGACTACCAGACCGTTGTACGAATGGACTGACATTTAGTCACGGAGCAGGCATGGACGGAGTAAGCACGCCGCCGGTTGCGGCGTCGGCGAGCACGGAGTCTCCGCGTTTGTTGGCGCTCCTGACGCGGGACCGCCAAATCGAACTCGGGCGAATTGCACTCACCGGCCTGGTCGTGCTGCTGTATTGGCAAGCGCAGGTGCCAGTTGAGGTGCTCTGGGTCGCGATCGCGATTGGGTTATACCCCCTGGTCAAGACCGGCGTTACCGATCTGGTTCGCGAACGAAAGATCGGCACCGAGATCTTCGTGACGGTGGCCACATTGGTCGCGGTTCTCGGCGGCGAGACAATCGCTGGCGCCGTATTGATGGTGATCATTCTCATCGCCGAGTTCGTGGCTGGGCTGAACACTGATCGCGCGCGAGCATCGATCAAGGCGCTTATCGGCTCGGTACCGCAAGTCGCACTGGTGCGGGATGCCTCCGGCGAACGCACCGTCCCGATTGCCCAACTCAACATCGGGGACCTCGTCCTGGTTCGCGCGGGCGAGAAGATTCCCGTTGATGGGCGTGTAATCGCTGGCGAGGCGTCTGTAAACGAGGCTCCGATCACCGGCGAAAGCATGCCGAAAGACAAGGCAGAAGGTGCCGATGTGTTCGCCGGCACAGTGGTCGAGGCGGGCGCGCTCGACATCCGGACCGAGAGGTTGGGCGGAGACACCACGTTTTCCCGCATTATCGCACTGGTCGAGAACGCGGAAGCGGAACGAGCGCCGGTGCAGAAACTCGCCGACCGTGTCGCGGCGTGGTTGATTCCGGTCGTTTTTGTCTTTCTGGTTATCGTCTACCTCGTCACCCGCGACATCCGCACCATTGTTACGCTGTTGATCTTCACGTCGCCGGCAGAACTCGGACTGGCGACGCCCCTGGTCATGATCGCCTCAATCGCCCGCGCGGCGCGTAACGGAATCCTGATCAAGGGCGGGGTATACCTGGAGGCGCTGGCCAAGGCTGACGTGATGGTGTTCGACAAGACGGGTACGCTCACCGTGAATCGGCCAGAGGTGGTGCGGGTTGAATCACGACTTCCCGAGCTTTCCGAAGCCGACCTCGTGCAGCTTGCGGCGGCGGCGGACCGTCGCTCAGCGCATCCATTGGCCAAGGCGGTGGTGGCGTACGCGGTGCGCAACAAACTCACCATTGCGGAACCCGACGTGTATGAGCAGGTGCAGGCTCGGGGAGTCAAGGCAACCGTCGCTGGACGAGAGGTCTTGGTGGGCAACCCGGCTTTGCTGCGCGAGAACCAAGTGCCCCTTGCGGTCGCAGTTGAGGACAGCGCGACTACACCGGTGCATGTGGCAATCGACGGACAGTTCGCAGGGGTGATATTCATCGCCGATACAATCCGCCCCGAAGCGCGGGACGCGCTGGCGCGCCTCAAAGCTACAGGTGTCAAGCGAATCATGATGCTGACCGGCGACAACGCGGCGACAGCGGCCGCGGCAGCAGTCGGACTCGGCATCGATGAGGTGCGGGCGGATCTGCTGCCGGCGGATAAGATGACCATCATCACCGAGCTGCAGCAACAGGGATACCGTGTCGCGATGATCGGTGATGGCGTCAACGACGCCCCGGCCTTGGCGCAAGCCGATGTGGGCATCGCGATGGGTGGCGGTGGAACCCAGGCCGCCCTCGAAGCCGCCGACATTGCGCTCATGACGGATGACCTGAACAAAATCGTCACGGCTCGTGCCATCGCCCGGCGCGCGTACCGGACCATTCAGGAGAATCTATTTGTCGGTGTTGGCGTGGTACACGTCCTCGGCATCACGGCGGCCTTACTCGGCTGGATTGGCCCAATTCAAGCTGCATTGCTGCATCTTGGTCCCGACGTCCTGGTGTTTGTAAATTCGGTCAAGTTGCTGCGGGTTCGCATCGACGGGGCGAGCGCCTAGCGCGGCGCCGGGCCGGGCCCCCTACTCCTTCAGTCGCGCCCGCACGTCCGTGAACCAGTTATCCACCAGGACGAGCTGCCCGAATACTGACGCCTGCCCTGCCTTGGCCCGCAACATGTAGATGGCGTTGCCATCCGGCGACAGCGCGAACGACTGGTGAAAGAGGTCTACGAAGTAGTTCCCGACATTGAAAAGGGTTTCGCGTCCCACCACCGAGAAGGTCGGGTCATCCTGCACCGTGATCCGCCGCATGTTGAATCCGTCCGCGGTGAGATAGTAGATCATTTTTCCATCGCGCGACCACACTGGCGTGAGCCCCCCGCCGTTCGACACCTGCCACCGTTCGCCAGCGGGCCCCGGGAAGGGCCGGACATAGACTTCCGACGTCCCCGACTCCGTTGACGCATACGCCAGCCACCGCGAGTCAGGGGACACGGCAGGGTTGTACTCCTGGTGCGGCGTAGCCACCACTGGAATCGGCGCACCCGACCCAGCGGCCGGGACGGCGACGATATCCCCCGCACCGGTCAAGCCGTTGTCGGTGCGCACCACGATCCACTTGCCATCCGGACTCCAGTCCACCTCCTGCACCAGGCGATCGATCTTGGCGAGGAGTCGTTCCGATGTGGTGCCATCTACGCGCTTGGCATAGACATTCCCGCCGGAGCCGGAGTCACGCACGAAGGCGACCTCCCGCCCGTCGGGCGACCAGACGGGCCGCCGATCCTGGCCGCCGAAAGTGAGACGGGAAAAGGTGCCGTGGTCGAGCGTCTTCACCCAGATGTCGAGCGCTCCATTGGCCTGGCCCGAGCTGACCGCGACCCGCGAACCATCTGGTGAGAGGGCGAGCGAGTTGAACGGCCCGAACCACGACGAGTCGACCACAGTGGTCGCACCGCGGTCTGTCACCCGCACCACCTCCGCATCGGCGCGGAGGCTCCCTGTTCCCACGGTATAGAGCAACGTGCCGGTGGAACTGAAGGTCAGGGAAGAGACACCCCCGCCGGTCTTGATTCCCTCCAGCAACGGTACCTCCGCGCCCGTCAGCTCGAGGCGCTGCATGTCGAAGCCACGGGCCATCAGGACCCCATCATTGCGCAAGTACGCGACATGGCCCGTCGGCAGGTACCACGCGCCGAGCGCATCCCGGATCAGCTGGTGCTGTTCGCCGCTCTTCAGGTCGAGCACGTGCACGGCGATGGCCAGGCAGCCCGATGTGCAGACCGTGAACATCACGCCGCGCCCGCCGGGAAGCGCATTCGGCTCGCCAAACCCGAGGCCTGCGAGCGACGAATCCTGCGACACGATGGTCGGTCGACCGCCCGCAGCGCTGACGCGCGACAACGTGGACTGCGATGGACCGACGAAGAGAATTGTGCCATCGTCCAACCAGAGCGACCCACCGAAGTTCATGTCCCCTGAGTCCGCGAGCGTGATGGCCGCGCCACCGCTGAGCCGGATCTTCTTGAGGCGTCCCCCCGCGGTAAAGCTGAGCCACTCTCCATCCTGCGAGAAGCGCGGTGCGTAGGCCCCTTCGGTGCCGGCGAGGGGCACCGCGTCGAGTTCCCCGCGACGCTTCACCCAGAGGCGGCCGTCGATGGCCGAGTCGCGCACCACGATTGTCGACCCGTCCGGCGAGATGTCGACGCCCCGCACGAAGGGAGTGGGCACAAGTCCCTCCCCGAAGGAGACGAACTGTCGCGTAGTCGGAAGCGCCTTTCCTGAGCGGAGGTGGCCGAAAACCCCCAGCGCGAGCCCTGCGGCAGCGAGTGCCCAGGGCAGCAGGTCACGCAGACCGCGCGGCCGCGCGCGGGTGATGCGTACCCCCGTGCCAAGGGACGTGGCGCCGGGGCGCGCCAACGCCTCTGCAAAGGCCCGTGCGCTCTCGAACCGATCGGCCGGCAGCTTCGCCAACGCCACCATCGTCGCCTGCGCCACGTGCTCCGGGATCGTGCCGCGTTGCGCGATCATGTCTCGCGGTGACTCCGTCATCACCCTGGCGACAATGGCCTGCGCTGTGGCGCCCGTGAACGGCGGCTCGGCGGTGAGCATCTCGTACAGCACGCAACCCAGCGCATAGACATCGGTGCGCGCGTCGAGGGTGCGCTCGCCCATCGCCTGTTCGGGACTCATGTAGGTCGGCGTGCCGAGGGACATGCCGGTCTCGGTCATCCGGGTGGAGCCGTCGGACCGCGACGCAGCGAGCGCGATCCCGAAGTCGGCGACCATCGCCTGACCGTCATGCAACAGGATGTTCTCAGGCTTGATGTCGCGGTGGATCACGCCGTGACGATGGGCATAGTCCAGCGCACCGGCGACCTCCGTGGCGATTCGCACCGCATCGGCAATGGGGAGTTGCTTCTCGCGGTCGAGTCGGTCGCGCAGCGATTCGCCCTCGACGAACGGCATCACATAGAAGACGGTGCCATTCACCTCGCCGGAATCGTGCAACGGGAGGATGTGCGGGTGCTGCAAATGCGCGGTGGTCTTGATCTCGGCGAGAAAGCGATCGACGCCAATCACGGCGGCCAGCTCCGGGCGCATGACCTTCACCGCCACCTTCCGGTGGTGCCTCTGGTCCTCGGCGAGATACACCGTGGCCATCCCACCCTGCCCGATTTCGCGGTCGAGCGTGTAGCGACCTTCGAGAGCGGCGGCGAGTGCCGCGTGCTTGTCGCTCATGGCTTTGCTCCCTGGTTGCCGTTCAGACGCCTGATGTACCCCGGCAGGTTCTGCAGCACCATGATCCGTGTCGACGGATTGAGGCGAACCATGACGAAGGTCGATCCGTCAGGCGAGATATCGTAATTCGCGTGCGGCGTGGCCGGAGAATATGCGGCGAGCGAGAACAACGCGGTGCGCAACGTCACCGTAGGAACGGTTGCGAACGCGAGCTTCACGGCGTTCAGCTGGGGTTTCCCGGCTTCGCCACCACGGTAGAAGAGTTCGCCGCCCGAGGGATGCCAGACGGGCTCGGAGCCGCCGCCGATCGAGAGCTGGATCTGCTCACCATCGCCGGCGAGTGGGCGGAGGTAGAGCTCGTCCCGGCCGGAAAGGTTGGAGACAAAAGCTAGCCATCGCCCATCTGGCGACACCGCGGGGTAGGTCTCCGCAAAACGCGTGGCGACAAGCGGCGTGATCGGCCCCCGGCCGCCGTTCGTGATCAGGCCAATATCGTTGCCCGTCGCGGAGTCGAGGGAGACCGTGACGATGCCACTCTGGTCGGGGAGCCAGACGCCGGTGTAGCCGACCTGCGGCGTGGTCAGGAGCGATTCCGCCGGCTGGCTGCTGCCTGGCGAGACGCGGTGAATGCCGAGGACTCCGCCCGTCGTGGCGAGGTAGTTCAGCGAACGACCGTCGGGCGCCCACGATGGGTCGTGTCCGTCGCGCGCAAACGTGGAGCGTGTCATCCCGCCGTCAGCACGATTCAACAGCCACACATCCCGGCCGTCCACACCGGTGAAGTCGAGCGCAATCCGCCGACCGTCAGGTGAAAACCGCGGCGAATGGAAGTTGCGCTTCTCGTCGGTGACCGGTCGGATCATTCCTGCACGGTCGACATATACGAGCGAGCGCGCCTCCTCGGGCACATAGACCAGCGTCCCCGTCCTGGAGAGATCGAACTGTGAGGCACCCGTTCCCGACAGGGAGATGCCCGTGGCGATGGTGACCGACCGACCAGTGACGCGTCGGGCATCCGGATCGAATGGCACGGCCTCGATCGAGCCGTTCGTCAACGAGTAGACCAGGAACCCCGAGCTGTAACGGAGTTGCACGACCTGGGCGTCGAGCAGCGGGACAACCGCCCCGTCCTGCAGGTCAAGGATTACGATCGGGCCGGTCGACGTACCGGAAGGTCGGAAGATCCCGACCACAAAGCGATCGCCAGGCAGCAGCACGGATGGAATCACCGACGCGCTCTTGACGCCGAACGGGATGGTGACCGCATTATCCTCACCGACGCGCATCAGGCCCCGATTGGACTCGCCGGTATTGTCCACCCACAGCACGCCATCCTGTTGCCAGCGAATTTCCTGCGGATAGACCATCGCCTCCGGCAGCGGTCGGGCATTGCCGCCGTCGATGGGAAACCGGTATGACGTCCGCGAGGAATAATCCGAGCCGACGACCTGCCTGCCATCCTGGGAAAAACTGTAGTCGGCCAGAAACGGTGGGACGCCCGCGATGGGCACCGACTCAGCGGCGTCCAGGTCGCGACGCATCGTGGTGTTGACGCCGTCGTGCACCGCTGTGTAGAGGATGGTCGACCCGTCGGGCGAAATCGCAATCTGTCGTTGCAGTCCTGTCGAGGCGCCTCCAAACTCCGGCACCGCGATGGACAGGAGGGAGGACGGAACCTCAACGACGGGCGCCGCAGGACGCAGCCAACCCCAGAGTGCCGCACCGATCGCCAGCCCAAGCGCCACTGGCCAGAGTACTCCCGCTCGGCGGCCCATGCGCGCTGCGGGCCGCGTCCGCGACCGGCGGATCGTGCCTGTGCCGGCACCGCGCAACGCAGCTGCAAACTCGGCAGCACTCGCAAACCGGTCGGCCGGCAACTTTGCGAGGGCGGTGAGCACCGCATCCTCGACGTACTCCGGTACCGTATCCCGCGAAGCCGAGGGCAAGGCAGGCCGCTCGGTCATGACCTTTGCAACGATCGACTGCGCGGTGGGTCCAGTGAACGGGGGCTCGCCGGTCAGCATCTCGAAGAGCACGCACCCGATCGCATACACGTCGGTGCGCGCGTCGAGCGTCCGTTCTCCCATTGCCTGCTCGGGACTCATGTAGTGCGGCGTGCCGAGCGACATGCCCGTTTCGGTCATCCGGGACCCGGCACTGGTGGCGGCAAGCGCAATGCCGAAGTCGGCAACCAGCGCGCGCCCGTCGTGCAGCAGGATGTTCTCGGGCTTGATGTCCCGATGGATCACGCCATGCCGATGTGCATAGTCAAGCGCATCAGCGACCTCGCACGCGATGCGAATTGCCTCGGGGATCGGCAACTGCTTCTCGCGGGTGATCCGATCCCGCAACGATTCGCCTTCCACATAGGGCATCACATAGAAGACCGTGCCGTTCACCGTGCCGGAATCGTGGAGCGGGAGGATGTGAGGGTGCTGCAGGTTGGCGGTGGTGGTGATCTCCGCGAGGAACCGCTCGGCACCGATCACGGCCGAGAGTTCCGGACGGAGCACCTTGATCGCGACCTTCCGGTGGTGCCGGAGGTCCTGGGCGAGGTACACCGTGGCCATGCCACCCTGCCCCACTTCGCCTTCGAGCGTGTACCGACCCTCGAGGGCGGCGGCGAGCGCCGCGTGCTGGTCGCTCATGGCGTCCCCTTGGGCAAGGCATCGAGCTCCTGGCGGAAGTTCACGATCAGTCGCAATTCGGACGTCATTCCCCCGCCGGACCGAATCATCATGAAGCGCTTGCCATCAGGCGACACGTCATAGCTGCGAAAGTAGTTTCCAAGCGACAAACCGGTCGCGGAGAAAAGCGGAACCGGGGCCTCATGCGAAAAAGTCGGACCGGGCAGGACTGCGCTGGCGAAGAGTTCCCCGCGTGGGCCTCGGAAGAAGAGTTCGCGACCGTCGCGCCGCCACACCGGCTCGGTACCGCCTCCCACCGAAATTGCTGTGCGCGAGGAGTTCACGTCGGGAAAGGGGCGGACATACACCTCCGGGGCGCCTGATTCCTCGGACACGTAGGCAAGCGACCGGCCGTCGGGAGAGATCGCCATCGAGTAGTGGTCGAATCTCGAATCAATCAATTTCCGGGCGGTGGTGTCCACGCCGGGTTCCATGACGAGCAAATGTCGAGTCCCCGCGGCACTCCCCTCGCTCCGCAGGAGGACGTGATTGCCATCCGGGTGAAAGAGGATCTCGTCGAGGCCCCGTGAACCGGGAACGGCAGGACGCACCTCGTCGCTGGCATCGGCGCGGCGGATCCATGACGTC
>JBKJMX010000084.1:0-13432 GCA_046596135.1 Gemmatimonadales bacterium
CAGAATGGTCCGGGCGTGATCGGGTTGCGCCCCAACGGGCAAGGGTTCGATCTCAATCGTGACTATGTCAAGCAAGAGGCACCCGAGACGCGCGCCTCGCTCGCCTTCATCACCGAATGGGATCCCGACCTGTTCATGGACCTGCACACCACCAACGGCAGCTATCACGGCTACGCGTTGACCTGGTCACCGGGGTTGAACGCGAACGCGACTGCGGCCAACACCTGGGTGCAGGACCGCGCGCTGCCGGAGATCCGCCAGCGAATGCGAACGCGCCATGATGTCGAAACCTTCGCGTACGGCAACTTCCGCAACCAGGAACCCGACTCGCTGGCGCTTGGTTGGGTCACGTACGAGTCGGTTCCGCGGTTCGGCAGCAACTTGATGGGCATGTCGCGACTCTCGATCCTCAGCGAGGCGTACAGCAACGACACCTTCGAGCAGCGGATTGCGGCGACCTACGCGTTCGCGGTCGAGACCATCCGTTACATGGTGGGGCACCGGGACGACACACGGCGAGTGCTCGCCACCACGATCGCGGCTCGCCCCGATTCGGTGGCCATTCGCAGCACGTTCGCCGCGCCGCGCCGCGACACCATCATCGCCGAGATTACCCGCGCCGCAGGCGAGGGTACCGGCCCGTTTTCGCGGCGCGTGCGCACCGGCGAGATGCGCCGCGTGGTCATGCCCGTCGTCGACCGGTTCGTGGCGACCCGACGTGAGTCTATCCCGGTGGCGTACGTACTCGACCCGCAGTGGACCGACGTAGTCGAACGGCTGCGTCGCCAGGGGATCGTCGTGGAACAGCTCCAGCAGCCGTGGACCGGCAGCAGCGAGCGGTTCGTGGTCGATTCCGCCGTGCTCTCGCCGCGCCCGTTCGAGGGCCACCGGATGATGCGCGTCGAGGGGTCATGGACAGCTGGTGCCAGCGATTCCCTGCCGGCCGGAACCTTCCTGGTCCCGACCGCGCAGCGATTGGGCATGGTGGCGGCGTTTCTCCTCGAGCCGGCGTCGGAGGACGGCTACACCATATGGAACTTCTTCGATCGGGCACTGCGCGTACGGGGCGCTCATCCGGTTCGGCGGCTCACCGGCATCCCGCCGGTGCCCCGCACCCTCGTCCCGTGACTCCGGAGTGATACGGATGCTCAAGGCCGGCATGATGGCCCCAGATTTCACGCTTCCGTCGTCAGACGGCGGAACGATCGCCCTCGCCGATCTGCGCGGCGCACCGGTGGTGGTCTACTTCTATCCGAAGGATGACACCTCCGGTTGCACCACCCAAGCGTGCGAGTTCCGCGATTCGTGGGCGGCGGTACAGGCGACCGGGGCGACGATCCTCGGCGTGTCACCAGATGGTCTCGCGTCGCACGGGAAGTTTCGTGACAAGTTCAACCTGCCTTTCCCGCTGCTCGCCGACGAGGACCACACCGTGGCCGAGGCGTACGGGTCGTGGGGCGAGAAGTCGATGTACGGCCGCAAGTATCAGGGAATCATCCGCAACACGTTCGTGATCGACGCGCAGGGTGTCGTGCAGCACGTGTTCGAGAAGGTCAAGCCGAAGGGACACGCTGCCGAGGTGCTGGCGGTGCTCGAACGCTGACCGCCACCGCACAGGAGAGAACCACCATTCGCACCGCATCGTTCGTCCTCATCGGCGCCATCGCCATCGCGGGCTGTGCCCGCTCGGCTTTCCGTCCGGCATCTTCGACTCCCGCGCCCGCCGTGATTGTCGCACCCCTGCCGGGCGAGACCCACCTCTCGAACATTCGCCAGCTCACCTTCGGCGGCAACAACGCCGAGTCGTACTTCTCGCACGACGGAAAGTGGCTGACCTTCCAGCGTCAGGATAGCGTCGGTCGCGGCTGCGACCAGCAGTACGTGATGCGGATCGACGGTTCCGGGTTGCAGCGCATCTCCAACGGTGAGGGACGCACCACCTGCGGCTACTTCATCGATGGTGATCGCCGGGTGATCTACAGCTCGACGCACGGCCACGATCCGGCGTGCCCGGTGCCTCCCGATCGTTCGCTCGGATATGTCTGGCCGATCGGGCACTTCGAGCTGTACACCGTGAAACCGGACGGCACCGACCGGCGTCAGGTCACCAGCAACGGCGCGTACAATGCCGAGGCGACGGCATCGCCCGATGGCAAGCAGGTGATCTTCACGTCGACCCGCGATGGTGACATCGAGCTCTACGTGATGCACATCGATGGCAGCAACGTGCGCCGGATCACCAACCGGATGGGTTACGATGGCGGGGCGTTCTTCTCTCCCGATGGCTCCAAGATCGTGTGGCGGGCGCAGTATCCGGTGACGGCCTCCGACTCGGCCGATTACAAGCGGTTGCTCGGTGAGCGGCTGGTGCGCCCCTCGCATCTCGAGCTGTGGGTTGCCGACGCTGATGGCAGCAACGCGCGGCAGGTGACGTCGCTGGGCGGGGCCAACTTCGCGCCCTTCTTCCATCCAGATGGCAAGCGGATCATCTTCGCGTCGAACTATCAGGATCCGCGCGGCCGGGAGTTCGACCTCTACATGGTGAAGACCGACGGCACGGCCATCGAGCGGATCACCCACTCGCCCGATTTCGACGGTTTCCCGATGTTCTCGCCGGATGGCCGACACCTCGTCTTTGCATCGAACCGGAATGGCCGAACCGACGGAGAGACCAACCTCTTCATCGCCGACTGGAAGGAGTAGGAATGGCAGAACCGACGGGACGGGGCGCTTCACTTGGACGGTGGTTCCTCGAATGGACCAAGTCGATCGCGGTGGCACTCGTCGTATGGCAGGTGCTGCGCATCTTCCTGCTCGAGGCATTCCGGATTCCATCGGGTAGCATGCAGAACACCCTTCTCGTCGGCGATTTTCTCTTTGTCAACAAGTTTCTCTACGGCGCAGAGGTGCCGTTCATCCACAAGCGACTCCCGGCGGTCCGTGAGCCGGCGCGCGGGGACATCATCGTCTTCGACTCGGTCGAGGAGGGGTCGGAGGACCTCAAGATCGTGAAGCGCTTGATCGGTACACCCGGGGACACGCTCGAGATGCGGGACGGTGTCGTGTACCGCAACGGGGAGGCGCTGGTGGAACCGTACGCGGTCAACAGCGATCCGCTCCGAAGCGAGGAGCCGATGATGCGCGCGCGGATGCGAGACTGGCAGGTGGAGCACTATGCCGGCGCGGTGCCGCTGGGCTACGCGCCCGACCTGCATGACTGGGGACCGGTGGTGGTGCCGCCCGAATCGCTCTTCGTGATGGGCGACAATCGCGATGGCTCGTACGATGGACGCTACTGGGGATTCCTTCCCCGGATCAATGTCCGGGGTCGCCCGCTCGTTGTCTACTTCTCCTACGACCAGGAAAGCTGGAAATCATTTCCCTTCCTGACCGAGGTGCGCTGGGACCGGTTGTTCAGCACACCGAACTGACCCATCACGGTGCTGCGTCTGCCGCCTTGCCATATGCGGGACGCATCGCGACGGCGATGACCAGCCCGATGGCGGCGAGCACAGCCGATGTCCGGAACGCCGCCTCCGCGCTCTGGGACTGCATCACCAGCCCCGTCACGATCGGGCCGACAATCCGTGCCATCGACGATGCACTCTGGGTGACACCGAGCACACGCCCCTGGCGCGCGGCATCAGTGAAACGCGATACCAGGCCGACCATCGACGGACCGGTCATCCCGAAACCCGCCCCCAGCAACGCCAACACGCCATAGAAAAGCGCCCCTGGTCGGCCAGTCGAGCCGGCGAGCGGCACGAGGAAGAATCCGGTCGCGAGCATTGCGGTGCCGAGCCGGGCAACCCGCGTTTCGCCGAGGCGCGCGACCAGGCGTCCGAGTAGTCCGCCCTGCACGATCGCGGTTACCAGGCCGACGAATGCAAACCAGTAGCTGACCATGCTGCGCGTGGCCCCGAAACGAAGTTCGCCGAACAGCGGGAACACGACGTACATGACGCTGAACGCGATGGTCGCGGCGAAGAGCACCGCCACCGGCGCCCCGATGTTGCGCCACGGCAGCGGCACATGTCGAGTCGGCTGTCGGCTCGGCGCATGGTGGGATTCGGGCAGCTTGATCCAGGCGAACAACATGTTGGCCGCGGTGAGCGCCGCCGCCGCATAGCCGGGGAGTGCGAGATCGATGGATGACGTGATGCCGCCGAGGATCGGACCGACGATGAAGCCGAGTCCGAACGCCGCCCCCACGATTCCCATCGCCCGGGTGCGTCGCTCCGGCGTCGTCTCGTCGGCGAGGTACGCCTGGGCAACATTGATGGTCGCGCCCGATCCACCGTCAAGGAGCCGCGATACCAGGAGCAGCGTAAAACCCGTCGACATCGCGAAGAGGATGTACGACACCACGCTTCCCGCGAGGCCGAGGAGGAGGACGGGACGACGACCCACGCGGTCGCTCACCCGGCCCCAGAGCGGCGCGAACACGAACTGCATCGCTGAGTAGGAGGCGACCAGCACGCCGATCAGGAAGGGCGAGCTGCCGAAGCGGGCGGCATAGCTGGGGAGGAGCGGTAGCACCATCGCGAAGCCGACTACGTCGACAAACACGGTGGCGACGACGATCGGGATGGCGGATCGGACCGGCACAGATGCGTTCATTGGGGGCGGACAATGGTCCTCCCCCGGTCGGTGGTCAAGCTGTTGTCAGATTCGCCCGACGATCAGTGCGCCACCACCGACCGTTCGACCCGGTCGATGTACGAGACCAATCGGCCACACGCACCACACGCCAGGACGACTCGTCCGGCGCCGGGAAGGCTGGTCTTCGAACGTCCCGGGGTGCGCTCGATTGCCTCGCTGCCACAGGAGGGACAGCAGAGAGTCTTCGTCTCGCGATCGGCGCTGATGAGGCTCAGGGCCTCGTCGGGGCGAAACTCTTTGACGTGGCGACGTCCCATGGCGGGTGTCCTTTCCACGCTGCAGGACCGGGGAATCCGGCCCGTTTCGCGTTCTTTCTAGGTACCGCCCGACAGACGGCCCGTCAAGGGGCAGCGACGTTTGACCTTGACGCGCCCGCCCGCCGACGGATAGCTTCGCCCTTTTGCTGGGCCAACCCCAAGGGCTTCCCATGACCGAACTTGCGGCACCGCAGATATCGTCCCTGATGGAAGCGCTCCCCGGAATCGCGCAGGTACTGCGAAGTCCGGTAGCGTCGGCTATGGCGTCGCTGGTGCGGGCCGCCGGAGGGCTCGAAGAATTTCGTCACTCCGAGGCAGAAGAACTTCTCAACTTCGGGGTGCGCCGAAACCTGCTGACGCAGGAGGAAGTCGACGGGCTCCTCGCCGAAATCGGCGCTGGTGAGAAGCGCGGTGTGAAGGTGACGCCCAAGTCCGTTCCTGCCGCGAAGGCCGCCGCCCCCCCCAAGGAGGAGCGTCCCGCGAAGGCCCCCGCAACGCCCAAGGTGGCCTCGCCTGCCGCGAAGCCGAAGCCCACCCCAACGAAGACCACTACGGCTGCCAAGCCTCCACAGGCAGCGAAGGCGCCCAACGCAGCGACGACACCAAAGGCTACGAAGGTGGCCAAGGCCCACAAGGCCGCAAAGCCCGCGAAGGCCGCCAAGCCGGCAACGGCCGCCAAGCGCGCAGCAAAGGTCGCACAGCCGACCACGAAAAAGGTCGCCAAATCGGCTGCCAAGCCGAAGGCGGCGAAGCCTGCCGCGCGGCCCGCCCGCAAGACCGCAGCGAAGGGCGCGAAGCGCCGCTAGACCCGGAAGCCAGTCACGAGCTGATTGAGTCGATCGGCGGTGGCCACGAGCGTGGTCGCCGCCGTCGTGATTTCGACGGTGGCAGAAGTCTGTTCCTCGGCGGAGTCGGTGACGGCCTGGGCCGCGTGGGCGTTGATCTGCGCCGACCGCGCCACATCGGCCGCCGTAGCGGCAAGGCGGTCGGCGAGCTCCCGGTGTGCGGCCGCCTCGCGGGCCACGGTGCCCGCAGCCGCGCTGACTTCCTCCACCGACCCAACGATCTCCGCCAGCGCGCGCGTGACCCCGCCCGCGACGCCCTCCACGCCCGCCACGCGCGCCTTGCCCGCGCCGACTGTTGCCGCGACGAGTCGAACCTGCTCGTCGAGCGTCGCGACCGTTTTCGCGATCCTGCGCGCACCCTCGGCGCTGGTTTCGGCGAGCTGACGGATCTCACCGGCCACCACGGCGAAGCCCTCGCCTGCGCCGCCGGCGCGCGCTGCCTCGATGGCGGCATTGAGCGCGAGCAACTCAGTCTGTGCCGCCAGTTGGCCGGTGAGCGCGACGAACTCCAGGACCGATTCCGCTGCGGTGGTGAGCCGATCGACTGACGATGTCGTGCGCTCGACCACTTCGTGCAGCTCGAGCAGCGTCTCGGACGCCGCACCGAGATGGCCTTGGTGGAGCGCAGCGGTGCGACGGATTCCGTCCGCGACGGCGACCACCCGCTGGCCCGCACCCGCGCTTCGGGCAGCGGCGGCACGCAGGTCACCGAGCAGCGCGTCACTCTCGCGCATCCCGATTGCCTGGCGCTCGGCACTCGCAGACACCTCGCCGATCGCGCGGGACACTTGCGTCGCGCTCTCGGAGAGCTGCTCGGAGCGGCTGGAGAGCTGTGAGGCGCGCTCGGTGAGCGTGGCGGAAACATCCGCCACGCTGCCCACCACGCCGCGCAGGCTTTCACTCATGCGATGCACCGCGGCGGCGAGCAGGCCGAGCTCACGCGGCATCGGACCGAGATCGAGTGGGCGGAGGTCGCCGGCTCCGACTCGCTCGGTGGCCTCGACCAGCCGACGCAGCGGCAGGATCACGTTGCGCACCGTTGTCACCGCCGACCAGATACCGATGATCAATGCAATCATGAACAGGATCCAGATCCAGGTGCGCTGCTGCTCGCTTCCCGACGCAAGCGCGCTCGCTCGCTCCGCTGCGGCCGCTTCCTGGATCATGACCAGCTGGTGCATTCCCGCGAGCAATGAGTCGGCGACGATCCGACGCCGGACCTCGTCGGCGCCGGCTCCACCTGGGGAGACCTCGTCGAGGGTGGCAGCCATGTCTGTGACCACCCGTATGGCATCGACCTCGGCCGGCGTCGGGTCGAATCGCGCGTACGCTTCGCCGGACACCCGGATAGTCGCGACGGCCGAGTCGAGACGGGCCCGGTTGCCCTCAGTGGTGAGGAGCGCCAGCACGTCGCCGGTGCGGACCGCATCGACCGCGGCCTGGGTCATGGTCTGCGCCAGAATGGTTCGTTCGCGGAGCGTTCCCAGTTCCTTCTGCGCATCGCGGTCAAGCGAATTGATCCCGCGGACCCCGATCAGGGTCATCACAAAGACGAGGAGAAGGAGGAGGACGGTGCCGCCGGTGACCCGATTGCGGATCGAGGGGAGGTCGTTCACGGCGTGAACGATGCCGCCGCCCGGCGCATGAATGCAAGTATTTCGGGCGTGCCCGTCCAGCAGGTGGAGGCTATCTTTGATGTATGAGGCCGCCAACGTCCCTCATGATCCGGACCTTTATCGATCGGTCGCAGGCGCTTTCGCGCTGCGTTCTCAGGGCAGGCGAGGTACCTCCCGACTGCAACGGATCAGGTTTCGGGAACGCGCGAGCGCCTTGGGGCATTTCCTAGGGGCACGCTCCGGTACCGGCGCCTTCTTGGCCTCTTCATCGGCGACGATGCCGGTGAAACTTCCTAATCGCTACATCGAAGCAGGAATTGACTCGTGAGCAATCGAATCGTTGGACTCATGCTTTCCCTTCTCGTCCTCCCGGTTGCCGCGGGGCCGCTCGCGGCGCAGGTCACCCCCCCGGGGCTCTGGCCGGAGAAACCGCTCAGCGCCGCCCAAAAGGATCTCAAGGATGCGGTGGTGATCCTCCGGGACAGTTTGCGCGCCGTGCAAGCCACCTCGGAGCGGCTCGAGCGTGCACACCTCGCGGGGAGCGGCGCCGTGCTCACCTCCAGCGCTCGGTCGCTGGCGGGCGATTGTGCGCGGGCCGCCCGGAACGCCAGCTGGGTTCAGGAGCGGATCCGCGGCTTCTCGACTAGTGAGGAGCGCGGCAATGCCATGCTCGATCGCTTCCGCCGATCGTTGCTCACACTGCAGCGCGACATGACAACGTGCACGACCGATGCATCGGCGGCACTGGGCACCACACCGGACGGAGATCGCTTGGTGAAGATCCGGACAATGGCTCTCAAGGCCACCGTACGCTACGAAACGATGGTCGAGGAGCTCATGAAGACCCTCGACATCCCGCTCGACCCGAAGGGACACAAGTCGGCCATCCAGATTTGAGCCGATTCAGCCCCGCCAACGCCTGAAGCATCATGTGGGAACTGTGGATACACAGTTCCCACATGGCGTTGATAACCAGTGTAAACATTGCCGCCGAACGCACTTGAAATCCACATACGAGTGCACATTGAAGTGAGCTAACCCGAATAAAATCAGGCACTTGCGGGATTCTAGCGGCACCATAACTTGGATCTCAGGTGATGGGGCGTTTCGCGCGTTCCATACCTCTCCGATCTGGCGCCTCGGAGAGCCGTGCGAGCGAGTGGTCCGCGAGCCTCTCTGACTCGTAGCGCTGCAGGCCTCTGGTGACGCCCCCGAGCGTGCACCGGATGCTTGCGAAACGGTCGATCAGCTTGCCTGATCGGCCGTTTCGTTTTCTCCCCCCTCAGCCGCCCGCCCAAACCCTGTCGGGACTCGCATGAGCCGCCGGTTATCGGCTCCCCAGACTCCCCGACTCGCGATACGCGCGTCGGTGCCGAAATATTCTGGCGAGTCGTACGCCTCGGTGATCGACGCGGTTCCGGCCGAGGCATCGTCAGCGCGGTGCAGGATGTCAGCCTCGAGCGTGAGCGGTCGCACCGGCGAGCCGTACTCCAGCTTGCCATGATGCGACAGGATCAGGTGCATCAGCACCATGAGTTCCTCGTCGGTGCATGGCGGCGCCGTGCACGCCGCGACGGCGTCGTGAAACATGATGGCTCCGAGCACGACGTGGCCGATCATGCGCCCCGGCTCGGTGATCTCGAAGACCCCGGTTTCCCAGGCATAGCTGCGGGTCTTGCCGATGTCGTGGAGCATCGCAGCGGCCGCCACCAGCTCGGCGTCGGCATGTGCCACTCGCGCCATTGCGACCCCGATCCGGACCACCTCGGTGGTGTGCTGCAGCAGTCCGCCGAGAGCCGAGTGGTGACCGGTTCCAGGCGACCCGGGACACTGCTCGTACGCGAGCCGGAAGGCGTCATCGGTGTAGAAGAGGTCGAGCACGGCCCGCAGGCGCGGCGCGGTGATGCGTGTGCGCATCTCGTCGAGATACTGCCAGTAGCGGTCGACGTCGCCCACACTCGGGACGAGATCGGTCAGCGGTACGCTGCCGCGCGGCAGCGGCCGTATCGAGACAGCCTCAAGCTGCCTCGCATCGCGATAGCTGCTCACCTTGCCGACGACCTGGACCAGCATCCCCGTGGTGAGGCCGCGCACCATCTCGTCGCGCCCCGCCCAGAATGGGGCGGAATCGATGCGTCCGGTTCGGTTGCCGAGCACCAAAACGGTCCGTGCATGGTCGCCGGAACGGACCTGTACGTCGAGGAGGAGCAGGGGGTGGTGCACATCGGCGCCGATGGCGAGCGTCTTGAAGTCGAGCATGTCGCCCAATCTAGCTCCGCACAGTACCTTCGATCGATGCGCCCCCTCCATGTGCTCCTCCTGGTCGCCGATCCGGCGCGCGAGGACGTCGTTGCGCTGCGCGACGCGCTGCGCACGGCCGGTCACGTGACGATAGACAGCGGTCGGACGCCGCTGCCACCGGGTGTGCCGGAGGCGCCGGATTTCGTGGTGAGCGAGGGCGCGGCCGTCCCGGTGCCGGAGTCGCTCGACGCAGCGATTGGCCGTCACATGGCCGCGGTGCTGCGACACACCGGCGGCAACAAGCGCCAGGCGGCACTCATTCTCGGGGTGGCGCGATCCACCCTGCTGGCCCGGATCCGCCGCCACGGCCCCTGAACGGGTTCACGGCGTGATTCGCCCGAGTCGAGAGATGATCACCCGTCGGCTCGCGCTACCCCGCGACAGGATGAGGGTACGGTTCGAGGCGCCCACCGCGATCCCGGCCCGCCCGAAGACGATCGGTGCCCCCGCGCCGCTCAGGGTCACGCCGGCACTGGCGCTTCCCGCGGACTGCCACGCGATCATCGAGTCGGCACCCTGCCGCACCGATACCACCCAGCGTGTCGGCATGAGCACGAGCGAGGCGTTGCGGTCGAGGCGCACTGCCGCCCCGCGCGTGGCGGCGAGCGCGCCGACGATTCGCGCCGCCTCCCCCCGCACAGCGGCCTCGTCAGTGAGGTGAACCAGCCTCGGCGCGGCGATCGCCAGCAGAAGGCCGAGCACCACCATCGCGAGGAGCTGGTCAATGATCGTCGTTCCCGAGCGTGACATGCATCACGATCGCGCGAGGGTGACACGCGTGTGGCGCCATCCGCCGCAGTGGGGCACCGGGAATCGCAGTGGCTTCCGGTTGCCTCGCTTGCGTCGTTGCGGGATACTTCCGTGCATCATTCCCAAGGCACCATCATCCCCGAACCAGGAGCCCCGATGGGCAGCGTGATCTTTCTTCTCGTGATCGCCGCAGTTGTCCTGTGGGCGATCGCGGCGTTCAATCGCCTGATCGGCCTCAAGGGTCAGGTGGCCAACGGCTGGAAACAGATTGATGTCCAGCTTCGGCGCCGCCACGACCTGATTCCGAACCTGGTCGACACCGTGAAGGGGGCGCTGCAGTTCGAGCGCGATACGCTCGAGGCGGTGATCGCGGCCCGTAGTCGCGCCGTGTCGGCCACTGGTGTTGCGGAGACCGCGCAGGCGGAGGGTGCACTCACCCAGGCGCTGGGACGGCTCTTTGCGGTCGCCGAGGCGTATCCCGACATCAAGGCACTGGGCAACGTCGGCCAACTCCAGGAAGAGCTGGCCACAACCGAGAACCGGATCGCCGTTGCACGTCAGCACTACAACGACGTGGCGACGCAGTACAACGTGGTGCAGGCCCAGTTCCCGACGATGCTGGTGGCCGGACTCGCAAAGGCGTCGCCCGCCGAGCTCTGGGAGATCACCGACCCTGGTGAGCGCGAGGTCCCACGGGTCGACATCTCGGTGCGCTGATTTCGTGATGGAGCGGCACGCCGCGCCGCTCCGGGTCAGGCGTCGGCGTGGTCGTCGATGAACACCAGTGCGCCACGGCGATTGACGACGGCCTCGAGCGCGGCATGCACGGTGGGATCGATCACGGTGCCGACCAGGTCGCGCATCCGTGAGACCGCCTCCGCAGCGTCCATCTTTTCCTGATAGGGACGCGGTGTCGTGAGTGCGTCGTATACCTCTGCCGCGCCCAGGATCCTCGCACCGAGTGGAATCGACGCCCCCGATAGCCCGTCGGGATATCCCGTGCCGTCGCACCGCTCGTGATGCGAGCGGACATAGGCGATCACCTCGCGGAGGTGCGTGAGCGGGGCGAGAATCTGCGCCCCGATCAGCACATGGGTCTTGACGTGATCGTACTCCTCTCCGGTGAGTGCGCCGTGCTTGCCCAGCACCGTTTCGCGAATCCCGATCTTGCCGATGTCATGCAGCCGCCCGGCGGTGCGAATGAGCTCGACCTGCTCGTCGTTCATCCCCATCTGTGACGCCACGGCCGCCGAGAGATCAGCGATGCGGGCGGAATGGCCGCGGAGATAGGGATCCTTGGCTTCGAGGGCGTTGACGAGCGCCTCGAGGGTCGCGACCGACACGCGCTCCAGGTTGCCGCGTTCACGGCGCAGCTCGGCGCCGCGCTGCACGATCTCCTGCTTGAGCCATGCCTGGGTCTGCGCTTGCTCGATCATGTCGCGTCGCCGGGCGAGGGCGCGGGTGATCGCGCGTTCGAGGTCGGGAAGGTCAACCGGCTTGACGAGGTAATCCATTGCGCCGCGCTGCATGCAGTGCGCGGCGGCCTGGGCATCGTTGACCGCGGTGAGCATCAGGATGGCGGCGTGAGGCTCCTCTTCGAGCAGCTTCGGCACCAGGTCGAGGCCGGAGGCGTCGGGAAGCCCGACGTCGAGCAGGACGCACGCAATCTTGCGTCGGTGCAGTTCCGCGAACGCCTCAGCGCTGGTGGCCGCGAGGGCTACCTCATGCCCGAGTCCGCCAAGGAACTTGGCAATGGCGCTGCGGACCGCCTCATCGTCGTCGATGATCAACGTGGTCACGAGCGCGCTATCGGACGGAGGTACTTCGATCGGATGCGACATTCAGGCTCCGGGGGCTGGCGATGTCCTGCCGAGTCATCAATCCTAATCGTCGGCCAACCGACGCACGAAATTCAGCTCGGAAACCCGGGGCGGCCGGGTTCGTAGGAGGGCGGGGCAGCCGGCCAGCCAGTCGGCATTACCTTCAGGATCCTCAACTTTTGCAGGGAGTTTCGATGATGCGAGCAAGTCTGTTCGCCGTGACGCTGCTGGTCACGAGCGCCGGTGCCGCCGTTGCCAGTACAGGTGAATGGCCGGACAACGTACTGCCCGGTTTTGGACGGGCGGTGGCCATTGCTGGCGATCATGCCTTCGTGGGCGAACCGGTGGTTGCCGGCAAGCCGGGCTTGGTGCACACGTATCACCGCGCCGCCTCCGGACGCTGGGTAGCTGGTGCCGACCTGACGCCGGCGAGCGGGACTGGCTCCGGGTTCGGGATGGGACTCGCCACCGATGGCCGCACGCTGTTGGTGGCCGAGGGGGCCGACAGCAGCCGGGGCGGGGTCCATGTGTTCCGCGCTGGGGCCGATGGCAAGTGGGTTACTGCTGGCAAGATCGGTCCGGCGTCGCCCGAGGCGCGGTCCGGTTTCGGTGCATCGCTGCTGGTCGCCGGTGACTGGGCATTTGTCGGCCAGCCCGGCCCGACCGCATCGTCGACTGGCGCTGTCCACGTGTTTCGGCGCGGTTCTGACGGCAACTGGAGCGCCGCTGGCACGCTTCCGGGTGCGTCGCTCGCGAAGGGCGACGCATTCGGTGCGTCCCTCGCAGCGTCAGGCGACCTGATCGCCGTGGGTGCGACCGGCCGCAATGCTGGGAAGGGCGAGATCCTGATTTTCAAGCGTGGTACCGATGGCACTTGGACGCAGCAGGCTGCCGTTTCGGGGCGCACGACGCCAGACAACGGCCGCCTCGGCAGTACGCTTGCATTCAGCGGTGACCGACTCGTGGCGGGTGCTCCCAACGCAGCGTCGTTCAACGGCTTCGTGGTGATCTTCGAGCGCGATGCCAAGAGCGGCAACTGGGTCGAGCGCACCGCGGTTCGGCCCTTCGAGGTGAGCGCCAACGGCTTCGGATCCTCGTTTGCCACTGTCGGCGACGAGCTCTGGATCGGCGCACCGCGGAGCGATCGTACCGGCCGGATCTACCGGATGCAGCGGGACAAG
>JBKJMX010000033.1:0-2765 GCA_046596135.1 Gemmatimonadales bacterium
CCCCCGCAGCGGCGAGCCACGCGGGCTCGCCTGCGGTTCGAACCGCGCCGGCCTAAACTAAGTGCCTGGAAATATTGCTAAGCCAACACAATAGTTCGAATATGGCCGATACTGCGCATTAAATCCTCCTATACAGCCATAAATGGCCTGTTGTATTTGCTTCGCATCATCGTAGGGACTCTCCGCTCCGTGGGTTCGCTCGCTTCGGCTCGAATCGCGCCGGGCCCATCGTGAAGCAAACAGTCCCACCAACGCTTGGGCGTAGTGGGACTGTTTGACTGCGGGGACCGCCGAGGCGACCGATCTACCCTCGCAGGCTCCCACCACCCATCTGGTGCGACCCCTAGTTCGATGCGGTGTAGGTGATGCCGGCCATCTTGACCGTCAGGCTGCCGATCTGCCCGATTGCCGGCTGCGTGAAGTTGGCTTGGGTATCACCCCAAATCAGGTTCAGGCCATAGCCACCTCGTGGCGCGCCTGTTCCGACACCGGTCTGCGGAAAAGATGCGGGCGAGCCAATCACGATGTTGTTTCCGAACTGTGCTAGCGTTGCGTTCACGCCGTTGAGCTGGATGTACTGGTTCACCTTGCCCGCAGTGACGCCGGGAAAGAGCCAGTTCAAATTCCCCGCCGAACCGTCCAACGAGCCGGCGAACTGATCGTCAAACGATGAACCCAGTCCGCCTTCCGTTGGTGTGCGACCCGTCGGCCGACGCAAACGCTTGCGGCGCTGGCGCGACAACCTGTCTCGCGCTGCCACCGCTTCTGGGACTCGCCAGCGAGAATCAGCGAACGATTCCCCGACTCAGCGCTCCCCAGTCGACATCGGTGCGCACCCCCGACCACACCGTCAGCGGACCGACCAGGATGTGGGTCCCCACACTCTGGCCATCGATTCGGATCTTGTAGGGGCGGTCGAGCGGAAGCTTCTGGGAACGCCGCAAGGGCACGCCATTGAGTGCTGTGCCGCAGCTGCCATCAGGGAAGATTTGAATCAATAGCTTGTAGGTCTTGCCGCTGATCAGTGTTTGGCCTTCCAGTGGAACGCCGTCAATGAACTGGGTCGCCGTCCAGCCCTCCCCCTGCGGGAACTCGATCCCACAGGACGCCGAACCCCCCGGACCGCCAGCGGATATGGTACCGTCGGTCACGAAGAAGCCCAGCCTGAGATGTTGCCATTTCGCCTTCGTCACCGGCGTCGAGACCTCGGCCTCCAACCCGAGTCCCTTGGCGGCAGCGAAGTCGGCGCGGGACAACGCCCCACTGCTGTAGGAATCGTCACCATTGGGATTGAACCCCCGAGCGATGTCGGGCGAACTATCTGCAATCGGTTCCGGGAAGCCATGGCGCTGCCACCGTGCCACCCAAAGCGAATCCCATTGCTCGGTAACCAGCGTCTTCCCCTCTGCTGGACCGACCAATACCTGGACCGAGTCCGTCCGCCATCCACCCGCACTGACTACCACCCATGCGCGGCCGACGCGTCTCGGGTGAATCTCTCCGCTCACAGGGTCGATTGAGGCCACCGACGTGTCCCGGCTGACCCAGGCCATTACCTCGGCTGCGATCCTGAGACGCACGCCGTCCGACCCCGTTCCGACGACGGCCATGCGGTAGGTCGCGTCCAGCGGAATCACAGATGCTCCGGCCACGATCCCAATCGATTCGACCCACGGCCGCGTTCTACCGTTCGTCACAAAGAATGGCGCGACCGCCCCGGTCGGAGGCGCCTGCACCCAGCCAATCCGGTGTGGGGCATCGACCGGAAAGACCGCGACGCCAAGTTCGCTGTCCGCGCCCGACTGCATCGCGCAAACACAACTGAACCACTTTCCCGAGTGGTCGAGTACGAACGAGGACCCTTGCATCACGGCCAAGGTCCGGTTCGCGCGACTCCCGTCGAGGGTGACAGCCAGGAGGAACGTTTTTTCCCCTTCACTGGTCCTCAAGATGACAGTACCGACGTCGAGCCATCCAAGTAGCCGGGGATCCCTCATTGTGGACAGTTCCTGACATTCCTCGTGAAGGGCATCGACGGTGATCCAGCATAACTGATCGGGGGCCAGGCCGACCGGGCGTCGGAGGAACGCAATGCGGGCCCCAATGGGCGACCAGTGAGGGTGCCGTTCTGTTGCGTCCGTCTCCGTAAGTCGCCGTACCGCACCGCCCTCAAGGTCGACGGCCGCAAGATCGAATTGAGCGTCTCCCTTTGGACCGAACCGTGTCGTCGTGAAAACCACTGTGCGACTGTCGGGCGACCAACTGCCCTGCGCATTGTCACCCGGTCCCGCCGCGAGAACACGCTCGGTGCCGTTGCGTTCAACGATCACCAGCGCCGGACTATGGAGTGAATCGATCCCGTTTCTACTGAGCAGCCACCTCGTTCCGTCGGGAGCGAGGAGACGCTCCACTGCGGCAGGAGACTTCACCGGTGGTGGCACCAAGGTGTTCGTCGCAGGCTTGGTGGTCAGCCTCGACAGGTCTCGGCCCCAACGATCACCGTCGAACGACACGACCGCAAACGTCGAGTTCTGGACGAGCCCGAGAGTGATGCGGTCTTCTTCGGGGGACGGACGAAGCATGAGTAGTCCAGCAGCGAGGACCGCCAAACCAATCACTGTGACAGTCCGCCGCCATCCTCCGTGCTCCGCCCGACGCCGCAATGCGCGAGGCAACGCCTGCGCCGTCCGCTGGACGACTTCGGGTCGCGCCTCGGCGCCGAGCAGGTCACGCAGCACACTCTGATGCGCGCGATTGTCGCCATC
>JBKJMX010000065.1:0-3607 GCA_046596135.1 Gemmatimonadales bacterium
AGTGGACGGTCAACAGGCAAGGGGACGAAGTCAAGTACGGGCCCACTAGACAGTTTGTCAATGGCAGAATGATTGCATGAAACAGACCCTTGGAAACCACCTAGATCGTGCGACCTAGGACAACTCCTACATTTGGGATCGACACCCCCCGGTCGCCTGATACCGGGCGAACAATCCCGCCTGTGCATCGATCACCCGCGCTTCACGGCTCACTATCGCGATGGGCACTCCGAACCGCCCCGCGGCCGCGAGTCAGCACTCGGATCACGGCGAGCATCACGCCTAGCAGGCTCTCCCGGACCTCCGCCGGAGCCCCGACCTCCGTCTCGCGCACGATGGTGATATAGGTCGCGCCCCACCCCCACCCCGTACCACCTAGCTTTACCCCCATGGATAGCCCCGAGAGCCGCCGCTCCATCTTCCGCCGTGCGTTCGGTGGTGCGTTTGATCAGCTGGCACGCGCCACCGAGGAGCGCATCGTGCGGCGGCACTACGTGCGGCCACCGGGTGCATTGCCGGAAGTAGGGTTTCTCGCGGCCTGCACCCGCTGCGGTGATTGCAACACAGCCTGTCCGGTCGGCGCGATCCTCACCGTGCCGGCGTCGGCCGGACTCGCTGCCGGCACGCCGATGCTGGAGCCCTCCCGCATCCCATGCATCGCCTGTCCTGACATGCCCTGCGCCGCGGCCTGCCCCACCGACGCGCTCACCGTGCCTGCAGACGGCTGGGCATCGGAAAAACTCGGCTGGATCGAGTTCCACCCCGAGCGCTGCATTACCTTCGAGGGTCAGGAATGCGGGGTCTGCGCGGCGGCCTGCCCGGTGGGCGAGGCCGCGCTCTCCCTCGACGACGAAGGGCGTCCGGTGCTGCGCGCCGAGGGGTGCGTCGGCTGCGGGCGCTGCGTCCGGGAGTGCATCACCGCGCCGTCGTCACTCACCTTTCATCCGTTGGAGCGTTGATGCCAGACGTGCCGTACAAGGTCGAGAAGCCGTGGGGACATGAGCTCATCTGGGCGCTCACCGATCGCTATGCCGGCAAGATCCTGCACGTGAAGGCGGGGCATCTCCTCTCGGTGCAGTACCATCACCGCAAGGACGAGACGATGCACGTGTTGAGCGGTGAGCTGATCCTCCGCACCTGGCCCGATGAGAACGGCGACCCCGTGGAACGCCCCTTCCGCGCTGGCGAGTCAATGCACATTCCACCACCAACGATTCACCAGATCGAGGCAGTCGTCGACACCGACGTTCTCGAGGTGTCGACGCCCGAGCTCGACGACCTCGTCCGCCTCACCGATCGATACGGGAGGCCGTGACACGATGCAGGTCATCATTCCACTGGCAGGAAAGGGCACGCGACTCCGCCCCCACACCCACCTGACCCCGAAGCCGATGCTCAAGGTCGCCGGTCGCCCGGTCATGGACTGGGTGATGGACCGTCTCGACGGGCTCAACATCGAGGAACTGATCTTCATCACCGGTCACCTGAAGGATCAAGCCGAGGCGTACGCCCGCTCGCGGTACAAGATCCCGTCGCGGTTCGTCGAGCAGAAGGTGCAGGACGGTACTGCGGGTGCCGTGAACCTGGCGCGCCCGCATGTGCACGGCCCGGTGATGATCATCTTCGTTGACACGGTGTTCGAGGCCGACCTCTCGCTCGCGGAGCGCACCGACGCCGACGGGATCATCTGGGCGAAGGAAGTGGAGGACTACCAGCGCTTCGGCGTGGTGGTCACCGACGCCCAGGGTTACATGACCAAGATCATCGAGAAGCCATCGGAGCCTATCTCCAAGCTCGCGAACATCGGCCTCTACTACGTGCGCGATGTCGAGGCGCTCTGGGCCGGCATCGACCACACGATTGCGGCCCCCAAGAACAAGGGCGAGTACTACCTCACCGATGCGTTCCAGCACATGATCGACCACGGCCGGAAGATCCTGACCGCCGAGGTCGGCGGCTGGTACGACTGCGGCCAGACCGGCACGACGATCGAGACCAACGGGATCCTGCTCGCGGCCGGTGCGGCTCGGCACCCGGCGTTCGGCGCCGACGTGAAAATCGTCGAGCCGGTGCTGATCGAGGACGGCTGCACCATCGAACGAAGCACGATCGGTCCGAACGTGACGCTCGAAACCGGGAGCGTAGTGCGCGACTCGACCCTCTCGAATGCGATCATCGGCTCGAATGCGCTGATTGAGCACACCGTGTTGGACAACGCCATGCTTGGTGATCACGTGAAAGTTTTGCGGTTCAGCGGCACGGGCTCGATTGGGTCGCATTCCGAGGTGAGCGGCGCATGAAGCCGCTCGACGGATTGCTCGCGTCATATCTCGACCTCGCGCGGCACCTCGATCCGCTCCGCCACCCGCACGAGGCGCCCGAGACGGTCCGCCACGCGCTCGGCCGCTTCGATCCGCCGTGGCTCCGCGCGCAAGTAGCCGCGCTGCGCGCCATCGCAAACGCGATCGAGGACCTCGAAGATGTTGAGTCGCTCGACGACGAAGTCGACCGCACCATGCTGCTCAACACGATCCGCTTCGACGTGCTCCGCCTGGAATCGCTCGCCGACTCGGTGCAGTCCAACCCGGTCGTGCCGCTCGGCCACGCGGTGCGATCGCTCCGGGCGCTGATGACCGAGCACTTCACAGGCGAGGATGAAGCGGCTCTGCGCGACCGCGTCGCTGCGCTCCCCGACCTGCTTGCCACCGTGAGCGCCGACACGCGCTCGGTGGCGCCGCACCTTCTCGACATCGCGCGCCTCGAGCTGGAGGCACTGGACGAAGCGGTCGATGAGGCGTCGGAACGACTCGACGAGGCGGCGGTTCAGCCGGCCGTCGCGGCCATCGAACAGTGCCGGCGTTGGCTCGATGAGCCCGCTCGCGCGGCGGAGCCAGAGGCGATGCCGGAGCTGATCCTCGACGCGATCCTTTCGACGATGGTGAGCGAACCCGTCGGCCACCGCGGCACACTCCGGATCCTTGAACTCCGGCGCGCCGGCGTCGAGCGGCTGCTTTCCGCCGCGGCCGCCGAACTGGGTGCCGACGACGGCCTCACGATGGCGCAGGCGCTGCGCGACGAGGACGTGGCGATCGACGATAGCGATGACGCGTGGACAGCCGAATGGCACCGGGTCGGCACCGAGCTGGAACGGATCGGCTTCGATGTCCCTGAGGCGGATGTACCGAGTCTGGTGTACGGGACCATCGACAACCCCTGGTCGTTCACGGCGCAGGCAATCCGCGATCGTGCAGCCGTGATGCTCAACGCTGCTCGTGCTCGCCAGCTCCGCCCGGTGCGCCGGCTGCTCGTGGCCCCCGGGCTCGTAACGGGCTGGGGGCGGACGGTGGCTGCCCTGCTCAAGCCAAGCGAGGTGGCGGGCACACCGGAGCGGCGGGTGATGATCACCCACCGGGCACTGGTGGAATGCGCCGCCGCCGAAATCGACCTCCTGCTGCTGGCGCAGGCCACCGACATCGATGCGCTGCAGGCCAGGGTAGAAACGCTCACCGGCCTCGACCCCGATGCGGCCCGCAAGGTGGTGCTCGACACCGCTGCCGCACCATTCCACGCACTCTCGGCGGCACTGGCCCACGAGGCATGGCAAGGT
>JBKJMX010000153.1:0-4845 GCA_046596135.1 Gemmatimonadales bacterium
ACTACAAGGCCGTGCACGAAGAGTTCCCTGAGGCGTTCCAGGATCCGCGTTGGCGCCTCATGTGGCGCACCCTCCTGGCGGCTTCGGTGGCCTACGCCATTACGCCACTACTTTGGCACTCGGTGGTACTCACCCTCACATGGTCGACGCTGGTGACACTCGCGACCGGGTATGCGATCTGGCGCGCGAACCTGGTGCCCAAGGTGATGGCAGAGATGATTCGTTATCTCGGGCGTCGGTGGATTCCGGGAACGAGTGGGACGCACTAGGCCGGACGGTCGGTCACCGGCCCAACACGAAATCCATCCACGGCCCGATGTCGGGGGCACGACGCGCGGCGGCAACTTCCATGGCAGCGTGCTGATGGTTGACGAGCAGGCCCTGGTCCCGCGCGTATGCGCTCAACGCACGGCGGAAGTCGGGGAACCCGTCGCAGATGAATCCCGTTCGTCCGTGCTCAACCCATTCCGCAACCTGTCCCACACCGGTGCTGAGCACGGCGGCGCCAGCGAGCACAGCCTCCATGACCGGCAAGGGTCCGCCCTCCATCGTCGACGTACAGAGGTATACCGTGCATCGGTCGAGGGCCGCTTCGTAGTCGACTCGCGGCAATGCCGCCCCCTCGCCGGCAGTCACCTGGGTAGATGTTCCCGGGAGGGAACGCGCGAAACGCGCGACTCGTCGAAGGAGCGGGATGTTCTTGCGGTGGCGGCGGACGGCCACAGCGGCGATCTGCCGAAGGTCGAGTCGACCATCGTGCCCGCGGGTGAATGCGCCGATCCGGCGCAGGCGGGCACGGGTGACCGAACGCGAGAAGTATGCGTCAGCATTGGTGCTGGCAAAGAGTCGGATCGCGCCAACCGGCTCCCGGCTCTGGCCCTTCGCACGAATTCGCGCTGCCTGACTTGGCCAGGTTCGCGTCCTGAGCACCGGGTACCCGTAACGACCGGCGATGACCTCGACCAGTTCCGCCGATATCGCCGAGAGGGCGTCAACAGTATCGATCGGGAGCGGACGAAGTGGCCAGCGCTGCCACGACGATCGGTCCTGAAAGTGAGAAATCTCGCACGGGTCATGAACAGTGGTTATGACGCGACCCGCCCATCGACGATAATTGAAGCCGGGCACTACCAGCCCCGTGTAGCTCGGGTAGATCACATCGGTTGGCTCCGGGGCCGCGTGCCAACGCGCGGCGTCCACGCATCGAACCTCAATTCCTTCGGTGGCGAAACGCTCCTGCATCCAGAGGCCGATATCGTGCAGCGCCCAGCCCTCAATGTCGTACAGGTAGGTCACCGTGGTCATCGGGCGTCCCCGCGCGAATGAACGACCAGCAGCACCGCAGACCGACTGCGCCCACCAACGAGTGTGGACAGTGAGCGACACGCCGATGGCGACCGTGGTGATCCCGATGCGCAACGAGGCTGCGCAGATCGCGGCGTGCCTGGAATCGGCGCTTGCGAACGTGCTCCCGAGCGGCACGATCGAGTTTCTGGTGATCGACGGCGCCAGCACCGATGCGTCGAGGGAAATTGTCGAGGCATTCGCGGCACGCGATTCACGAGTCCGCCTGCTGCCAAACCCCGATCGACTGCAAGCCGCGGCGTTCAACATCGGGATTCGCGAGGCGCGGGGCCGCTACCTGGTTCGAATGGACGCCCATTCGCGGTATGCCCCCGACTATGTAGCGGAAAGTGTCCGACTCCTCGAGACGACGGGGGCAGGAAATGTCGGTGGCGTGCAGCGGGCTGCCGGTTCTGGCGCCGTCGCCGGGGCCATCGCCGCCGCGGTGTCGTCGCCCTTCGCTGCTGGTGATGCCAAGTACCGCAACGCGACCGAGCCCGGCTGGGTCGACACCGTATACCTGGGCGCGTGGAAGGTCGACACGCTGCGCGAACTGGGCGGCATGCGCACCGACCTCGCGGTCAATGAAGATTACGAGATGAACGTCCGGCTGCGCCAGCTCGGGCATGGTGTCTACCTCTCCCCGACCATCCGGTCGACCTACTTCGTGCGCGCATCGTTGCCCAAACTCGCGCGTCAATACGGTCGGTACGGTTTCTGGAAGGTCCGTACCCTCATCGATCATCCCGGTTCGCTGCGGTGGCGCCAGCTCGTAGCGCCGGCGTTCGTGGTGTCCATCTTGGCCACGCCGCTGACATTTGCAATCCTCGGGCCAATCGGCCTCCTGCACCTCGCGGCCTATGCATGCGCCAATGTCGCGGCGAGCACGTTGGTAGCTTCCAAAACTTCCTGGCGGCACCTGCCGCTCCTCCCCTGGGTCTTCCTGCTGGTCCACCTGTCATGGGGCGCCAGCTTCCTCGCTGGCTTCGTCTGGTGGCCGCTGCGCGCCATTCGCCGTGACCGCTGACCAGCCGCCGGGCTACCGCGGCGACGGACGCCGAACGATCTGGCAATTCCTCGCGGCGTTTGGCCTGATCACTACCGTGGCCGCGGTGGTCGTAATCCAGATATTTGGCGACCGCTGGTGGCCCACCATCCCGCTGCTGTACGGACCGCGTTGGCTCCTCGCCGTGATGCCCGCCCTCACGCTGCCACTGGTGCTGCGTGCGCCTCGGACCGGGATCATTGTCGCGGTCGTTGCGTTCGGTGCGTTTGCGCTGGGTGTGCTCGACCTCCGAACCGGCGCCGTGCAGACGGACGCCGGCGGAGGCCACTCTGTGCGAGTGATGGAATTCAACATGGGGGGAGCCGCTGCCGATCGTGCCGCCCTCGCGCGCGAACTCGACCAGCTCGAGGTGGACGCAGCATTCCTCGTCGAGTGTCCTGCCGCTGCCGGACAGGAAATCGCAACACGCCTTCGCTGGCACGTCGAGACGACCGGGACGCTTTGCCTCCTGTCGCCGCACCAGATCAGAAACTGGGCAAGCCGCGACCAGATGGAGTTCTGGCGGAGGAATGGCAGCGGCGCCGTCGCTCGGGCCGAGATCATGAGTCCGGTCGGGACGCTCCGGGTGGGCATCGTGCACCTGGCGACCCCGCGAGATGCGCTGGAGATGATGCGCGATCTCTCGGAGATTCCGTCGAGAGGGCCCGTAATGACCGCCAACCGGCTCCTCCGCGACGACGAATCTCGTGCGGCACGAGCATGGATTGGCGGTCCCGCCGAGACGGCGATCATCGCCGGGGACTTCAACCTTCCGATCGAGAGCGCGATCTACCGGCGTCACTGGGGCGACTTTGCCAACGCCTTCTCGCGCGCAGGTGCCGGCCTCGGGCACACCAAGCTGATCCGCTGGTTCGGCGTCCGGATCGACCACATCCTCACCGGCGGCGGGGTGAGGGCGGTGCGAACTACACTGGGCCCCGCGCTCGGATCAGATCATCGCATCGTGGTGGCCGACCTCATCGTCGAGCGTCGGTTCAGCGAACCACGATCGCCCGATACGCGCTGACGTCCTGGAGGCCGTAGGTATTCCGCACTGCCGCAGCCCGAACCGACGCCGTGACCTGGGCCGCCTTCGACACATCGCGAACCCAGACCCGCGCCACCACGCCGCTGGCGATCGAGCCAGTGATCACGAGGTGACCTGACCCGCTGACCGCGACGAGCGCGTGCCCGGCATAAGGGGAGACGGGGCGAATGCTGTCGACCCCTGGTCCGGAGACGGCGAACTGCACCGCACCGTCGTCGGTGTTGGGGGTCGCGAGCTGAACAGTGAGCCAACCCGATGTGGCGGTGACGGGCGGCGGGGTGGAATCGGAACCGGTGGGGGAACTGCCCCCGCACGCTCCGAGGGCAGCCAGAAGCACGAGCGAGGCGAGCCTGTGATTCGATGCGAGGCGACGGGCAAGCTTGAAGGTGTATGTCACGCTATTGACCCCAGCGGCATCTGCCAGCGGGTTGAGGCTGGCGATAAGATTCCCGGAATGGTCCGGGAGCCATGCGCTGGCGGCTGGGCGGGCCTGGCGTCGGAACAGCGTGACGCGGTAGCTCCCTGACTCTGCGAATCCGGATTTCTCGCGGATGTGCTCTGGGCAGCGGTACAACGGCCGTTTTTGCGCCGTCGCTGTTCAATGATCAGGCAATTTGTGGGCCGTTCAGAACCGCCCGCTATACGAGTGTGGAAGCTATTGAAAACAATGGTTTTACAAAGAAATGATAATCCCTGCCTGACGTCATTTTGGACACTTGGCTGTTAAATTATTTGACGATCACTAGTTTCAGTTTGCGGGAGACGGCATTGGGCGCTCGCAAGACGGACCCAGAAGCACTTCTCCTACCGGGCGCTGTCGTCGGTGCAATCGTCCTCATCGGGGCAATGACGCTGCCTGGGGCGCCTGAGGCCACGGCTGCCGCTGCGCGTACTCCATGGTGGTGTGTTGCATGTGGCAGTATCGGCACTGCGGACCTGATCCAGAACATCGCCCTGTTCGTTCCCCTCGGATTCGCGCTTGGCATCGCAAAGGTGCGGAAAGGCGCTGCCATTCCCCTCGTCCTTGCGCTCACCGTCGGGGTGGAATTGCTCCAGGCGTCGGCGATCATTGGTCGAGACGCTTCCCTGGGTGACGTGCTCGCCAATACCACCGGCGGGGTGCTGGGCTGGGTGGCCGCGACACGTCGTCGCCAGATCCTGGCGCCCGGACGTCCGGAGGCGCTCGCGGCAATGGTCGCAATAGGCGCCGGCTTCGCCATCGTGGCAGCCATTTCCACCCGCTTGCTCCAGCCCGCGCTCTCCCGGGCCGAGTATACCCGCGCGCGCGTGACCCCGACGGTCGCGGGGCGCCCGCGTTTCGAGGGGGAGGTTCTCAACTTCTCCGTGAACGCTGAGACCTACGCAGACCGCGATGTTCCCCGCTCACTCCCCCGCGGCGACATCGAGG
>JBKJMX010000108.1:0-31684 GCA_046596135.1 Gemmatimonadales bacterium
TGCATTCGTGGTGATCGGGGCCGCGCTGCATCGGCGACTCTACGTGACCGGGTTCGCGAGGGCGCAGGAGGGACGGAACGAGGGGGTACGCAGCGGGACGCTGGGATGGGTCGCGCATCGCGCGCTCCGGTGGATGCGGGTCACGACCCGGGAGTTCGTGCTCAAGGACGTGCGCATCTTTTTCCGCGACAGCACGCAATGGAGCCAGTTGATCCTGCTGGCAGTACTGATCGCGGTCTATCTGTTCAACATCCGCGCGCTGCCCCTCTTCACCGGCGAGCAGGTTCCGGTGTTCCTCGTCACGCTGATTGCGTTCCTCAACCAGGGACTCGCCGGATTCGTGATCGCTGCGGTGGCCGCGCGATTCGTCTTTCCCGCGATCTCGCTCGAGGGGCGCCAGATGTGGTTGCTGCGGTCGTCACCACTCGACCCGCGGGCGATGCTGCGGAGCAAGTACTGGGTGGGAATGGTGCCGCTGATCATCCTTGCGCTGATCCTGACGGTGACGACAAACAGCATCCTGCGGGCGACCGGCTTCATGATGGCGGTGAGCGTGGTGACCGTGCTGGCCTACACCCTTGCCGTGGGCGGGCTCGCCCTTGGGACTGGCACCCTTTACCCGCAGTACGATACCGAAAACGCCGCCCAGATCCCGACATCGTTTGGTGGCCTGATCTTCATGCTGCTCGCGATCGCGCTCCTCGCTGCAGTGATCGTGCTCGAGGCGGTGCCGGTCACCAGCTACCTCCGGGCGCGGCAATCGCGTGTCGAGTGGTCGCCGTCGGCGTTCGACGTGGCGGCGTTTGTCGCGGCCGGCGCGTGCTGCATCGCCGCGACGTGGATACCTGTGCGGCTGGCCGCCGCCCGACTCGACGAACTGGAGCTCTGACGCGCGTTCCTGCGTTCCGCCTCGCACGCCCCCGATCCATCCCGCCCACTGCACACGCCCGATGATGGCCGTGCGTTCCGGACGCGTCCGCCCGGCTCGCATTGCTCATCCATCATCGGGGGTATTCCATGTCACGCTGGTCGTTGCCGATCCTCCTCCTCGCGTTGGCCACTGCCTGTGCCGACCGCGACGTTCCGACCACCGCAGTGCCGCCGGCCGACGCCGCGCCTGCCGGTACCAGTGCCGCCGCTGCGCGAGAGCGTCTTGCCGAACGACTCGCCATCGCGCTTCGCGACCCGGCCACTCGCGCATCGCTGAAGCAGAAGCTTGACCGCTCCCGGGCGCCGGAGCACAAGCTGCAGTTCCAGGCGCTCGCCCGGGCTGAAGCGGCGAAGCTGCTCGCCTCACTCGCCACCGGCAGCACCACCGTGGATGCGGTGCTGGCAGACCTCGACCAGGCCCGTCACCTCGAGTTGTACCTGCCGGTGGAATCACATCGCGCAACCTGGCAAGGCGACGAGCAGTTCCTGGTCGCCACTGCGGGAGCCGACGGTGAAGCGCCGATTGCGTTCGACGCCCGCGGGGTGCGCCACCGCCTCGACCCCGACACGCCGCCAGCCACGCCGGTGCTCGCGCTGGTGCCCCAGGAAACCGACTTCACCGGCGGACGGCCGCAGCTCCAGACGGCGTGCTGGGACATTTGCGATGCGGGTGACACCGGGGGAGGTGGAGGCAGCTGGGGCGGTCGCGTGACGGTTCCTGGCCTCTACCTCACCACCAGCCACTTCGAGGAGACGTTCGAAAGCTGGATCAAGGGAAAGCCGGAATTCGAGTATCACGTGTACGGTGACGATGCGTCGGGCAGCGCGGTCCAGCTTGCGTGCACCGGGGAACACAGCGGCGGGATGTACGCCTTCGACCAGAATGACCTCGACTGGAGCGGATCGGCGTTGCTGATCTCCGACGCCGAGCGGCAGACGTATGAACAGCGTGCGCCCGGGAAGCCGATCCGGATCATCGCGATGGAGGATGATGACGAGGCGTGCGTCGCACGCGTCGACGTGCAGCGGACCACGGACCTCATCCAGGCGATCGACGCGTTCTACAAGGCCTACACGAGCGGGAAGCTCGATCCGACGTTGCTGCGGGGGATCAAGGCGGCGCCGTCGGCGTTCAATCTGCTCAAGGCCATCAAGAGCTGGATCACCACGGCGGATGACTTCATCGGCACCGCCGTCGACGTGTCGGTCGCCGGGGCGGCGCCTGGGGGGGCCAACCTGTTGCTGAAAGGCGAGGGCACGAGGACGTTCGGTTGGTTCAGCACTGAATCCCGACGTTGACCACATCACGGTGCGTCAGCCTCGTGCTGGCGCACCGCACGTTGCGCAGAACGCGGCATCGGCCAGCTGCCGGCCCCCGCACCGCTCGCAGAATCGGGTGGCGCCGTCGGTGATGGTCGCCACCCTCGCCGCGATCATCCCCTCGATCGCGTCGCTCGCCGCTGCACCTGCGGGTTCGGCCTCGATGGCCTGGACCGCAGCCCTTGTGTAGCGGGCATGCAGCTCGGCGAAGTCTTCGTCGGAGAGCTTCCCCGTTGCCTGATCAAACTCGATCTCGCGGAGCGCCAACAGGGCACGCCCACGGTCGGTTTCCTCGAGGTCGGGCGGATCATCAGCCTGCTCAATGCTGCTTCCCGGCAGCACGATGGGCTGTACGATCAACCAGAGCAGGGCAATCATGACCACCACCGCCGCGATGGCCTCGGCGTTCATCACGACTCCACGTTATCGAGGGCGCGTCGCAGTCGCTCCATCTGCTCAGCATCGGGCGTTGGCAGTGGAGGTGCCGTCGGTGCGATGCCCGCTGCGTCGGTCACGACCGTCAACCGGCGGCGACTCAACCAGGCGGCCAGACCGAGTGCTCCCGAGGCCATGACGAGGCCGGGAACGAGATAACCGGCGAGGTTGAAGCCCCGTGCCGGCGGCGCCATCAACATCGCCGGCCCCTCGCGGGCAACCAGTGCGGCCACGATGTCCTCGGGAGTCTGGCCCGACTCGACCATCGCGATCACCTCGCGATGGAGCGCCGGCGAGAATGTGCACGAGAAATCGGTAGTCCGGCAGGTGTAGATGTCGAGCGTACACCCACAGGTGCAGCGCAGACGTCGCTCGATGCTGATCACCACGGGATCGTTGTCATACTCTGACGCGGGATCGCGCAGACGCCCCAGCAGCGACGGATCCCGAAGCATGTCGGCCTGGAGCGTGTCGGGCGAGGCGGCGGGCTGCTGCGCGCCGAGCGATCGCACTGCGACCGCGAATGGCAGCGCGCAGATCGCACCACGCAGGAAGCCCCTCCGATCGGTCATTCCTCCCCCACCGTCGCGAGTGGTACCGCATAGCCGGCCTGCGGCACAAGTCGCCGCGCCACCCTGATTTGGGGGCCACCGGGCCACATCGTCAGCAGGCCACCGATCACCAGAACCACGCCGCCGATCCAGAACCACGACACCAGCGGATTGACCACGATCTTGTACTGCGCCCGTTCGGTGCCATCGGGCGTGCCGCTGAACACCACATACAGGTCTTCGCGAAGATCTGAGCGGATCCCCACCTCGGTCGAGGGCTCGAACGTCGGGTTGCCGAACGAATCGACGTGTTGGCGCTTCTCCGATTTGATCGATCCGATCCGGACTCCGTCGCGCGCGACGTCAAGCGTCGCGGCCGACACATGTCGGTTGAGCGCAGCGTACTGCGATACGCCCTGGTGGGTGAGCGTGTAGGTGTGCCCGTAGGGCGACTGGATCGTGGTGCTCTCCAGAGGCGCCAGTTCGACCGTCTTCTCCGTGCGGAATGCCATCCCGGTGAATGCAACGAAGTAGAGCACGATGCCGATGTGCACCACGTAGCCACCATAGCGCCGACGGTTGCGCCCGACGAGATGCACCAGCGCGAGCAGCGCGTGCTCGGCGTGGAGGCGCATCCGCGCGCGCACCCCGCGGGTGAACTCCTGGATCACCGTCACGGTCACGAATCCCGCGAGCGTCAGGGAGACCAGCGGGTAAAAGGCGCGCATCCCGAACGCGAGCATCGCCCCCAGCGTGACCAGCCCACCGAGGGTGGGAGCGATGAACTGGCGGCGAAGGTTGGCGACGGACGCCTTCCGCCAGGCGATCAGCGGACCGATGCCGGTCAGGAGCAGCAGGAAGAGACCGAGCGGCACGTTGACGCGATTGAAGAATGCGGGCCCGACCGTCATCTTGGTGCCCTGCACCGCCTCGGAGAGAATCGGAAAAAGCGTTCCCCACAGCACCGAGAAGGCGATGCCGACGAGCGCGAGGTTGTTGTAGAGAAAGGCTCCCTCGCGACTCAGCATCGACTCGAGCTTCGCTTCCGGCGCAAGCGCCGGCCAACGGGTGTAGAGCAGCGTGAACGACGCGATCGCGGTGACGAAGAGAAAGCCCAGGAAGAAGTAGCCGACGTCGGACTGGGTGAACGAGTGCACCGATGCGATCACCCCGGAGCGGGTGATGAAGGTGCCGAAGATCGAGAGCAGAAAGGTGCCGATCACCAGCCCCACGTTCCAACGTTTGAGCATCCCGCGCTTTTCCTGGATCATCACCGAGTGCAGGAACGCGGTGAGCGTGAGCCAGGGGTGCAACGATGCGTTCTCGACCGGGTCCCATGCCCATACGCCGCCCCAGCCAAGTTCGACGTAGGCCCACCACATCCCGATGGTGATCCCGATCGAGAGGAAGAGCCAAGACGCCAGTGCCCACTTTCGCATCGCGATGATCCAGCCGGTGTCGAGTCGCCGAGCAAGCAGTGCCGCGATCGCGAACGCGAACGGAATGGTGATGCTGATGTAGCCCAGGTAGAGCGTGGGGGGATGGGCAATCATCCCCGGGTTCTGGAGCTGCGGGTTGAGTCCGCGGCCGTCGGGCGGCGTGAACGGGAGTCGCTCGAAGGGGTTGGCCCCATCGCCGAAAAGCATCACGCCCACAAAGAACGCCAGCACAACACTCGTGACGCCGGCCACGTGAGGCAGCAGGTCGCGATGCCGTGACGACGTGAGGAGCTGCGCGAGCGCCCCGAAGATCGAGAGCACCACTGCCCAGAAGAGAAGGGAGCCCTTCTGGCCGGCCCAGAACGCGGTGACGAGGTAATAGTCGGGGAGATTCCGCGCCGTGTAGGCCGCGACGTACTCGATGTTGAAGTCGTGGGTGAACAGCCCGCGCCAGAGGGCAACCGCCGCAACAAGCAGCGCCAGGCATGCCGCGTGGGCGCCGCGCGTGATCGACGTGGCAAGCGCAGGGCGCGACTGCCACGGTCCGAAGAACGCCATGCCAGCCGTCCAGAGACCGATCAGCATGGCCGCCCAGAGCGCGAATTCGCCGAGCAGGGTCATCGGCGGGTGAGCGTCCCCGAGGGTTCTTCCCAGACCGCCTCATAGCGCGACCCGCACTTGGCGATCACGTCGACGGCGTGGAACACACCGTCACGGCCGTACTTCCCTTCTACCACCACATCGATGTCGTTCGCGTCGGTGAAAGTGTCAGGCACCAGCCCGACATACCGAACCGGGAACTCGGCCGTCCCATCGCTGATGCGGAAATCGATCTGGCGACTGGCGAGGTCGCGACTGATCGACCCCCGAACCACCTTGGCGCTCACCTTCAGCCCTACGTCATGAAATGTCGAGTCGTCACGAACCCGCTCGACGAGCTGCGTCGGCGTCAGGAAGTAGGTGCCCGTCTGACGGACACCCTCGACAATCAGCAGCGTCACCGCGCCGACGATTACGGCCGCGCTGACGGCAAATTTGGCGGCGGGCTTCACGACATCACTTCAGGGCTTGGCATGGCGCGGAATATAAGTCAGGTGGTCGCACCACCCGTGCCGTCGGCCCAAGCCAACGCCGCCCCGACAGCGCGTTGCCACTCCCGCCGACGAGCTGCACGATGGCCGGCGTCGACCGCAGGTCTGAAGATGGTCAGCTCCCCGATCCCGGCTGCAGGAGGGAGCGGCGCGCCGATGCCCGATGCCGCGAGCCGGGCCGCGCCATACGCGGTGAGCTCGACCGCTGCCGGGCGCTCGACCGGAACGCCCAGGAGGTCCGCCTGGGCCTGCATCAGCCAATCGTTCATGCTCGCGCCGCCGTCGACCCGAAGCGCATCGACCCCGCCCATCGCGTCCACCAGGTCGGCAGTTGAATGGGCAATCGCCTCGAGGACAGCCCGTGCGAGGTGCGCCGAGGTGGTGCCACGAGTGATCCCGGTGATTGTCCCGCGAGCCTCGGCGTTCCAGTGTGGCGCACCCAGGCCGGTGAATGCCGGCACTACCACCACGCCACCAGTGTCGGGGACGCTCGCCGCCAGCGCTGCCGTGTCCGCGGCACGCTCAATCAGTCCCAGCCCGTCACGGAGCCACTGCACCGCCGCACCCGCAATGAAGACGCTGCCCTCGCTGGCCCACGCCATCTCGCCGCCGGCGGTCGCGGCGATCGTGGTGAGGATCCCTGGCGCAGCATTCTCGGGGCGTGGCGTATCCGCACCGAGATGGCGGAGAAGGAATGCACCAGTGCCATAGGTGACCTTGGCCGCACCCGCTGTTTCGCAGCCCTGCGCGTACAGCGCGGCCTGCTGATCGCCAGCAAGGCCGCAAATAGGGATCTCGCGACCAAACCACGATGCCTGGCACATCCCCACCGATCCTGCGCTCGGCACGATTTCCGGGAGGGCCGCGCGCGGCACGCCAAACAGCTCCAGCAGCTCGGCATCCCAGGTGGCGGTAACAAGATCGGCGAGCATGGTTCGCGACGCATTGGTGCAATCGGTCACGTGCGCGCCACCAGTGAGGTTGGCCACCAGCCAGCTCTCGACCGTTCCCAATCGGAGCGTCCCCTGAGCGGCGCGGTCGCGGATCCCGGCGTCACGGAGGATCCACTCGATCTTGGTGGCGGAGAAATACGGATCGATCAGCAGGCCAGTGCGCCGCCGGATGTCGTCGCCATGGCCCTGTGCCCGGAGCTCGGCGCACCGCGCGCTGGTCCGCCGATCCTGCCAGACGATGGCACGGCCCATCGGCGAAAGGGTCGCGGCGTCCCACAGCACCACCGTCTCGCGCTGGTTGGTGATGCCGATCGCATCGACAAGCACGCCCGCGGCGGCGATCGCGTCGCGACCAGCCGCGATGGCAGTTGACAACAGGTCGGCCGGCTCATGCTCGACCTCGCCTGGCGCCGGGAAAAACTGGGGCACCTCCCGATAGCCGGCACCGATCACCGAACCGTTGCCGTCGACGACGATGGCGGTCGAGCCGGTGGTTCCCTGGTCCAGCGCGAGGATGTTGGGCATCCTCCATTATATGCCCGACGCTCGCCACTATCTTTGGGCATGATCTATTCCACCCTGCTCCTCGAGCGCGACGATGACGGCGTTGCCACCGTCACGATCAACCGTCCCGACAAGCTCAACGCCCTCAACGCCGCGGTGATCGCCGACCTCACGGCCCTCGTCCTCCAAGTCCGCGATGACGACAGCATTCGCGGTTTGGTCCTGACTGGCGCCGGCCCGAAGGCTTTTGTGGCGGGCGCCGACATCGCCGAGATCTCGGCGATCGACGGAGAAGAGGGTCGGGAGTTCGCCGAGCGCGGTCAGGCGGCATTGCGAGCGCTGGAGCAGCTCGGCAAGCCCGTGATCGCTGCCGTGAATGGCTTCGCGCTGGGTGGCGGGTGCGAACTCGCGATGGCGTGTCACATCCGTCTCGCATCGCCCAACGCCCGCTTTGGCCAGCCCGAGGTGAAGCTCGGGATCATTCCTGGATATGGCGGCACGGTGCGGCTGCCGCGCCTTGTTGGTCGGGGCCGCGCGCTCGAGATGCTCCTGACCGGGGCGATGATCGACGCGGAGGAGGCGCACCGCATCGGCCTCGTCAACCGAATCGTGCCGGCGGAGTCGCTGCTCGACGAAGCCCGCGCGATGGTCCGCACCATCACCCAGATGGGCCCGCTCGCCGTGCGACTCACGCTCGCCTCAGTTGATGAGGGACTCGACGTCCAGCTCGACACCGCCCTCGCACAGGAAGCCGACAAGTTCGGTGCATCGTGCGCGACCCACGACCGGGTCGAGGGCACGCGAGCGTTCACGGAGAAACGCCCAGCGAAGTTCGTCGGCAAGTGATCGACTGAAGATGCGGGCGGTGACGCTGGTGGTGCGGGGGTTTCGCAACCTTGCCGACGCCGAATTCGCGCTGCCCGAGGCGGGTGTGGCGCTGGTGGGCCCGAACGGACACGGCAAGACCAACCTGATCGAGGCGCTCGCGTACCCCGTGCTGCTGCGTTCGCTGCGTGGCGCGCGCGACCGGGACGTGGCCCGTTTCGGGGGCCCGGGGTTTCATGTCGGCCTCGTGAGGGACAGTGGCCCCTCCATCCAGATCACGTACGCCGCCCCCGACGCGCGCAAAACGGTGCTCATCGACGGCGGTGAGCAGCGGACGATCGCGGAGGCACTGGGTCACTGGCTGGCGGTGGCGTTTCTGCCCGCGGACATTGCTATCGTGCAAGGGGGTGCGCTGGAGCGCCGGAGATGGCTCGACAGGCTCCTTTCACTGGCCGACCCTCATTATCTTTCGGGGTTGCTTCGGTACCGTGCGGCCCTCGCTCAGCGCAACGCGGCCTTGAGGGCTGGCGACGCCACGGCGGCGGGTGCTTTCGAGCCAGCGCTCGCCATGTACGGAGCGGCTGTGACGGCCGCCCGACTGGCGTGGGTGGAGACGGCCGCACCGGGATGGACCACAGAGCTCGAGTCCCTGGGCGAAACCGGCGAAGTGGGGCTGCGCTACCGCGGTGACGACGCGCTCGTCGATCCCGATGCGTGGCCTGATCGGCTCGCCGCGAGCCGACGCCGTGACGTGCAACGGGGGCAGACCCACGTTGGTCCCCAGCGCGACGATCTGGTGCTCACGCTCGATGGCCGGGCGCTCCGCGCCTACGGCTCGACGGGACAGCACCGGGCCGCCGCGATCGCGCTCCGCTTGCTGGAACTCGAGACGATTCGCCGGGAACGCGCAGCTGAACCAGCCCTGCTGGTCGACGATGTGTTCGCGGCGCTCGACGGAGACCGCCAGGCCAGGTTGGCGAGCCGCCTGATGCGGGGCCAGGCTCAACGGGTGGTGGCGGCGCCGAGGGCGGCGAGTCTCCCCGCCGAACTCGACCTCCCCCGATGGTCTGTCGATCACGGCGTGGTGCGGGAGGACGGATGATCGACCGAAAGAAACAGCCCGTCCCACTGGGCGACGCACTGGAGGCGTGGCTGACGCGGCGAGGCTTCTCCCGGCGCCTGGAACAGGCATCCGTGGTCGAGGCGTGGGAGGAGCTGGTCGGTCCTCAGATTTCGGCGGTCACCCGGGCCCTGTCCGTGACACCGGACGGGACGTTGATGGTTCGCGTGGCGAGTCACGGTTGGGCGACCGAACTCGGCCTGATGACACCTCGGATCCTGGCGCGCGTGAACGGTTCACGTGCCCACCGGGTCCTGCACATTCGCTGGATGGTCGGAGCACTCGACCAACCCTGATGCACCCCTGATCGCGAGGCAACATGGCGGATACAACCGCGCCGGCTACCGGTTCCACCGGATACGGCGCAGACAGCATCACGGTTCTCAAGGGACTCGAGGCAGTTCGCAAGCGGCCAGGCATGTACATCGGGTCGACCGGCGAGAACGGCCTTCACCACCTGGTCTATGAGGTGGTGGACAACTCGATTGACGAGGCGCTTGCCGGCCACTGCGATCGCATCGAGGTGACGATCCACCGGGACAACAGCATCACGGTGTCCGACAATGGGCGCGGGATCCCTGTGGACCTGCACCCGACCGAGGGACTCCCCGGTGTCGAGCTCGCGCTCACGGTACTGCATGCCGGCGGCAAGTTTGACAAGAACTCCTACAAGGTGTCGGGCGGGCTCCACGGCGTCGGGGTGTCGGTGGTCAATGCTCTCTCCGAGCAACTCATTGTCACCGTCGACCGCGCCGGCGCGCGGCACCAGATGACGTTCGTACGCGGACATACCACGCAGAAGCTGACCGTGATCGGTATTGCGGCCGGGACGGGCACGACGGTGCACTTCAAGCCCGACCCGGAAATCTTCAACACCCTCGAGTACTCCTGGACGACGCTCTCCGACCGCCTGCGCCAGCTCGCGTTCCTCAACGGCGGTATCACGATCGTGCTGACCGACGAGCGTGAGGAAACGCCGAAGGTGGAGAACTTCCTGTACGAGGGCGGGCTGGTGGAGTTCGTCACTTGGCTGACACGCACCAAGCGGCACCTTCACCCCAAGCCGGTGCACTTCTCGGCCACCCGGGATGATGTCGATGTCGATTGCGCCATGCAGTGGGAGGATGGCTACAACGAGAACACCTTCACCTTCGTGAACAACATCAACACCCACGAAGGCGGCACCCACCTCACCGGATTTCGCTCGGCGCTCACCCGCACCATCAACGAGGTGGCGAAGAAGTCGAATGCGCTCAAGAAGGAGGGCTTCACGCTGAGTGGCGACGATGCCCGCGAGGGCATGACGTGCGTGCTGCACGTGAAGGTGCGGGAGCCGCAGTTCGAGGGGCAGACCAAGACCAAGCTGGGTAACAGTGAGGTTGAGGGGATCGTCCGCGCGATCGTCAACGAGCACCTCGGGCAGTTCCTCGACGAGAATCCAGCCGTCGGTCGGGCGATCATCGAGAAGGCCGTGAGCGCGGCTCGCGCCCGCGAGGCCGCCCGCAAGGCGCGTGACCTGGTGCGCAAGAAGACCGGTCTCGAGAACGCGGTGCTGCCGGGCAAGCTCGCCGACTGCTCGCTCGAAGATCCGGCGCTCTGCGAGATCTATCTCGTCGAGGGCGATTCGGCCGGTGGCTCGGCGAAGATGGGCCGCAACCGCTCCTTCCAGGCGATCCTGCCGCTTCGTGGCAAGATCCTCAATGTGGAGCGCGCCCGGATCGACAAAATCCTTGGCAACGAGGAGATCCGGTCGATCATCACCGCGATCGGCTGCGGTGTGCGCGAGGATTTCAAGCTTTCGGAAGCGCGCTATCACAAGATCATCCTGATGACTGACGCCGACGTCGATGGTGCGCACATCCGGACACTGCTCCTCACGTTCTTCTTCCGGCAGATGCCCGAGCTGATCGAGGCAGGCTACATCTATATCGCGCAGCCGCCGCTGTACCGCGTCGCGAAGGGCAAGGAGGAGTACTACGCGTACAACGAGGAGGAGCGCGGCGTGTTCAGCAAGCGACTTGCCGAGGGATCCGGCAAGGGGAGCGTGAACCTCCAGCGGTACAAGGGCCTGGGCGAGATGAACCCCGACCAGCTCTGGAAGACCACGATGGATCCGGACACGCGGACCGTGATGCGGGTCACGCTGGACGATGCGGTCGAGGCGTCCAAACTCTTCGATGAGTTGATGGGCGATAACGTCGAGCCACGCCGACAGTTCATCGAGGCCAACGCGAAGTACGTCAGCGTTCTCGACGTCTAGCGCGTCACCTCAGAGCACGCCGGGGAGCCGGTTTCCACCGCTCCCCGGGGTGCCGGGGCCCCAGTCATCGGGATCGTCGATGGCTTCCTGGATCGGCCGCGCCGACGGGTCATCGCGGACATCCCGCTCTGCCTCCGCCAACTCGCCGGTGTCGACCGGTATGATGATGTTGTCCTCGGGCGCCACCACCCGGCCAGCTCTTCCGATCCCGGTGAGCCAGACGAATAGCACCGCCAGCAGCCCCAGCCCGATGTAAAATCCCATCTCATCCCTCCCACTGTGTCGTGTGTTCATGGGTGACGCGCCAGCCGATCAGTGGCAACACGGCGGGCATGTCGCCACCAACGGTGATCGCGCTCTGCACCCCGCGCGTCGCATGCTGCGCATCGGTCGTATTGCGGGCATGAACCCGTGCGAGGAGATCGCCCGCGGCCACCGTCTGCCCCGGCTTCACGAGCACCTCAAGTCCGACCTCCGGGCGCACCACATCGTTCACCGTGCGGCGCCCGCCACCGAGCTCGACGATCACGCGACCGAGCGGTCGTGGTGCGACAGACCAGACGATTCCCCCGTCCTGCGCGAGAACGTCGACAATCGTGTCGGCCCGCGGCAACAGGTCGGGGCGCGACACCACGTCGGCATCGCCTCCCTGCGCGGCGACGAGCTGCGCCAGGCGCTCGAGCGCATCGCCACTGTCGATCGTCCGCTGGAGCATCGCATGGGCGGCGACGTTGTCCGCGGCCAAACCTGCGAGGCAGAGCATCTCGACGCCGAGCGCCATGGTGACGTCCATCAAGTCGGCGGGACCGTCGCCCGAGAGGCCGGCAATGGCCTCCCGGACCTCGATGGCGTTGCCACAGGCAACCCCGAGCGGGCGGTCCATCGCGGTCACGAGCGCCACCACCGGACACCCTCTTGTTCGGCCGAGCCCGATCATGGTGCGAGCGAGGTCGAGGGCCCGCTCCGGTTCGGGCAGGAACGCCCCGGAACCGTGCTTGACGTCGAGGACGAGGCCACCGAGTCCCTCCGCGAGCTTCTTCGACATGATGCTCGCGGCGATGAGCGGGATCGACTCGACCGTGGCGGTCACATCGCGAAGCGCGTACAGCTTGCGGTCGGCCGGGGCGATCTCGGTGGTCTGTCCGATCATCACGAGGCCGATGTCCCGGGCTTGCTTGACGGCTCGGTCCAATGACAGGTCGGTGCGGAGCCCGGGGATCGACTCGAGCTTGTCGAGCGTTCCACCAGTGTGGCCGAGTCCCCGCCCCGACATCATGGGCACCACGGCACCGCAGGCTGCCAGCATCGGCGCGAGCAGCAGCGATGTCTTGTCGCCAACGCCTCCGGTGGAGTGCTTGTCGATGACCGGGCGGTGTTCGTCGGAAAAGTCCAGCCGGTCCCCCGATGCGAGCATCGCATCGGTCAGCGCAGACAGCTCATCGGGATCGAGCCCGCGGAAGTACACGGCCATCGCCAGCGCGGCCATCTGGTAGTCTGGTAGCGAGCCGTTCGCGTATGCGTCGACGATCTCGCGCCACTCGTCGTCACGAAGGGCGCCACCATCTCGCTTGCGCTCAATCAGGGGCGGAACGACCATTCATCCTCCGGGACCTTCCGGATAACAACGGGGCGGGCGCACGTGATTCGTGTATCGATGCTGCTACTGCTGATCGCGATCGGAGCACCGAACAAGGCCGCACCACAGTCTCCGCCGCTCGTTGCGGGTCGTGCCGCGATGGCGGCAATGGACCTTCCCGCAGCGCGACGCAGCCTCGAAGCAGCGGTTTCCCGCGATCCATCGGGGTACGAGGCCAACTGGCGACTCGCGCTCGTGCTGGGGGACATTGCGGAACAGTTACGCGGTGGCAACAATCAACCGCAACGCGACTCCCTCTATGCACAGTCAGAAAGGTACGCGCGCCGAGCCGTGGCGGCGAACGACAGGGGCGCCGATGGACACTTCGTGCTCGCCAGTGCGCTGGGCCGGTCGGCGCTCACTCGGGGAACGAAGGAACGGCTCCGCATCGCCGCCGAGATCCGCTCCGAAGCTGAGCGCGCGATCGCCCTCGACCCGCACCACGACGGGGCGTTTCACGTCCTGGGGCGTTGGCACGCCGAGGTGCGGCGCTTGTCCGGCGCTGAGCGCTTCCTGGCCCGAACGTTCATGGGCGGCGGGATTCTCAAGGCCGCATCATGGGAGGCCGCAGAATCGAACCTGCGTTCAGCGGTGCGGTATGGGCCCGAAGTGATCTATCACCGGCTCGACTTGGCTGAGGTGCTGGCTGACCGGGACAACTGGGCTGGGGCGCGGGCCCAGCTTGACACCCTTGCCGCACTCCCGGTTCACGACCCCTTGGACACGCTCTACCAGGCGCGGGGTCGTGCACTCGCCATCAAGATTGCGCGGAAGGGACGTTCGTGACCGGCGACACGCGGCACGAAGCCACGTCGCTGCGGAATCAGCTTGATCGCGCCAACCGCGCCTATTACGAGCTGGACACCCCCGAGATCAGTGACGCCGAGTATGACATCCTGTTCCGTCGCCTGCAGGAGTTGGAGACGGCGAACCCCGAGCTTGTCACGCCCGACTCCCCCACCCGACGGGTGGGCGGCGGCGTGGCGTCGCACCTGCCACGTCACGTGCACCGTCGGCCGATGCTGTCGTTGGCGAATGCGTTCAGCGATGAGGAACTGCATGCGTGGGAGGAGCGGATCACCAAGGTGCTGCCTTCCACCCGGGCGGGCGGATACACCGTCGAGGTCAAGATCGATGGCACCGCCGTTTCGCTCACATATCGAGACGGCGAGCTGGTGACCGGCGCGACGCGCGGCAACGGGTTGGTGGGCGAGGACGTTACCGCGAACCTGCGCACGATCGACGACATCCCACTGACCCTGCGGGGATCGGGGTGGCCGCCACTGATGGAGGTGCGGGGTGAGGTGTATTTCACCCGGATCGCGTTCGACAAGCTCAATGCACGGCGCGCGAGGGAGGGGGAGCCACTGCTGGCGAACCCGCGCAATGCAACGGCCGGATCGCTGCGGCAACTCGACTCCTCGACGACTCGTTCGCGCCGGCTGCGCTGCTTCGCGTTCCAGGTCGAGGTCATCGATGGTGCGGCGGTTTCACCGACGCAGCACGGTCTTCTGGAGCGGCTCGCCGAGTGGGGCTTTGTCGTCGAGCCTCACGCGGGTTGGCATCCGGACCTGGCGGCGGTGCATCTCCGGATTGCCGAGCTCGAGACGCTGCTGGGCGCGCTGCCATTCGACGCTGACGGCGTCGTGGTAAAGGTTGACCAGAGGGCGCTGCATGACGAACTCGGCACCATTGGCGGCCGCGAGCCCCGTTGGGCGATTGCCCGGAAGTTCGCGCCCGAAGTGGCTCTCACACGTCTTCGCGAGATCGGCGTCAATGTTGGGCGCACCGGTGCCCTCACGCCCTACGCGATCCTCGACCCCGTCGAGCTCGGCGGCGTCACGATATCGAGTGCCACGCTGCACAACGATGACAATGTCCTGCAGAAGGACATCCGGATCGGGGATACGGTCGAGGTGGTGAGGGCGGGCGAGGTGATCCCTCGGGTGGTCGGTCCGGTCGTGGCGGCGCGCGATGGCTCCGAGCGCGTGTTTGTCCCGCCCGCGGCGTGTCCGGTGTGCGGTACGACCGCGGTGCGCGATCCCGAGGAGGTAATGCGCTACTGCCCCAATGCGTCGTGCCCCGGTCGGGCGTTCGAGGGGATCGTGCACTTCGCGTCGCGCGACACCATGGACATCCGTGGACTGGGCGAGGAACGAGTGCGTCAGGTGCTGGACGCCGGATTGGTGAAAGACGTTGCCGACCTGTATGCGCTCACCACTGACCAGCTTGTGGCGCTCAATCGGTTCGCCGAGCAATCCGCGTCGCAACTCGTGGCTGCGATCGGTGTCTCGCGCCAGCGCCCGCTTTCGGCACTGCTGTTCGCACTTGGCATTCGCCATGTCGGCCGCACCGTCGCGATCGCCCTGGCCCGCCACTTTTCTGAGCTCGCCGCCCTCAGGAGCGCGAGCGAGGAGGAGATTGCGGCAGTGCACGGCGTGGGACCGACGATCGCCCGCGCGGTGCGATCGTACCTCGACGACCCCGCAAGCGCCGGCCTGGTCGATCGGCTTGTCGCCCACGGGGTCACCACAGCCGAACCACGTGGGGAAGCCGCATTGGGACCCCTGTCGGGCCAGGCGTGGGTGCTCACCGGCACGCTCCCGACCCTCACAAGGAGTGAGGCCGGCACACTGATCGAGCAGGCGGGCGGGACCATCGGGGCGAGCGTGGGCAAAAAGACCACCGTGGTGGTCGCCGGCGAAGAGGCCGGCAGCAAGCTCGATCGGGCGCGGAAACTCGGTATCGAGGTGATCAACGAAGCGGAACTCTTGCGGCGTCTTGGTCGCCCGGCCTAGGTTGGCACTCCCCGAACGCGGTTCGCCATGTCTGCTCTGATGATCACCGCTGGCTCCCTGCATCGCCTGCGCCGCCAACTCGACGCTGCTGGCGGTGGGATGGCTGCGGCCATGCTCCAGGAGGCGGGACACGCCACCGGGGAGGCGATGCATGAACACTGGCGAAACCGGATCGCCGAGCGCACCGGCCTCGATGACGCCGGGAATCTTGATGTGCGGTGGTTCGGGCCGATGCTCGATGAGCTCTGCGTCGATCGCGGCTGGGGCTCGGTGACGGTGACGCTGATGGGCGATCGGGCACTGCTGCTCGAGTCTGGTAACTGGGCGGAGGCAGATCCATCCAGCGCGAACGCGCCGAGCTGCCATTTTTCGTGTGGCTGTCTCGCCGCGTTCCTGGGCGCCCAGGCGGGCACCCTGGTCGGTGTGCTGGAAGTTGAATGCCGCAGTCGCGGCGACGCCGCGTGTCGCTTCCTCGCCACCAGCCCCGCTTCAGCTATCGACATCCAGGACCTGATCGCGGCGGGTGGATCGTGGCGTGATGCCTATCCGGCCGACGCGCTCCCAGGCTGATCATGCCGGTGAAGCCACGCCCTGAGATCGGGACGGGTCACCAGTTCGCCATCTTCGATCACTTCCCGGTCCCATGGCAGGATGATCGCCTTGTCGGTCTCAAACGCGTGGAAATCTGCCTGCCATGCGCCAGTCGTGAACGAAACAGCGGTGCGCACCTCTGCCGGATGAAGCTTGCGCACCTCATTGAGGGCAAGCTTCAGGGTGTCGCCGGTATCGCACGTCTCGTCGACCACCAGCACCCGCCTTCCGCGCACTGACGGCGGGGGCCCGATTCGAAGTTCCGGCGCCGCGTCGTCGCTCTGCCGACCGATCACCATCGCGGCGAACTCACGCTGCAGGATGCTGGCGATGATGGCGGCGGGAATCACGCCCGCTTTGGCCACCCCGATCACGATCTCGGGGTCATAGCTTCGGGCCACCTTGAGCGCGAGGGCCCGACACAGCTCACCGAAAAAGGCCCAGTCAGCATCGAGAATGTCGCGGGTGGGGGCGGGACGCTGGCGGGGCATGGTCGGCACCTCGGTGCGGGTAGGCGGCAGGTTCAAGCTAACATCCGGCGACGCGTTGCCCCGCTCCCGGGCGCGACCTACTTTACCGGCAATGGCTGCAATCGTCTCGTCCGGTGCTCACGCATGAGCTGGTGGAAACGAATCCTCCTCGACGAGGACGACGCCGTCGCGCCCAAGCGCCTCGACTACCTCAACGAGGGAATGGCCCTCGAGCGGCACGGTGACATCGAGGGGGCGGTCACGTCGTACCAACTTGCCCTCCGTGACCAGCCACACGACGTCCGGATCCTGCAGTACATCGCGATCGCACTCTCGAAGACCGGTCGCATCGAGGAGGCTATCCGGTACTACCGACGGGCGCTCGAACTCGACGACAGCCAGGTCGGGGCCCACTACGGCCTCGCCTTCCTCCTCCTGCGGCGGGGCGATACCCAGCACGCCGCGCAGCACCTGCGTGCCTTCCTCGCGCGACCAGGACGGGATCCCGAGATGGCGCAATGGATCATGCATGCGACCGCCACGCTCGAGCAGCTTGACGGCGAATACGGGGATGCACGATGACGCGCATCCTTCTGCTGCTTGCGCTCGCGGGATGCAGCAGCCTCCCGGGAGACGCCGACGGCGTCGTTGCACTCGAGCTGCGCTCGCCGCTCGCCGTCACACTTCGACAGGGCGAATCGTTCACGCTTCAAGCCCGAGCACTCGATCGCGACGGCAACGTCATCGATGCCCCGATTCGCTGGCGCACGGCTGATTCGACCATCGCGGTTGATTCGGTGGGCGGCGTGGTCACGGCGCTCCAGGGGACCGGGACCGGAACCGTGCAGGCTGCTGTGGGGACGCTCCGCGGCCCGGGCGTGCTGTTCACGCTCCAGCCCGCATCCACGGGAGGCGCACGTCTCAACTAGCGTCGCCGCCCGCGTACCACCGTCCGAGCCTGCGGGGCGGACTGCCCACACCCGGTGCCCGTCATGACCCCTGCCACACTCAACGACATCTTTTTCGGGGCCACGACGCGATACGCCGACCGGGCCGTCGCAATGCGATTCAAGCGCGACGACGCATGGCACGATGTGTCGATGGCAACGTTCCGACGTCGGGTGCAACACGTTCACGCGGCCCTGCGGGATGCTGGGCTCACCGCCGGAGACCGTGTCGCCATTCTCTCCGAGAACCGGCCCGAATGGGCGATCGTCGATTTCGCATGCCTCACGGCGCGCTTGGTCGATGTGCCCGTGTATCCCACGCTCACGGCACATCAGGTTGCGTACATCCTCCGTGACGCCGGAGCTCGTGCTGTGTTCGTTTCGTCCCAGGCGCTGCTGGACCGCGTCATCGAGGTGCGGGCAGACGTACCCGACCTTGAGCTGGTGATCGCGATCGACGGCAGTGCAGACGGGGTCCGCTCGATGTCACAGTTCGAGGAGCAGGGAGCGGCCACTGGGGATCGCTACACCGACTGGGAGGACCTGGCCAACACCGCAGCTCCCGACGATGTCGCCACCCTGATCTACACCTCCGGCACCACGGGCGACCCGAAGGGTGTGATGCTGACCCACGGCAACATCACGAGCAACGTCGTCGCCGCGCTCCAGGTCCTGGACTTGAACGACACCGACGAGTGCCTCTCCTTCCTTCCGCTGTCGCACATCTTCGAGCGAATGGTCGGTCACTACACGATGCTGCAGGCTGGCGTCGTGATCTGGTATTCGAGCGGCATGGAATCACTCGGCGCCGAAATGGTCGAGTGCCGACCCACCATGATGGCGGCTGTGCCGCGGCTGTACGAGAAGATCTATGCCCGGGTGGTCGAGCAGTCGTTGCGACATGGGGGCATCAAGCGCGCGATCTTCGAGTGGGCGCGCGCAACCGGTGAGAAGTTCCTCGACTACCGCCTGGCGAGACGCACCGTGCCCACGGGGCTCGGCATGGCGATGAAGGTGGCGGACCTGCTGGTGTTCCGGAAGATTCGCGCGGTGGCCGGGGGCCGGCTCCGATACTTTGTGTCGGGTGGCGCGCCGCTCAACCCGGAGATCTGCCGGTTCTTCATCGCCGCAGGTCTGCCGATCCTCGAGGGCTACGGCCTGACCGAGACCTCACCGGTGATCACGGTCAACACTTTCGCACTGCTCAAGCCGGGGACGGTTGGTCCACCGATTCCCGGCGTCGAGATCGCGATCGCACCCGATGGCGAGATCCTGACCCGCGGCCCGCACATCATGAAGGGCTACTACAATCGGCCAGACGCCACGGCCGAGGTAATCGACGCCGATGGATGGTTCCACACCGGCGATATCGGTCTCATCGATGGCGACGGATGCCTCCGGATCACCGACCGCAAGAAGGACCTGATCGTCACCGCCGGGGGTAAGAACATCGCCCCGCAGCCGATCGAGGCGATGCTGAAGACGAACCGCTACTTCGTCAACGCGGTGATGCTGGGGGATCGCAAGGCGTTCCCGGTCATGCTGCTGGTCCCGAACTTCGCCACGCTGTCGGCGTGGCTGGACCAGCACGGACTCTCCGGGCTCGCGCCCGCCGATGCCGTGAAACATCCCCAGGTGATCGACAAGCTGGAACGCGAGGCGCGGTCCAGCCTCCGGGACCTCGCCCAGTACGAGACCCCGAAGAAGTTCCTGATCCTGGCCGACGACTTCACCATCGAAGGCGGCGAGTTGACGCCAAAGATGTCGATCCGTCGGAAGGTCGTACTGGAGCGCCATGCTGATGCCATCGCCGAGCTCTACGCCTGAGCACCCCCTCAGCACTCAGGAGTCGTGAACAACGACCCAGGCATCACCAGCGCTCGCCAGCAGCGTGAGCCCGCTGCCCTCGGGCAGCGCACCGCTCCCGCACGCGCGCAGCCCCGGCAGTACGCTGCGCACTGCCATCTCGTCATCCTCGTCGCCGCCCACCACAACCCCTCGCATGGTGTGCTGCTTGATAGGCCACGACCCGCTGCGGATCACGCTCACTGCACCCGCCGACCGGACGTCGTGAGGAGGATTCACCGCGACCACGTGAACACCCGGGAGCAGCGTCGCGAGGTCGTCCGCGAGTAATCCTGCAGTGCCAGCGGTCGCGACCCATCCACCCGGGCCATCGAGCCCCAACATCGCGATGGCCGCTGCGGCATCAAAAGGCGGCGTGCCGTGCGCTGCGGCCCCGCCGCCGAAATCGGGGGTGCCGTCTTCCCATGACGTTCCCCAGCCACACACCGGGCAACCGAGGTGGCCGCTGACCACGCGCCGGCCATCCACGGCATGCGGCAGGAGCACGAGGAATGCCTCAGCGTGCGGCGCGGGGCATCGCAGGTGATCAGTCAGTTCGATGAACATGCGACTACGGACGAAACTCGACCCACGTCATCGCTCCCGGTCGCACGTCGATGCGCCGCTCAACGCGCTTCCCCGCGATCATCACCCACGCGTTGTGGGTGCCGGCCGGAACATCCGACACCGCAAAGTTTTCGCCCAGCACCGGGTGCGGCCGGTTGCGTGGTCCGTAGGTTTCGGCAAAGACAAACGGCGTCTCGCGGGGCAATGGCTTGACGATCCCGTAGACCCTGGCCTGCTCGACGGGTCGTCCCGCCGCGTCACGCACGATACCGGCGATCACCCCGGTTCCGGGTAGCGGCGTGATCCACAGTTCAGGGTTTGTCGTGAATGCCGGATAACGATTCAGCGAATCGACGATGGACCGGATGCTGTCGGTGGGGGCCGCATGCACCTCAAGGTGAAGGTGATCATTGGTTGCCCGACCGGTGTGGCCGACAAGGGCAATCACGTCGCCCCGCCGCACCACGTCGCCGACCGCGACCTGCAGCGCGCTGTTGTGGTAATACACGGAGAAGACATGCATGGGCGATGCACCAACCTGCAGGCGACGGGGATGGGCGATGGCCACCGTGAGCGCACCCCGTTCGGCGGGCCCGGCGTATACCACCGCGCCATCGCCGATCGCATGGACCGGGGTGCCGTCCGGGTTGTTGAACTCCACGCCCTGATGCGGCTGGAAGAAACCGCCCATCGTCGACCCCCACCGGTACGTCTGGTCGATGTAGCGGTTGCCGTCGGCGGCGATCGGACGCCCGAACCAGGGCGCCCAGTCCCTGGCACTTCCCGCGACAGCGGCAACCACGTCCGAACTGGCACCCGACGCCGGCGATAGTGGGGCGGCAACACTCGCAGAAGAAACCACGCAACGACCGCCTGAGAAGCATGCACCAAGGTCAAGAACGTCGGTGCCGCGAAGGTGTCGGGCACGCCAGCCGTCCTGCCGGGTCAACTCGAGCAGGTATTCGTTCGCGAGGCCGACCACGGCGCGGTCAGCCGGGCCGCGCGCCGCCGGACCGGTCCCGTCGACTATCGCCAGCCAATGCTCGCCGTTGTCGACCGTCACCTGCAAGCCGTCGGCGGTCGCGATCGCGACGGTGTCGCCGCGGGTTACGATCCCGTCCGGCGCCACGTACTGCCACTCCGGTCCAAGCTGAGTGAACGTCCAGTTCTTCCAGGTGCGACCGCCATCGGTCGAACGACCCCAACCATTGCCGATGGTACCGATCCACACCGTGCCGCGCTGGTCGAATGCGATCGCGTGCACGAAGTCCATCGAGATGGACGTGCCCGACGTGTCGGCCACGATCCGGCGCCACGGCGCATCGCCCTGCCGCACGAAAATCCCCCTGCCGTAGGTGCCGACCCAATGCTCCCCAGACGGGGACGTCGCCTCGGCAAGCGCCACCGTGGGGATGCCAGCGGAATCGGGGAGCACCACCACCGGCCGTCCCGATCGCGCGGGGAGCGCGTCAGGCGCCAGAATCGTTCCGGGATTCGCAACGCACGCCGCAGCGATGACGAGCGGAAGCATGCCAGAGATTCGGGAAGTGAGCATCATGCCGGCCCCAAGCGAATGAGTTCAACTTGCACATGTCGCGGGCGCGTCGCGGCGAAGCAGATGACGCTCGCGACGTCGTCGGGTGTCAGCATCTCTGCGCGACTTGGCAGATCGGGACGCCGATCGGGATCGAGTGGATCCCAGACAGCGGTATCGGTCGGCCCCGGCGACACCAGGGTGCATCGCACGCCCGATCCGCGATACTCCTCCAGCAGGACGTCGTGCAGGCCCCGAACGGCATACTTGCTCGCGGCATACGCGGCGTTGCCGGCAAAGCCGCGCCAGTCGGCGATACTCCCGACGATCACGTGCACGCCGCTGCCGCGCTCGCGCATCGACGGCAGGAAGTGGCGCGCGACGGCGATCGGAGCCTCCACATTGATCCCGACCTGTTCACGAACCAGGGCGTCGCTGGTGTCGACCAGGGGCGCGAGCAGGAAGGCCCCGGCGTTGCTGACCACGACGTCGGGAACGCCCGCCTGATCGCTCACCTGCTCCAGCGCGGCCTGACGGCTGGCCGAGTCGGCCAGGTCGGCGCGGATGTCGAGCGCGCCCGCTAGCCACGGCATGTCCGACCGCGCGATGCGCACCAGCCGCGCGCCCGCCTCGTGCATTTGTCGCGCTGTGGCGGCGCCGATCCCGCGGGACGCACCAGTGACGAGCACGAGCTGTCCCTCCATCGCCTCACTCACCGGTGTACTCCACGAAGTTGCGTGGGGTCTCCCACAGCCGGATGCACACCAGCTTGCCGGTGGGGATCCGCGACGACAGTTGTTCCCAGATGTACACCGCGATGTTCTCCGCCGAGGGAAGGCGGTCACGGAACCAGGCGACATCGAGATTGAGGTTGCGATGGTCGAGGTGCGCGTGGACATGCTGGTCGATCAGGGTGCGAAGGATGCCCACGTCGACCACGTAGCCAGTGTCCGGGTCGATCTCTCCCTCCACGCACACCTCGAGCTCATAGTTGTGTCCGTGAAAATTGGGGTTGTTGCACGGACCGAACACCTCGCGATTCCAGGCATCGGGATGCGCGGGATTGTGGAGGCGATGGGCGGCGTTGAAGTGAGCACGACGGACGACGATGGCGCGGGGCATCGGCGGTATCCCGGAGGGTGGAGAGACACAAACGGCGTCGCCTCGCGCAGGAGGCGGCGCCGGAGTGGCCGCACGATGAGGGGAGGAACTATCGAAGCCCGGGGAGACAGTCTCGGCGCCCTCTCCGCGTCGTCCGTCTTCCCCGTGGGGCCTGACGTTGGACGTGGAATGTGGGCCCATCCTCGGACACGTTGGCTCGATAACGTGGATTCCCCACCATCGTCCGGCCTCGGCTATAATACGCCCCATGCTCAGCGCGGTCAATGGAACCGCGCACTCCCCTCCCCTCGCCCGGCCGTCTCATGACCGAACTTGTCGTTGGTGTCGTCCTGCTGGCGATCTGGGGGGTGCTCCAGTTCGTCGTCCAACCCTCAACGCCGTACATCCACGTCCTGCTTGCAGCGGGCGTCGTACTCGTGGTTCGCGGGATCGCCTTGTCCAACCCGGGCACGCCGACGCGGTAATCTAGGACACCGTGTCAGCGCGATGCAGGTCAGGTCGCAGCGCGACCGCATCCCGCAGGTAGACATGCGCCGGCGCGACATCCCAGCGGCGTTCCACATGGACCAGGACGCGAAGGCACCTCGGTAGTGATCCCGGCACGGCGATCTCCGCCGAGCAGAGCAGCGGCACATCCGACCACCCCGCCTTGCGCGCCGATTCTGCGGGAAATGCACTGGTCAAGTCGGGTGTCACGGTGAAAATCGCCGACACCAGATCGGCCACCTCGAAGTTGTTGTCGCGACGAAGCGCCTCCAGAAGTTCGGTCACCGCCAAGGCGATGTCGTCCGGAGTGTCGGCGGGAACCGTGGTTGCCCCGCGCACCGCCCGGACGCGTGGCAACCTGAACGCGCGACCCAGCCGGCCCCTCATGCCGCCGCCACCGCAGCACTCCGACGGATGACGACGAAGCGCGTTGTGTTGCCGGCGAGATCCGCGATGTCCTCCGCGAGCACCGCCAGTCCATACAGCTCCGCCGCTTGCGCAGATGCCACAGCGGCCCGGGTGAAGTCCCGGTCGGTGGCAATGGACTGCGCCGCAGCGGCCGTATCCACCACCGCTCGCGAGTTGATTCCGCGTGCGGCAAGCCAGCCGGCGCATTGCGCGAGCGCAGCAGGATGGCTCTCGGCGCTCCGGATCATGTCAGGCGTCGCACCCGGCAGGGCCACCAGGCAGAGCATCACCCGAAGCGCGACATGATCGGCCACCACCACGCCCGGCGTGTCCAGCGCCGCGTGGGCCCCGAGGATCGGTCCGATGCTGCTGTTCTCCACGGGGACCATCCCGGCGTCGACGTCGCCGTCGCGCACGGCACGCACGACCGACTCGAAGTCCACCAGCCCCACGAGACCTGCACCAGGTTGCCACGCTTGCGCCGCAAGACAACTGAATGCTCCGGGTACTCCCTGATACGCGATCCGCATCGCTACTCCCTGGCGCTTGCCGCGCCGACCTGGACAAGAAAAAGGCCCCCTCGCTGTTGGAGGGGGCCCGGGCAACTACTCGATCGTCTGCGCTATCGCATGCGTCGATGCCCGGCCCCCCCAAAGAGGAAGGCCGCAAAGAAGAACGCGCGATAGCTGCTGGAGTGTGTCATCATCCTGTCGCACGTTACCTTCCGAGGCACGGGCGCGTCAAGGGGACCGCCGGCACGTACTCGGGGAGACAACATGCTCGACAGTGGTCCGCTGGCAGCGGTGGGATGGCTGGTGTTCGTGCTCGGCGTGGGAATTATCGGCCTTGCCACGCTCTCCAAGGGCGCGCGGCTCAAGTCCCACGCACGCCGAGCCGCCGACGCGCTCACGGGGTCGGCGTTGTGCTTCCTCGCGCTCGCCCTGATTGTCACCGGCGCCGGACGAAACGTCACCTACGGCCTGCTGATCGCCACCGTCCTCGCCATCTTCGCGAGCTGGTACATCGGGCGTCACGCCCGCCAGATCGATCGTGCCACCAAGCGCGCGAAGGGCAAGCGCTGAAGTCAGATCTCCCAGTTCGACAACACCACACCTGTTGAGCGCTCGGCCCCGGTCCCCGCAAGGGTGAGCCGGAGATCGGTCCACTGAACCCGATATCCATCGGCGATCAGCGACGCGTACAGATCGTGGTGCGTTGTCTGGCAGCGCACCGTCACGTGCCGGAGCGCCTGCGCCGCCGCCTCGCGCTCCAGCGCAGCGATGACCCGGATGGCGGTGCCGAGATCCGGGGCGACCAACTTCAGCAGCCGCAGTTCCTCCCGAGGCCGACCCTGCACGAGTGGCGCGGTGTGCCAGAGCCCGAAAGCGATGGCGCGCCCCTCTGCACCGCGTAGCACCGACACGTCACCCAGGCCGATCCCGAGGGTCAGTTCAAGCTCCGCCGTAAAATCGACGCCTGCGCCCAACTCACGACTCAGGCGGCCGCACTCTCCGATCGCGGCAACCCGTTCGGGTACGTCGAGTGCGCCGATCCGGAACGCATCGATGGCGAGCGAGCGGGGTCGGTCGCGCTGCAGGCTGACCGTCAGGTGACCGGGCAGGAATCCGAGCCGCGAATAGAAACCGATGTTCTCGATGGTGCGGGGCATCGTCTCGAGGCCGATGGTCCGCGCGCCGCGTTGCCGCAGCCAGTCCACCCCCGCCATGACGATCTCGCGCCCGAGGCCACCACCTTGTCGATCGGTGCGGACTGCGAGTGGTCCCATCCATCCCTCGGTACCGGCGAGGTGCACCATGTTGAACGCCACGACCTCGCCGCGGGCATCACGCCACAGCATCGCACCGTCGCCGGCCTCGGCAATCGCATAGCGCCAGATCGCCGGATTGAGGTGCGGCACCCGCACACTGCCGAGGCCGTCCTTGCGGTAGCGATCGGTAAATGCCTCCGAGAATACACGGTTGAGCGCGTCCACATCGTCGCGGGTGGCGCGCTCGGGGCCGGTCACTGATCGATCAGGCTGCCACAGTGCCATGCGCGTGGTCCTCCTCGGTGGCGGTGGTGACGGCCCGAGCCACGTCGTACGACATCCGGATCACCCGATCGAACACGTCCTGCATCCCCTCGACATGGGTGATGAGGATGACCTGCGGGAACCGATCGGCGAGACCGCGGAGGAGGTCGAGGACGCCGGCACGGCGTTCATCGTCCAGCGACCCGAACACCTCGTCGAGCACCAAAAGCGAAAGCGGATGACCGGCACGTTCCGCAATCATCTGCGAGATCGCAAGTCGCAGGGCCAGGTTGACGATGTCCTCCTCGCCGCCGGAAATCACCGGCTTGACCTCGCCATCCTCGACGATGAGCGGAACGTATTGTTCGTCGAGCTCGAGGTCGGGGTACCGGCCCGCGGTGAGATCACGGAGAAGCGTCGAGGCATGCTCCTGGAGGTCGGGACGCATCTGCAGCGTGAGTTCGGTGCGCAGATCGCCGAATGCGCGATCGAGTTCATGATGCAGCGTGACCTGTGCGCCGAGACGGCGCGACGCCTCCGCCTTGGCCGCGCGATCCGCGCGACGAGCAAGGGCCGAGCCGCGCAACCGTTCTGCCCCTTCGACGTTGGCCGTCGCGCGAGCGAGTTCAACCCGCGTTGTGGCGAGTGTCGATTCGGCCTCGCGCACCTGTCGCTCGATCGCGCTGAATGCATCCGCATTCCAGGCGAGAGTGCCCAGTCGCACGTCGAGCGCGGCAAGCTCTGCCTCGACCAGGCTCGCTGCCACCTCGGCCGCCTCGGCGTCTCGGCCAAGCGCCTGTGCGCGAGCTGCGAGGCCCACCGCCTGCTCGCGCTCGCGACGCAGTGGCTCGAGCTGCGCAAGCTCCGTCCGCACCGCCTCGTGTCGCGCCGCGTCGTACGTGGCCTCCGGGCCGGTGAGTTGCGCCTCGAGCGCGCGAATCTCCTCAGCCAGATCCGAGCGCTCGGCTTCCAGCGCGATCCGCTGCCGGAGCTGGGCCTGAGCCTGGCCCAGTCCCTCGGCACGACGCCGCAAGTCAACCTCGAGTTCCTCCCGTTCCGCATCGAGCTGTCGCAGGTCGTCGGGCACCACCTTGAGCTGATCGGCACGCTGCCGGAGGTAGGTGCCATCAACCTTCACCTCGTCGAGCTGCCGGCCGAGAAGCTGCAGCAGCGTGGTGAAGTCCTTCCCGAGTGGACGACCGCAGGTGGGACAGATCCCCTCGGGCCCGCGTTCCTCAATGAGCGCGCGCTGTTCCTCCAGCTCACGATACCGTTCACGGAACGCCGCAAGCTTGGTGCGCACCTCCTGCTCGTCCTGGGTCCAGCGCGTGCGACGCTCTGCACGCTTGCGCTCGAGTTCCTCGAAGACCACGCCGACCTCCGCGCGACCGGCGGCGAGGGCGCCAACCTGCACATCGGTGGCGAGGAGCTCGACCTGCGGCCCCAGATCGGCGAGACGCTTCCGCGCCTGGTCGCGCCTTGCCACCGCCCGACTGTGCAGCGCGTGCGCGGCCGCGGCGCGGTCGAGGGCGTCGCGTTCCGCGGCAAGTCCGTCCCACGCCGCCAGCGCCGCGGCGAGTTCGCCGATCCGTGTCTGCGCCCGGGCGGCAGCGGCCAGCTCGCGATCGATGGCCTGGAACGCCCCGCGCGCACGCGCAACCTTGCCCTCGACAATCCGGCGTTCGCCGTCCAGCCCCTGCCACGCCGTGCGCCGCTGCTGCGCGGTTGCCCATTCGGGCGCCCGCGCCGCCACCTCGGCGATCGCTGCTGCCTCCGCCGCCTCCGCCGCCTCGCGAGCCTGGCGGGCCGCGTCCAGCGCAGCAACCGCGGATGCCAGGTCGGCCTCGATTTGCGCCGGGTCCGCGAGCCCCTGTTCGATCCCGGTCAGCTCCGCCCGCAGCTCCGAGCGCACCGTGCGCACCCGATCCTGGGCCGCGCGCAACCGATCGTACCCCAGGACCCGGGAGAGGAACTGCTGCCGCTCCATCGGTGTCATCGACGCCATCACCGCCAGTTGCTTCTGCCCGGTGAAGTAGGTGTTGAAGAACTCGTCGCGCGACATCCCGAGCAATGCGATCACACGATCGGTGACCGCATTCGTACTGTTCGCGATCGAGCGCCCGTCCTGGAAGAGTTCCGCCACGGTGAGCGTGCGCACCAATCGATAGTGGTGCGGGCCGAGCGTGAACTCGAGCTCGACCTCGAAGCGTGATCGCGCCGGCGCACCGCGGCGACGCATCGTCTCGCGGGTGCCCCGCGCTGCGGGGACGCCGTAGAGGGCGTACGCGATCGCCTCGAGCACCGTGGTCTTCCCCGACCCGTTCGGTCCCACGATGCCGGTGAGCCCAAGGCCGAACTCGAGCTCGGTGTGCTCGTGCTGCCTGAAATTGACCAGCTTCAGTCGGAGCAGTTGCATCAGGAAGCCTGGGAGTCCTGCTCGAGCGACTGCATCAGCTCGGTGCCGACCCGGACGAACTCGTCCCGGTCCACTGACCCCGGCAACGGACGCGCAGCCAGGTGCGCGGCCACCATCTCGGGCAGCGTCTGCCGTGTTCCCGGTGCGCCCATCCCGACCACCCGACCGACCGCTTCGGGACGACGCAGGTCGAGCTGGAAGTGCAGCGCCCGCGCCTTCCAGCCACGAATTGCCGCGTGGTCGAGTTCGCGGGCCATGGTCCGCTGGGCGTTGAGCACGACCTGTCGCACCACGATGTCGTCGATACCCTCTGGCACCGACTCGATCGCCTCCGCCAGCATCCGGTCCAGTTCGGCCGACGCGAAATCAGTTGCGTCGATTCTCGGCAGGTCGATCACGCGCCGCGGTGGTTCGATGAACTGTGGCGTCACGACGCCTGACTCCAGGTCGACAAGCAGCCAGCCCTTCCCGGGAATCCCCCGCTCGCGTTCCTCCAGCAGTTCACCCCACGGATTCGGGCTCACGTAGTCGAGCGCGCCCGAGTACCAGATACGTTCGCGCACCTGGTGCTGCACGTGGTAATGACCGAGCGCGACGTAGCTCCAGTTCCCACTGGTCAATTCGTCGGTCGAGAGGAACGCGCCGCCAGGTTCCGCACCCCCACGATCGGGTCCGAACAATCCCGGGGTCTCGCCATGCAGGACAAGCACCTGATGAGGCGCTGAGCCCGCTGGCTCGAAGGCTGGCCGGGGCTCGCGAAACAGTGCCTGGTGCGGTATCGCCAGCACACTCAACCCACGATCGGGAAACTCGAGCCGTCGCGCATCATCATGCACGACGTGAATCCCGAGTTCGTGGAAGAGCCCGAAGATCGAGACCGTGTCGGTGGAACGGGGCGTATCGTGGTTGCCAGCGATCACGATGACGGGTACACCGGGCAATTGATCGATCAGCCGGGCCAACTGCCGGAAGGCAAAGAGGATTGCGGAGTTCGTGGGCCTGACGGAATGGAAGATGTCTCCCGCAATGATCACCGCATCGGGAGCGCTCGCGATCACGCCGTCGATGGTGCGACCGAACGCCGTGGCCACGTCGACTTCACGCTGGTTCAGCCCGCGTGACGTGAGCCGAGTATACTGGCGAAACCCGAGGTGGGGGTCGGCGACATGGGCGATCCGCATCCCGTCAATATGGCGCGAAGGGATCGTCGTCGTCGCTGGCGAGCGGGGCGATGCCGCGCCGTGGCTCGGGCGATTCAGACGGGATCGTCCGCCGGAGCCAGGCTCGGAAGAAGGCAAATGGGTCGTCGGGCCGTCGCCGGACGGTGGCCGACAGGGCCCGGCGCACCTCGGCCTCGGGTCGACCATCCATCACGGCGCGCACCTGATCGGCGACGATGCCCGGCGCGAGGGCACGGAGCCGCTGCACCACCGCGTCGGCGAACGGGAGGTCGGCTGCGGGAGGGAAGCGCTCGACCCCCTCACGACCCGAAAGCGCCGCAGGCCGCGGGAAGCGAACGAAGACCGGCTGTGTGAAGTGCGGATGACGTAGCAACAACTCGCCCTTGGGCAGCGCGGCCAGCTTCGCCTTCACCGCAGGCGAAAGGGTCGAATATGCCTGCAGCGCCAGCTCGTCGGTGTCCATCCGCCCGTAGATCGTGGTGCCGGCGTTGCCCGTCACGCGCCGGATGACCTGCGACCGGAACTGTTGCGCCGAGAAGAGAACCAGCCCCAGGTATCGTCCGCGCTCGGAGAGGTCGAGCAGCATCTTGCGGACATACGTGTCGGGGCCGTCGGCCGGTGCGTACTTGTTGAGTTCGTCGACGAACACCACCACATGGTCGACGCCGAGGTCACGCCGCTCGAGGTGCTCGCGGAGTCGAGAGATGACCCGGGCGAACACCAGGTCCTGTGCCAGTGGATCGACACCAGCAACATCGATCACCGTGAGCGATCGATCGCGAAACTCTCCCCACGGCAGGTCGTTGGCGACGCCGTCATCGGTCACCAGTCCCTTCGAACGCGTGGCGATGTTGCCGAGGCGATTGCGAATCTTGCGGATCGTGGCGATGTGGTGGGTACGCCAGACCTCGCCACCCCGCGAGGTCTCGAGGTGGTCGAAGATCGCGCGGAAGAAATCCTCGAGGTCGGCAAAACTCTGCACCTCGAATGCTGCCCCTCGCAATTCCGGTGCCTCGAACTGCTTCCCCACGACACGTTCGGCGAGAAAGTCAATCAGCGCGTCGGCCTTCGCATCGATGTCGTCGCGATTGAGGACCACCTCGGCGTAGTCCAGAATCTCGCGCAATCCCCAGACAAGCGGTTGCACTGTGTCGGCAAGTGCCGCGTTGCTGCGCAACGTGTTGAGGTTGACCCCGTCGGCCTTGAACGGGGCGTAGAGCGTCATGTCGGGGAATGGCGCGGGATCGAGACCAAGCCGACCCCAGAGCGCGAGGTCAGCCTCTCCGAGCGGGGCCGGTTGGTCGAGAAAACAGAGGTCGGGGCCCTTCACGTTGAAGCAGACAGCGGCCACACTGCCCTTCGCTGCCGGGAACGTCTGGAAGATGCTGCTCAGCATGAAGGTCACGGCACTGGTCTTGGTCGCCAGCCCCGACACGCCGGTGATGTTGAGGTGTGCCGCCTCAGGTCCCAGCAGGAAATCGGCATCAAGGAACACCGGCGCGGAAAGTCCGCCAGCGGCGTAGACCCCGATCGGCAATCCCGTGGACTTCTCCGGCTGCATGAACGCGTCCATCCGCAGCGCCACTCGCACGTCGCCGTCGGTTGCTGCCGTGACGCCGCCGAACGGCACGGGCTGCAACGGTTCTTCGGGAATCTGCCGGAGGACGGCCGCCGTCCAGAGCCGGATCTCCGGACGCGCCGTGGGTGCATCGGCTTCACGCTGCGGATCGCCATCCGCACCGATCACCGCGTCCAGTGGACGTGCGAGGTCAGAGTACGCGAACGCCTCGGTCACCACGCCATACACGACACGCTCGTCGCCGTCGACGCGGACGATCGACCCGATCCCGAGCGGTGCGTCCCGCGCTGTCCAGAACGAGAACTGATGCGGAGTGCTCGGTCGAAGTTCCGTGGCGACAACGCGTCCGAGAATGGTCATGTTGCCGCGCTCCTGACCCGGAGATAGCGACTGACGTCGTGAATGCCGTAGAGCAATCGGTCGCTGCGTGGTCCTGATGCGAGCGGTGATCGTTCGGCGAGGAGCCGGCGGGAAAGCAGGTCGGGCGCGCCATCAGCGACGGTGCCTGCGCCGACCTCGACACGCACCAGGCCATGAAAAAGGTCGTGCCCCTCCCAGGCCCGGAGCCGCAATCCCCACGCGTGCACAGCGGGGCGTCCATCGCCACCCAGCACGAACGTCGAGCTGCGATGGCCTGCGGGAAT
>JBKJMX010000001.1:0-66735 GCA_046596135.1 Gemmatimonadales bacterium
GACATCAGCCCGAATGTGTTGCGGTCGCTGGTCCCCGGCCACGGATCGCCGGCGTCGCCCCGATTGCGGACGTTCGCAAATGGCGCGCGAAGCTGTTCAAACCCATCGGCTTGAATAAGCGCCACGCCGGGTCGGGGGCCGGTATTGACGGCATTGGAGGCACGCCCTGTCGCAATGCGCGATTCGTCGATGCGCCAGATCAGCAGGCCGGGCCCCTTCGCTCGCGCAAATATCGGCGACATCATCGCCGCATCGGGGCCGAGTGCCTGTCGGTTCTCCAGGAGGAAATGGATGCCGGGCGCCTCGGTCGGGATCAGGTAGACGGTGTCCGTAAGCTGCACCGCGCCGGCGACAACGGTTCGCCCGCTACCGATGGTGTCGACTGCTACCCAACCGAGCTGCACCAGCGACCACGCGTCGAATGACGCGGGCGACGACGGTGTGGCGTAGTTGCCCGCGCCCATCAGGCTCCACTCCCCGATTCCCTCGGTGCCGCTGACCCGATCGGTATCGTAGAGATCGGGAAGGCCGAAGGCATGTGCTGTCTCGTGCGCCACAGTGCCGATCGGCATCATTTCGTTTGCTGCACACGACGTCGCACCACCGCGAACGCTCTGCATCGTGTAGGAATCGATGCGCAGGAACTGTCCCGCGATCGGGATTCCCGCCGCGTTGCGACGCGGCGTGCGAGTGGCGTACATCGCCCCGCCATTCCACCCCCGGATCACGTAGCGGTGCGCCCAGATCGCGTCGGTGCCACAGGCACCATCGAGCCGGGGCTGCAGGAAGGTCACCAGGTCGACGATTCCGTCGTCATCACCGGAATTCGGGATGCCGTCAGGACCGTCGTTGTCAAACTGGTTCCAGACCGTATCGGCGCCCGCACCGTTCGAGATGGCGTCGAGCGCGCCGAGCAGCAGATCGGCCATCCGGCTGCGAGCACGGGCTGGACAAGAACCGTAGATCCCGACGCCGTTGCAGCCATCCTCGTAGAAGGCGGCGGTGCCCGGGAGCGCGACGGGTTCGAACACCCTGCCGTCGAGGATCACCCTGCCGCGCGACGCAGCCCGGTAAAGGCTCTGCACCGAGTAGGGCCGAGTGGAGGGCGATGGGTCGAAGAACAGCGCGTCGATAGCGCCCCGGGCGAACGGCGATGCCACGTCGGCAAAGGCGAGCGGCACCACCGGAATGCGAAATGTTCCGCGAATGCTGAGAAGTGGTGCGTTCAGCCGCGAGAGCGCGCCGGCGTCGAGTGCCAGCTGCCGAGCCGTGCGGATCGTGGCCGCCGGCTTCCGCCATCCACCGTCGAGCGCGATATCGAAGCCGCGGACCTCGAACTCGCCCGGTCGGGCCCGCGGAAAGCCCTGCGCGGAGAGGTCCGGACCGGCTGCGCCAGCCAGCATGGAGAGCAGGCAGGACACCGCCAGCCACGGCCTGCGGCGGCTCACCGGCGACGTTTCCGCTTGTGTCCCCCCCCCTCCGGCCGTATTTTTTGCGGTGCTCACGTCCCAAAGTTGAACCATTCGTCCGCGAACTTCCACCTGTGCTCGCGAGGACTCTTGCCGACCGATACACTGGAGACCAGGGTGGAAATATTCGAGAAGTGCAGGCTGTTCACCCGCGCCCGCGAGATCCAGGCGGCCGGCCTTTACCCCTACTTCAAGGCGATCTCCGAGTCCGAAGACACCGTCGTCGTCATTGAAGGCCAGAAGCGCATCATGCTGGGCTCGAACAATTATCTCGGGCTCACGCACCATCCGAAGGTCCTCGAGGCGGCCACCAAGGCGCTGCACCGCTATGGGTCAGGTTGCACCGGGTCCCGCTTCCTCAACGGGTCCCTCGATCTTCACGAACAACTTGAGCATGCCCTCGCGGAGTTCCTCGGCAAGGAATCGGCGATCGTCTTCTCCACCGGCTACGGCGCGAACCTCGGCATGATCGCCGGGCTGCTTGGTCGGGGCGAGACGGTCTACCTCGACAAGCTCGATCACGCCTGCATCGTCGATGGCGCCAAGCTGTCCTTCGGTGAGACCGTGCGCTTCAATCATGGCGACCTTTCGGGTCTGGCGCGACGTCTCGACCAGAACCAGACCGGCAAGGGAAAGCTGATTGTGGTCGACGGGGTGTACTCGATGGAGGGTGACATCGCCGACATCCCAGAGCTGGTGCGGATCGCCAAGCAGCACGGCGCCGCGCTCGCGGTCGACGACGCGCACGCACTCGGCGTCCTCGGACCTCGTGGCGACGGCACTGGCGCGCACTTCGGGATGCAGGATGACGTCGACATCATCGCGGGGACGTTCTCCAAGTCTCTGGCATCGGTGGGCGGCTTCGTGGCCGGCGATGAAGAGGTGATCCACTATCTCAAGCACCATGCTCGGCCGTTCATCTTCACCGCATCGCTCCCGCCCGCCAACACTGCCGGGGTGCTGGCTGCTCTCGAGGTCGTGCAGGACGAGCCCGAACGGCGCGACGCGCTCTGGGTCAACGCCCGTCACCTGCAAAAGGGATTCACCGAGCTCGGCTTCGATATTGGCCCGACCGAGACGCCGATCGTTCCCGTCCTGGTTGGTCCGCTCGACAAGACTTTCGTGTTCTGGCGGAAATTGTACGATGCCGGCGTGTTCACCAATCCGGTGGTCCCGCCTGCCGTGCCGCCATCGCAGTGCCGACTGCGCACCAGCGTCATGGCGACCCACACCGCTTCCCAGATCGACGAATGCCTCGATGCCTTCGGCCGGATCGGGAAGGAGCTGGGGGTCATCTGAGCGAAGCGCCGGTGATCCGGCGCGTCGGGACCCGGAAGGATCTCGACCGCTTCATCGACCTTCCCTACCGACTGCATCGGCACGACCTGAATTGGGTGCCGGCGCTCCGGGCCGAGGTGCGCAAGCATCTCGACCGCGAGAAAAATCCGTTCTTCCAGCATGGTGCCGCCGAGTATTTCCTCGCCGAACGCGGGGGGGAGGTCGTGGGGCGCATTGCGGCGATCGAAAACCGCCTGCACAACGAGGTGCACGCCGATCGAGTGGGCTTTTTCGGATTCTTCGAGTGCATCAACGATTTCACCGTGGCAACGGCGTTGCTCGATCAGGCGTCGGCGTGGACTCGAGAACGAAATCTCGACGTGCTCCGGGGACCAGTCTCGTTTTCCACCAACGACGAGTCCGGCGTGCTGATCAGCGGTTTCGATACACCGAACACGTTCATGATGCCCCACAACCCGCCCTACTACCTCACCCTGCTCGAGACCGCCGGCTTTACCAAAGCGAAGGACCTGATCGCCCTGGAGGGCGGCAACGCCGACGGACCGGTAGAAGCGCCGCCGCGCACCACCCGTGCAGTGAACCTCCTACTCGAACGGTACGGAATCACGATCCGCACGCTCGACATGAACGACTTCGCCGCCGAGGTCGAGCGGATCAAGCAGCTCTACAATGCGTGCTGGGAGAAGAACTGGGGCTTCGTGCCGATGACCGACGCCGAGATCGACAAGCTCGCCGCCGATTTTCGGCCAGTCATCGTGCCCGGCATGGTCAGCTTCGCCGAAAAGGACGGCGCGTTGATCGGATTCGGGATGAGCATTCCCGACCTGAATGAGTCCCTCCGTACGAATCGCGACGGGAGAATCTTCCCCGGGGCGCTCAAGTTGCTCTGGATGCTCAAGCGGAAGAAGCTGACCCGATCGCGGATCCTCCTCCTCGGCGTCATCCCATCCTGGCGCGGCAAGGGGCTCGACAATGCGCTCTGCCATCGCATCTGGATCGAGTCCGCCAAGATCGGCATCGGCTGGGGTGAGGGCGGCTGGGTGCTGGAGGACAATCCGGTGATGATCCAGGCGCTCAAGAAGAACGGCTTCGTCGAGTACAAGACCTACCGGCTGCTCGACCGCCCGACGTGAACGCGCTCGTAACGGGAAGCACCGGGTTCGTCGGCGGGCACCTGGTCGACCGATTGCTGGCGCGCGGCGACACGGTCACCGCGCTGGTGCGCACCCCGTCGCGGGCGGCCGCGCTCGCCGCACGCGGGGTCCGCCTCGTCACGGGCGACCTGGCCGATGTGCATGCCTTGACCGACGCCGCCGCGGGCTGCGACGTCGTGTACCATGTCGCCGCGCTGACCGGTGCGGTCGATGAGGCGGAATTCCTCGGAGCCAATCGCGACGGCACCGCGAGTGTGCGGCGCGCAGTCGAGACGGCCGGGACCGACGCCCGGATCGTGCTGGTGAGCTCGATGGCAGCCGGTGGTCCGGCCCGCCGTGACGCGCCGAGGAATGTGGCGGGCGACGACGCGCCAGTCACGATGTACGGCCGCAGCAAGCTCGCAGCGGAACGGGCGCTGCGGGACGGAAGCGGGCCGCCGTACGTGATCGTGCGACCGCCAACGGTTTATGGCCCCCGCGATCGCGACAACCTCCTTGCCATCTTCAAGGCGGCACGACTTGGCGTTGCCCCGATCTTTGGCGACGGCACGATGCAGGTATCCCTGATTCACGTCGAGGATCTCGCGGACGCACTGGTGCATGCCGGCACGACTGCCGGCATCGCGGGTGGCACGTACTACGTCAACCATCCGGAAGTCATCACGACGGCAGAACTGGTGCGCGAAATCGGCAGACAGATGGGCCGCAACCCAGCACTGATCCCGATCCCGCGCTGGCTGGCGCATACGGCGCTGAGCGCGACCGGCGGCCTCGCCGCGCTCCTCGGCCGCAAGACCATCCTCCGCGCCGACAAGACCCACGAGTTCTTCCAGGAGGCGTGGACCGCCGATCCCGGCGAGTTCATTGCGGCCACTGGGTGGTTGCCGCGGTACGACGCTGCCAATGGACTGGCGCACACCGCCGCCTGGTACCGGCGCGAGGGTTGGCTCTGAGCAGCGTTGCCCGGATGCGGCGGGTCGACTGGATGTTGTCGGCCTATGGGGTGGTAGTCGCTGCAGTGGGCCTCACCCGCCTCTCCTTCCCCGGCGCCGGTCTGGTGGTGATCGCGCACCTTGCGCTGCCCCTGCTCGCGTGGCTCAGCACGCACGCGACCGACACGCCGACCGGGCGGTTCCTGCGCGCGTACTACCCCGTGCTCCTTCTGCTGGGGCTCTACTCGGCGCTTGACGTGCTCAACCGGTTCGGTGTCGTGCATGTGTGGGATGCTCCGATCATGCGTCTCGAGTCGGTGCTCTTCGGCGGACAGCCGGCGCGCGACTGGTGGCGCAGTGCGCCGAGCGCCTTCTGGTCGACGCTTTTCCATGCGGTGTACTTCTCGTACTACCTCATCGTGCCGCTGCCGATCGTGGTGTTCGCCGCGCGCCAGCGCAGCGAGGCGATCGAGCGCTACCTCGACGGCCTGATCGCCACGTTCCTCCTGTGCTACCTGACCTATCTCCTCTTTCCGGTGGCCGGCCCGTATTACGAGTTCGTGCGTCCCGCGGGCGAGTTTGTCGCGAATGGGCCGGCGCGACTGGTGTACGCGACGCTCGAACGCGGCAGCGCATACGGCGCGGCGTTCCCTTCGTCACATGTCGCGGCGACCGTCGCGGCCACGGTGGGCGCGTGGCGTGGATCCCGGCGCCTCGGGATGATCCTCGCCGTGCCGACGGCGCTGCTGGCCGTCGGCGTGGTGTACGTCCAGATGCATTACGCCATCGACAGCATCGTTGGTCTGGCGATGGGACTGACGGTGCCTTTCCTCGCCGCGCCGTCCCGTCGCTGACTGTAGTCGCACCGCGACGCCAACTGAAAGGGCCGCCACGCGAACGTGGCGCCCCTTCGTGCAGCATGAATCCGTCGGAACTACTGGACGGTGATCATCCCAGTCATGTTCATGGTCTGGTGCGGCAGGCAGAAGAACTTGTAGTCGCCCGCCGGCGCCCCAGCGAACGAGATCGTGACGCTCTGGCCAACGTCGACCAGCTCGCTCGCGAGCGGGCCCTGACGATTCGGGATGTTGGCGTTGAGAATGTCCATCGCCCCGGCCGGGATGCCGGTTTCCTCGAACTGAACATTGTGCAGGCCGCCGGACACGCTCTTGAACACCACGACGTCACCCGACTTGATGGTCAGGTTGGCGGGCATGTACTTGAACGTCTCCCCTTCCTGCACCATCTGGATCTCGTGCGTGGTGCCGGTGCCAGGCGTCATCGCCGGCTGGTCCGTCGCCGCGGGGGGCATCATCGCCATCGAGTCAGCACTCGTATCGACCTTCTTGTCGCCGCCGCAAGCCGCCAGCACCAAAGCGACTGCAGCAAGCATCGCTGGAACGCGCATTCGTTGTCTTTGCCTCTCGCCTGATGTTGTTTTGCCGACGGCAGTCCGGTGACTGCGGCGACCCCCGTCCACCAGGAAGCCGGGAAGTAACAAACATAGCGACGCTTTACGCCGCCGTGTAGTACACGCCGCTGCAAAACGACCCGGTGGCGTGCTAGGTTACCCCCTTCCGCTCGCCACTCCCCAACTGGTCCCCCATGGCATCTCCCCCGCCCTGCACGCGTCTCGGCCGACAGTGCCGAGCCCTCGACGTCACGCTTCGCGTGGCCGCGCTCGAGGGTGGGGAGGATCATGACGGCACCTGGCTGTTCGGCCATGTTGAGAGGATCGATTTCGGGGCGACATTCGAGGAAGACGACGAGATCTGGGCAGAAGCGACGATTCATGTGCCCTGCCGGTACCTTCGAGAGCAGGGCGACGGTACCCAGCGTTGCGGCGCCTGGGGCTTCGAGGGGACGGTGCCCGCCCCCGCGCGGCTGCCCGCGCCCCGCCGCCTCGGTGGCGACCGGTTCGCGATCTTCGAGGGGGCGAAGTTTGTCACCCGACATCTGCCGCCGCCGACTCCCGCGCCGCAGGGCAGATCCCTCCCGATCGCGCCCCCCAGCGCCAATCCCTGTGCCGGGGCGCCCTGCCGGACAGCCGACAATCGCCGCGGCGCGGCGTGCTGCCGCGACCTGCAGGTCCAGATCCGCTGCACCGAGCGCCAGACCCGCCTCGAGGCGCTGGTTCGGAGCAGGAAGTCCCCGCTCCTCTGCAAGACCGAGCGGGAGGAGGGTGGCCTGCTCAACGTCGAGGTGATCTCCGCCTGTGGATTCCTGCAAGAGGATGGGCTCACCTGCGACCTCCATGGACGCACAAGGTCCGACGGCCGTCCGGCCAAGCCTCTGATGTGCTCGGCCTGGCCGGAGAAACGTTCCGGACTGCACCCTGGCTGCGCCTTTCGCAATCGGCGCCTTCGGCTATAGATTGTTCGCTGGCAGGTAATGCACGCGGGTCTGCGACCTCTCCCCGAGGTGTGCACATCAGCGGTGCAGGGAACGTCTCAATGTTGTCCTTCCCCGCATCGTATGAGGACTCGCACCATGGCATTCGACATCGAAGAACTCTATCGCACAACTTATTCTTCCGTCGTTCGTTTCCTGTACCGCAAGGTCTGGGACGCTGATCGCGCCGAGGATCTGGCGCAGGAAGTGTTCATGCGTGCGCTGAACCATCAGCCTGAGAAGCCACGGGCGTGGGTGTTCGCCGTTGCCGCCAACATCGCCCGTGACGAGGCGCGCGCAGCCATTCGCCGTCGCAAGCACCTCACCCTGCTGGTCCACGAGCCGATCGCATCGCCGTCGGACCCGGGTGACATCGAGGAGGATATGGTGCGCGAGGAGCGGGAGGCAGAGGTCAAGCGGGCCTTGGCCACCCTCACGCCCCGGGATCGTGAAGTGCTGCTGCTCTGGGATGCCGGCCTCTCGTACCCCGAGATCGCCGAACAGACCAAGCTTGCTGTTGGCGCGGTTGGCACCACCCTCGCCCGGGCGCGCAAGCGCCTCGTTCTCGCCCATGACACGATGGAGGACAAGCGTGATGATGTTCGCGCGTCCGCATGTTCCTGAAGAGGAACTGCACGCCTACGCCGACAACGAAGTCAGCGGCGGGCAGCGGGCGGAGATCGCGGAACACCTGATGGGATGTCTGATCTGCCGGGCACAATATGCGGAGGTTTGTGACCTCCGCATCCGGACGAGCGAGATACTTTCCATCGCGTTGCCGAAGATCCCAGCCGCGTTGCAAGCCAACGGACCAGCTGCCACCACCACGCGGCCGGTACGAATGACGACCCGCCGGAGCGCCCTCATGGCCGCCGGCATTGCCCTCACCGTGATCGGCGCTGCCAGCGTCGGCAACGGCACCACGCTGTCCTCTGCTCGAGCGACGCTCGCGAGGATTTTCGTGGCCCCGACCCTTCTTGCCACCAATGCGCCCGTTGCGCCGCCATTCGCTTCCGATCCGCTGGCCGATTTCACGGCCGCGTCGGGGTGGAGCGTGCTCAGCTGGGAGGATGCATTGCGCCTCAACCATACGCGGGTCCGCCACATCGCCGGCTTGCCAATCACGGCGGTCAGGGTCAGTCCGTCAGCGAGCGGTATGCCGGCGATCGCGATTCGGCAGACGCTGCCCGACGGCAGATCGGCCTGGCTCCTCACCGGGACATCGCCCGCTGCAGCGAAAGCGCGGAAGGCGCTTGCTGCGCGCGGCCTCACGGTGCGTGATTACCCCGGCGCGCCGACCGTTGTCGCCATGCTGCCCGACGAGGGTCTTGACGCACTGGCCCGACGCATCGAGTAGGTACGCGGCGCGGCGCGCGAAGGCTCAGGCGAACGCACAATGAAACGGCTGGCACCCGATTGGTGCTGGCCGTTTCATTGTCACCGCATTCGTGCCCACCAACTAGTGCCCCTGTTCGCGCTCCAGCGTGATCATCGCCAGGCGCGGCGAGAGCATTGGAAACGCCTTGGTGAACAGGTAATAACACACCAGGAAGAGCCCGAGGAACCCGAGCGTAGGGCCGAGTTCTGGCAGGCCGAAAACCGGGCCGATCTCGGCGGTCACCGACGGCAGCACCATGAGATACCGCTCGAGCCAGAGGGCGGTAAGTGACACACTCGCGAAGAGGCCGAGGGTGAACGGCGTCTTCTTCGGCCCGACCGCGAGGAGGCCTGCAAATGGCATGACGAACATGCCGAGTCCTACAGCTGCGCCGATGGGGCGCCATGGGCCCCAGAGCCGCGAGAAGACGAAGCCGGTTTCCTCCGGCAGGTTGCCGTACCAGATCACCAGATACTGCGCCCACATCAGGTAGGTCCAGAACACCGTGAAGCCGAAGCACAATTTGCCGAGGTCATGCCGCTGCTTGGGCGATACGTACTCCGCAATTCCGAGCCGCCCGGTGCCGTAGATCATCAGCAGGGCAAGCAGCATGTGGGCGCCGAGGAAGGCACCCATGAAGAACCATCCGCCGAGCAGGTTTGAGAACCAGTGCGGCTGGAGAGCCATGATGCCGTCGAACGCCACCATGGTGAACACCAGGGCGTAGGCCCATACGTACATCGGGGCGAGGCGGTAGGTCGCGGCGTGCTCGCGCACCGGGTCGAACCCGGCGAGCATGCGATCCCACCGTGACACGCGCGCGGGATCCGCGTGCTGGCGGGCCTCGTCGAGGTCATGGAGTACGTCGATCCGGACCAGGCGGTACCCGAGCCAGTAGAGCAGCGACAGCCCGCCGATCAGGCGAACGCTCATCCATGGCCGCGACAGCCAGAGCTGCTTCCCGGGGGACATTCCGTGCAACTCTTCCTGCATGTGCCCGAAGATGTCGTGGTAGCCCACCGTCATGATGAGGATGATCCCGAGCAGTGAGACCGGGATCATTGCGACGGCGGCCTGGGAGAACCGCAGGATGACGCCGGACCACTTCGCATTGGCGATCTTGTGCACGGCGGTGAGTGCCAGCGAACCGCCGGTGAGGCTGGTCCAGAAGAGCCAGTTGACGTGGAACGCCTGCCACGCCCGGTGACTTCCCTCCCCCAGCAGCATCACGCCGAAGAGCAGCAGACCTGCGACGGCGAACACTCCCCCGGCGAGCAGGAATGTCCGGTAATCGCCGGACACGCTCTTCTCGGCGAGTCGGGCCCGCATGGCGGTGAAATCGGTTGCCATCAGTTGGACCCTCCAGCAGCCGGCAGCGGGGCGGTCACGACTGCACCCTGAAGCGATCGCACGTAATCAACCACGCGCCACCGCTCGTCACGTCGGACAATCTTGTCGCCATAGGGCGGCATCAGGTTCCGGCCGTAGCGGATCACGCTGTAGACGTAACCGTCGCTGCGGCCAGCGACCACGGCGGTATTGAGCGGCGGCGCACCCATGCGCACCGTACCCTGGCCATTGCCGGCGGGGCCGTGACACACCATGCAATAGGTGTTGAACAGTTCCTCGCCGCTTCGGACCACGGCCGGCACCGACGAGCCGGCAGCGCCGGTCGAGTCGGTGTTCGCGGGCCGGACGAGTGCGTTGGCGCGATCGACATCAAAGCCGTAGAGCGCCATGGCACCGGTCATGTTCGCGTTGTTCCAGTCGCCCTCGACATCGCCGAACGGCACGGTGCCGGCCGGCGTCTCGCGCGGTACGCTATCGGTCATGTAGGGATGCACGGCCTTGGACGCGATCATGTGGTCGAACCACGGGATCGCGTGCATCAGCGCATCGGGCGAGGGGACCTCGTTGTAGTACCAGTTGCAGCCGCCGGTCCCGGCGAGCAGTGCCGCGAGCAGGATCTTACGCATCGCGCGACACCTCCACCGAACCGTGTTCCTGCAGCAGGCGCTCGACCTCGGGCGCATGATCGTACCCGCAGGGCACGAACACGCCGATCCGGTCATCGCTGAAGGTCGGGTGATATGGGCGGCCTCGGAGCGACTTCATCATCGACAGCACGATGATGCCGGCCACCGTCGCGAGCGAGCCGAAGAGGATGGTGAGCTCGAAGCCGATCACCACGAAGGGCGGTATCGCGGCGATCGGCTTGCCGCCCACGAGCAGGGGCCAGTCGCGGGACATCCAGATGGCCATCGCGAAGCCGGCGGTACAGCCCATGAGACCACCGATCAAGGTCCAGAGCCGCACCGGAGAGATCGGGTCGCCCAGCGCCTCCTCAATCTCGTGATTGGCGGCGGCGGTGTACACCGTCAGGTCGCGATGGCCCTGCTTGCGCAGGTCGCGGATCGCCTCGCACGCACCATCGATATGGATGAACTGTCCGAGCACTCCGGGAACGTTGCGGGCCATCAGTGCGCCCCCCCGCTCGCGTTGCGGCGCGGCATCGGGATCATTTCCTTGATCTCCTGGATCGCCACGATCGGGAAGTTCTTGTAGAAGAGCGAGAACCAGAGACCGAACCACCCGAACGAACCGAGGAGGATCAGCCAGTCTGCCCAGGTCGGGTTGAGCTGGCCCCACGCGTACGGCAGGTAGTCATTCGCCAACGACCCCACGACGATCACGTAGCGCTCGAACCACATGCCGAGATTGATGAAGATCGAGATCACGAAGAGCGCGATCACGTTCACCCGGATCTTGCGGAACCAGAGGAGCTGCGAGACAAAGGCGTTGCAGATGATCATCGTCCAGCCGGCCCACCAGTTCGGGCCGAAGGCGCGGCGCCAGAAGGTGGCCTGCTCGAACACGTTCCCGGAGTACCACGCCGTGAAGTACTCCATGGCGTAGGCGTAGAAGAGGATCGAGCCGGTGAACAGCGTCAGCTTCGACAGGTTGTCGAAGTGGTAGTCGGTGATCATGTGCTCCAGCTTGAGCACCTTGCGCAACGGGATCATCAGCGTGAACACCATGCCGATGCCCGAGTAGATGGCGCCTGCGACGAAGTACGGGGCGAAGATCGTCCCGTGCCAGCCCGGCACGATCGACACGGCGAAGTCCCACGAGACGACCGAGTGCACCGAGAGCACCAGCGGGGTGGCGAGGGCCGCGAGGTACAGGTAGGCGCGGCTGTAGTGGCGCCACTGCGAATCGGCACCGGTCCAGCCGAGCGACAACCAGCCGTAGAGTTTCTTCTTCCAGCCGCTCACGTGGTCACGCACCGCGGCAATGTCCGGCACCAGGCCCACCATCAGGAACGTCGACGAGACCGTGAGGTAGGTCGAGATCGCGAAGACGTCCCAGATCAGCGGCGACTTGAAGTTCGGCCACAGGAAGCGCGAGTTCGGGTAGGGCAGCAGCCAGTAGAAGATCCACTGGCGACCAATGTGGATGATCGGGAAGAGCGCCGCTGTCATGACCGCGAACACCGTCATCGCCTCGGTGGCGCGGTACACCGCGGTTCGCCATGGCGAGCGGAAGAGGAACAGGATCGCCGAGATCAGCGTGCCGGCGTGGCCGATACCGACCCAGAAGACGAACGTGGTGATGTAGACCGACCACATGATCGGCGGCGCGTAGCCGGCGAGCCCGAGGCCCTCCTTGAGGAGGGCGGTGAGGGTCGCGAAGAGGATCAGCGTGAAGAACGCCATCAGCCCCACGAGGATGTAGTAGCCGCGGCTCGGGGTATCCGTGATCGTCTTCAGGACGTCACGGGTGACCTCGGCGTGCGTCTGCGTCGGCCGACTCGGGTCGTGCGCGATGACCGCCATCCTAGTGCCCTCCCCCCTGGTCGGCCGCGGCAGCGGGCTGTTCGGCGTCGCGATGGATCACCCGCGCGAGGTAGGTGACCGACGACCTGACGTTCGTGTCCTCGAGCACCCGATAGCCGCGCGGGTCACGCTTCCAGCCCACCACCGCCGCCGCCGGGTCGCGCACGTTGCCGAACGCGATGGCCTTCGACGGACACGCCTGCGCGCACGCCGGCATGATGTCGCCGTCCTTGAGTGGGCGATCCTCCAGCCGTGACCTGGCCTGCTCGCCGCGGATGCGCTGCACGCAGAAGGTGCACTTTTCCATCACGCCGCGGGCCCGGGTCGTGACCTCGGGGTTGAGCTGCAGGTTGAGCGGCGACGGCCAGGCCTTCTCGTTGTACTTGAGCCAGTTGAAGTACCGGACCTTGTACGGGCAGTTGTTGCTGCAGTAGCGCGTGCCGACGCACCGGTTGTAGACCTGGCCGTTCAGACCGTCGGGCGTGTGGTACGCAGCGTACACCGGGCAGACCGGTTCGCACGGGGCGTTGTCGCAGTGCTGGCAGAGCATCGGGATGAAACGCGCCTCGATCGGCTCGCCGTCGTCCCCGCCCTCCCAGTAGCGCTCGATCCGCATCCAGCTCATCTCGCGGCCCTTGAAGATCTGCTCTTCGCCGACCGTCGGAATGTTGTTTTCGGCGTAACACGCGGTGACGCACGCCGAACATCCGGTGCAACGCGACAGGTCGATCGCCATGCCCCACTTGGCGTGCTCGATGCCGTATTCGCCGATCTTCCAGCGCTCCACCTGGCCCTCGTACCAGCCGTCGATCGCCTCGACCTCACGCGGCGGGTTGATCTCATGAGTGGAGTGTCCGCCCGCTTTGTAGGCCTCCTCCGGCGTCATCCCTGCGGCGGCATGCGTGAACGCCATCGCCTCGATGATCCCCCGGCCGAGCTGGCGAGGGGTGCCCTCAGTCTTGGCCACCTTGTGGTAGTCGCCGGTCTTCGAAATCGACACCCTGGTGGCGACGTACGGCAGGAAGCCCTGACCGTTCGCGGCGCCAACAATGTCGAGTGCGTTCGTGCCGCGGTCCTTGGCGTAGCGGCCATACTCGGTGTGCCCCAGCCCGATCGGCATGGCCACGGTGTCGGGACGTATGCCAGGAAAGACGTACACCTGTGCGCGGAGCGAACCATGTGGCGACGTCAGTTCAACGATCTCGCCCTCGCGCACGTCAAGGCGGTGCGCGGTGTCCGGGTGAAGCTCGACCCATGATTGCCAGGTGATCTTGGTCATCGGGTCGGGGTTCTCGAGCAGCCACGGCTTGTTGGCGCCGCGACCGTCGTAGTACATCGACGAGGGATACGGGAGGAAGACGAACTCGCCGTCGCCATCGAATGTCGGAACGCCGACCACTACATCGACCGTCGCTGCGGGGGCGGGAACCGCCGCGGTCGCGGTCGAGGCATCCGCGTCCGGTAGGGCCCCGCGGAACTTGCCGCCCACCGCCAGCGCCTCGCGCCACGCGTCGGGGTCGTTCCCCCACGCCGCCTTGAGGTGGTCCTCGAAGGTCGCGGCGGTAAAGGCGGCGCCGAGCGCGCCACCGACCTTGCGCGCCGTAGCGAGCAGCACATCACCGGTGTGCATCGCCGCGAACACCGGCTGCGTGGTGGGCTGCATCAGGCCAACGATGCCATCGCGCGGCTGCAAGTCATCCCACCGCTCCAGGGCATGAAGATTGGGCAGCAGGAGATCGCACGCCGCAGCAGTCTCGTCCATCACCTGCGCGGTCGACACCTTGAACGGCACCTTCGCGAAGGCCTCGGCGAACTTGCCGCTTTTCGGCATGGTGAAGAGCGGGTTCGACTCGTGGATGATCACCATCGCCACGTTGCCGCTCGCCATGTCGGCAAAGAGCGCCTGCGCCGCGGAATACCCGTCGGACAACGCCGGTGCGGCCGTGAACGTCACCGTGCGCCCGATGTTGCCGGCCGCCTCGTTGAGCACGTTCACCGCGTGACAGAGCTGGATCGCGCCGCGGTGCTGCGCGGCCACGCCACCGGCCACCGCGAGCGACGGCGACATGCTGCGGAACTCCTCGGCCATGGTGCGGATCGTTGCGGAATCGATGCCGGTCGCGGCACCTACCGAATCGGGGGTGTGCGTGGTGGCGGTGCTGCCGAGGTGGCTCGCCATCGCGAGCGCCACGAGCGTCTCGCTGCCCGCCGGGACCGAAACCCAATGGTCGGCGTTCGCGGCGGTGAGCGACATCCGCGGTCCAACGAATACGTGCTTCGCCATCTGGCCGTCGGCAAAGCCATGGGACGACGCGAAGCCACGCTGGTGCTCGACCGTGGCGCCCCAGGTCTCGAGGAAGTCGGCGCCGAACGACACGATGTAGCGTGCGGCGGCGAAATCGTACGACGGCAGGTCGCTGCGGCCCCACGTGAGTTCGGCTGCAAGTCGCTCGGCCTCGCGCGCAAACGGCTCGTAGCGCACGGCGCGCCCACCGACGACGGTGGTCCACTGGTTGAGGAGCGTCGAGAACGTGCTTGCCCCATATCCATTGATCACCGCGAGACGACCCTGCGCACCGGGAACCTTGGCGGCAAGCCGGGCGATCGCGTCGTCCCAGGTGATTGCATCAAACCCGCCCGCGGCATTGCGGGCCATGGGGGTTGCGATGCGATCGGGATTGTAGAGCCCCTGCAGTCCGGCCTGCCCGCGGCTGCACAGCGCACCGGCGTTGATCGGGTGCTCGGGATTGCCCTCAAGCTTGATCGGCCGCCCCTCGCGGGTCTTGACGACGAGGCCGCAACCTGTGGAGCACTCGGTGCAGGTGCTGGCGTAGTACGTCGGCACCCCAGGAACCTGGTCCTCGCTCTGCACCATATACGGCACCAGCTTTGCCACCCGGTCGGTGGAACAACCACCGAGGGCCGCGGCGCCGGCACCGGTGACACCGAGAACCTTGAGGAACTGTCGCCTGTCAACGCCCGATTGCGCGTCGTCGCCCATTACTGCTCCGGTCTCGGGAAGTCGCGTGGTCATGCTAGTAGTGACACGCGGTGCAATCCCGCGTGATTTTTCGCTCGATGTGACAGCTCACGCACCAACCCATGTTGTTCACGTTGTTCACCTTGAAGACCTGCGGCATCCGCGCGACGTTGCCATGGCAGGTGGCGCAGCCGTTTGATCCAAGCGCCTTGATGTGGAGGCTGTGCGGGAACCGGACGTGGCGCGCGACCGAATGAATGCGGACCCACTCGACCGGCTTCTTCGCGGCCCAGGCATCACTCAACTTCTTGATCTCGACCCGATGCTCGTCGGTCGTGCCCTTCACTGCCGCGTGGCAGCCCATGCAGGTCTGCATGCTCGGGATGCCCGGCTCACTCGACACTTGGACCGAGTAGTGGCAATACTGGCATTGCATCTTGAGCTGCCCAGCGTGGATGTCGTGGCGGAAGAGGATCGGCTGCCGGGGCCCCTTCAGCGACGACGTGTCGAGCGTCGCCACGGGTGGCGGCGGCGCCGCCTGCTGGGCGTCGGTCGGTCGTGTCAGTGCAATGACGGCGACCACCATGGCGCCGAGCGTTGCACCGCCGAAGTACAGCTTGTTACGCATAATTGCAGACCGCCGAAGAGGATCCGGGCTTGTGAAACATTTCACGAACTCGCTGGTCCCGCAAAAACGAGGAGCCTCCGCACGACTCCCCCGGGTCGGTCGCAAAACTAGTGCAGCATCGGGGTCCGTTCAACTACGGGGGGCGAATGGGCAGAGGGGGAGCCTGATTTCGTCCGGGTGGAAGACGGCCCTGAAGCGCTCAGTCGCCAATGATCCCTCTACGCCGGAGGAAATGGCCGACCTCGAGGCCCATCGCCCGCAGCAGCGTCGCCTCGCGCGCATCGGGGTTGGCCCGGAAGATCAGCTCCCGGAAGCCGCGCATCACAAGGTCAGGCTGGCGCTTCTTGAAGAACTCCACGTTGGACAGCGAGGCCTGCCAGTCGGTGAAGATCGCCTCCATCTGTTCATGGGTGGCTGGGGCCGCCGCGTGTCGGGGAAGCTTGAAGGGGGCGTCGTCACCACCCCGCGCCACCCAGGTCTCGTACGCCATGATCGCCCACGCCTGCGCCAGGTTTAGCGACGAATAAGCGGGATTCGCGCTGATCGTCACGAGCGCGGCGCACCGGTCGATCTCGTCGTTGTGAAGCCCGCGATCCTCCCGGCCCGCCAGGATGCCGACCCGCCCGGCGGCGGCCCGCGCCACCAACTCGCCCGCTGCGGCCCTCGGGCGCATCATGGTGCGCTTGGCGGTGCGTTCGCGGCCGGTCAGCCCAACGACCCACGTGAGGTCGGCAAACGCCTCGTCGAGGGTGTCATGAATCGTCATTCGGTCGAGCAGGTCGGCTGTGTTGTGCGCCACGCCCTCGATCCGGTAGAAGTCGACGTCGCATTCCGGTTGCACCAGCCGCACCGTCATGATCCCGAAGTTTTTGGCGATCCGAATGCACGACGCGAGGTTGACGAGATCCTGGACTGCGACAAGCACCAGTACCGGGGCGTCAGGCATCGCTGGCACGTCTTCAACCTCGCTCAACCCCGCAACTCCACCCCTGCAGCTCGCTCAGCGACCCGGATCGGGTCGAGATAATCGGCCGTTTCACCCAGGTCGGCGCGCAGGGTGCGGAACTGTTCCCGGGCATGGGCGAGCACCGGGTCGCTGACGCCAAGTTCCTCCGCGAGTTCGTGGGCGATCCCGATGTCCTTCTCCAGCAACGCCAGGCGGAAAAGCCGCGGCCAGAGCCCGGTCAGCACCCGTTCTGGCACCAGGGCCTCGCTGACGAACGACCGTCCGCTCGATGCATTGAGCACCTCGACCATGGCGCGGGGCTCCACGCCGGCCCGGGCCAGCGTGACCATCCCCTCAGCGACCGCCAGGATGTGCACCGCGAGAAGCCCATTATTGACCGCCTTCATCGCGTGACCCGCCCCGACGGGGCCGAGATGCACGACCTTCGCGGCGAATGGCGCGACGATATCCCGGGCACGGCTGACATCCGCTTCCGTCCCGCCGCACATAACAGTGAGCTGACCCGTCGCGGCGAGCGGTGGTCCACCACTCACCGGGGCGTCAACAAACCCAACGTCGACGGCGGCAAGCATCCCGGCCAACCGCCGGGAGGTGGCCGGGTCGCCGCTGGTGCAGTCGACGACGATCGATCCCGGTCGCAACCCCTGCAACAGCCCCTCCGGCCCGGCGAGGATCGCCTCGACGTCGGCCGAGGTGGGAAGACAGGTGATCACGGCGTCGCAGGACTCGGCGAGGCTCCGGGGCGACAGCGCAACGGTCACGCCGGCATTGGCCTCGGCGAATGCGGTGGCCGTGGCGGCCGTGCGGTTCCATACCGTGAGCTGGTGCGCGGCGGCACAGCGGGCGGCCATCGGCGTCCCGATGGCGCCAAGGCCGGCAAAGCCGACGCGGAGCGAAGTGGAGGACATGGTGAATGATAAGGCGTGACCGCCCGTACATTTGAGTCCATGTCGATCCGCCTCATGCACGTCGACCTGGATGCGTTCTTCGTGGAAGTGTGCCGCCGGCACGATCCCGCGCTGCGCGACGTCGACCTGCTGATCGTGGGCGGCCGGAAGGAATCCCGTGGTGTGGTGCAGTCGGCGAGCTACGGTGCCCGGAAGTTCGGGATCGGCGCCGGGATGCCGATTGCCCAGGCCGTCCGGCTCTGCCCCGACGCGACGTTCGTGCGCGGCGAGTTCCTCCGCTACCGCGAGGCGTCTCGTGCGGTGCACGACGTCCTGCTGCGGCATTCACCGAACGTGGCGATGACCGGCCTGGACGAGGGTTACCTCGACTTCACCGGTACCGACCTGCTGTATCCGGTCTCGTTGCTCGATGCGGCGGAACGGGTGCGCAATGACATCAGCGCGACAACGAACCTGCACTGCTCGATCGGGATCGGGTCCAATCGGATGATCGCAAAGCTCGCGACCGACTTCGCGAAGCCGCGCGGGATCTGTGAAGTGCGCCAGGGATGGGAACGCGGTTTCCTGGCCGGACTACCGCTTGCCGCACTGCCGGGAGTGGGGCCTCGCGCCGCCGCCAGGCTGTCTGACCATGGATTGCTCGACGTCGCGCAGGTGCAGGCCCTGTCGCACGCCGAGCTGGCGCGGCTCGTGGGGGACGACGAGGCGACCCATCTGGCGCGACGGGCAGCCGGACACGGTGGGACGGTGCTCCGGGCGCAGGCGTTGCCGAAATCAATCAGTCGTGAGACGACCTTCTCCCGCGATGTGAGCGATCCCGCTGAACTCGACCGGGTGCTGCTGCTGCTGACGGCCCGCGTGGGCAACCAGCTCAGGGAGGAGGGGCTCGCTGCTGGCGGGGTGACGCTCAAGCTTCGCCACGCCGACTTCGTCACCGTCACCCGCAGCCGGACGTTCGCGACGCCGACGTCGATGGACGCCGAGCTGATCGGCGCTGCCCGCCCGCTCCTTCTGGACGCGTGGACCGGGGCCCGGGCCCGAGGCCAGACCGTGCGGCTCATCGGCATTGCCGCCGCGCGGCTCGGGCAATCGGAGGCCCCAGACCTCTTCGAGAGCGCGGCGAGCGGGAAACAGCGCGACGTTTCCGACGCGGTTGATGCGGTGCGCGCCAAGTACGGCTTCGACGCACTCGGCAGCGGCGGGCTGGTGCGCAAGCGGCCGCTCGATCATCGGGATCGCCGCCAGCAGCCCGACCCTGATCGGTGAGGCTGCCTGTCGGGCCGTGCTCCAACCGCATATTTTGCGGCTGACACTGAACCGGATCGGCACATGGCAACAGCAGAGGGGCGCACCATACCGTTCACCGGCGCCGAGGCAATCGACACGGCGGTGCTGGAGACCTTTCCGTACGACGGGCCGGAGCAGGAGATCTCGACGGTCACCAACGAGTTCTCAGCCGTCTGCCCCTTCAGCGGACTGCCCGATCAGGCGATGCTTACCCTGAAGTATGTGCCGAGCGATTGTTGCGTCGAACTCAAGAGCCTCAAGTACTACGTCATGAGTTATCGCAACGTCGGAATCTTCCAGGAACACGCCACGGCGCGACTCGCGGAAGACCTGCAACGAGTGCTGCGCGCGCGCATGCTCACGGTGACGACTCTGTACAACGTGCGTGGTGGTTTCGAGACGACGTGCAGCGTGACGATGAAGGGTTGAAAGGTTGAAGGGTTGAAGGGTTGAAAGGTTGAAAGGTTGAAAGGTTGAAGGGTTGAAGGGTGATGGTCCTCTGCTGCGGAGCCGCCGTGTCACTCTGGTCAGATCCGTCAGTTGTTGCTCTGCAGGAATCGCTCATCGGTCGCTATTCGCTGGAGCGCGAGCTCGGGCGAGGCGGGATGGCCGTGGTGTATCTCGCCCGTGATGTGAAGCTCGACCGGCCGGTGGCCATCAAGGTGCTCCACCAGCGTCTCTCCGCAGACCCGGGCGCACGCGAGCGCTTCGCGCGCGAGGCAAAGATCGCGGCGCGACTTTCGCATCCCCACATCGTCCCGATTTTCGCAGTCGAATCGACCCCGACACACGTCCTTATCGTCATGGCGGTGATCGATGGCGAGACGCTGGGCGCGCGTATCCGACGTCGCGGCGCGATGCCTGCGGATGAGGCCGAGCGAGTGCTGCGGGAGACGGCGTGGGCGCTGGGGTATGCGCACGCGCACGGCGTGATTCACCGAGATCTCACGCTCGAAAACATCTTGCTCGAGCGGGGGACCGGCCGGGCGCTGCTCGCTGATTTCGGGATTGCGGCGGAACGCGACGTCGCGGAGTCGGGACCGGTGTTCGGCACGCCGGGGTTTCTTGCGCCCGAAGTGATTCGGGGCGACCTCGTCGACCATCGTTCTGATGTCTACGCGCTTGGCGTGGTCGCCTGGACGGCGATCGCTGGCCGGGCGCCGTTCGTCGCCGAAACCAGCGCACAACTTCTTGCCAAGCACTTGTTGCAACCCGTGCCCTCGCTCGGCGAGCACGCCCGTGGGGTGTCGCGCCGACTCGCCACGACGATTGAGGCGTGCGTGGCGAAGGATGCCGATGCGCGCCCTCAGGACATTGCTGCGCTGCAGGCACTGCTCGAGCGCGCTCCGGAGCCCGTCGCGATTGCCCCGGCATTGCGCAACTGGTTCACGCGGTGGGAGCGGATCCGACCGATGTACGCGCTGGCAACGCCGATCCTCGCGCTGCAAACGTGGCTGCTAGTCTGGGGATATCTCGAGTACCAGATCGGAAGCCTGCTCGTTGCGGCGGCGGTGTCGTCGGTCCTGACAATCACTGCGATCCCGCTCGTCGCACATCTCTGTTTCGAAGTGTCCGCACTGCGGTTGCTTCACAAGCTCGGATTCGGCGTGCACGACATCCGCGCCGCGTATCCATTGTGGCGGGAAGCGCTCGAACAGGAGCGCAGGCGCGATGGACTTCCCCCGTTGCCGGGCCGGGTCGTGTTCGACATGACGGTGTTTGGATTCGTCCTCATCGCGGTGGTGTTCGGGATCATCTTTCCCAACCTGCCCCGCTGGATCGATCCGTCGCACCCGTCGATTTCCGTTCCGTACGTCCAGCGTGAGATCGTGAAGCTGATGAGCGCGGTCTACCTCGCGACACTGACCGGTGTCGGCATCGGCTTCGCATCCCCCGGCTTCCGGCTCCAACCGGGGGGGCGCTTCCGCCGCCTTGTCGAACGTTTCTGGAATTCGTCGCTAGCCGGCGGGATCACGCGGCTCGCCGGGGTGGGCCAGCGGGCCAGGCTCGCGGCATCATCGACCCTGCACCGGAACACGGAGCTCGTGCTTGGCCTCGCGGTCGACGACCTCTGGGGCGCGATCCCGCCACACCTCCGCGAAGGCCTTGGCGACGTTCCTGCACTCGCGCACACCCTTCAGGCCGCAGCGACGGAGCTGAGGGCATTGACCGATCAACTCGCCACAGCGAGTGACGCGCTGCCGACTGGTCATGAGGAGATCGGGAAGCTGGCGATGACGCGAGACGTGGTCGACGCGCGGCACCGAGAGGCGGTGACGGCCCTCGAGCGGATCCGCCTGCAGTTATTGAGGCTCGTCGCAAGCCGACAGCAGACCTCCGACCTGACGAGCCAATTGGAGGCCGCCCGGTCGCTCGAAGGTGACCTGCTTCGAGAACTCGCAGGCCACGGCGAGGTCCGGCGCATGCTGAGACGCCCGCGGTCGAACCGAGGCGGCCTCTCCGCAACCCCTGCCGAGACACCCGCATGACTCCCGACGATACTTCGGACCTCGAGCGCCTGCAGGACGCGCTTGCAGGGATCTGGTCGATCGAGCGCGAGATCGGCCGCGGCGGGATGGGCGTGGTCTACCAAGCGCGCGATGTCGCCCTCGACCGACCCGTGGCGATCAAGCTCCTTCATCCTTCCCTTGCGCGCGATTCAACGCAGCGGGAACGCTTCCTTGTTGAGGCCCGGACCGGCGCACGCCTCTCGCATCCGCACATCGTGCCGGTCTATGCCGTCGAGGAACGAACCGATTTCGTGTACTTCGTGATGGCGTTGATCGATGGCGAGTCGGCGGGAGAGAAGCTTCGCCGCGAGGGGCCGATGGAAGCGCCGGAGGTCGAGCGGATCCTGCGCGACATCGGCTGGGGGCTGGCGTATGCGCATGCGATGAACCTCGTGCACCGCGATGTCACGCTGGACAACATCCTCATCGAACGAAGCACAGGCAGGGCGGTGCTCGCCGATTTCGGCATTGCGTCCGAGATCGACCAGCTGGATCGTGGCCCGCTGATCGGTACGCCTGCGTACCTGGCGCCGGAAATCATCCAAGGTGAACCGCCGACACCCCTGAGCGACCTGTACGCCCTGGGCATCGCCGGGTGGAGCATGCTCGCAGGCCGTCATCCCTTCATTGCTGACGACACTCCATCACTGCTGCTGATGCATGTCACCGAGGTCGCACCGCTCGTGAGCAAGGCGGCCCCGCGCACGCCCTCGAGGCTAACGCGCGCGATACAGAATGCCCTCGAAAAAGATCCCTCCGTGCGCGCGGGGTCGACGGAGGAGTGGGTCGAATCACTGGGGGGCGGCACGAGCATGGCGGCACTTGCGGACCCGCTCCGTCAATGGCTCGGACGGTGGGAGCGTGCGAAGCCGTTCTACGCACTTGGCATGAGCGTTCTTGCGATGCTCACGGCGAAGGCGGCGGCCGACTTGCTGAACGCAGTCACGTATTTTGGTCCCTACTTCCGCGGCAACTGGAGCGCCTTTTTCACGATGATGATCGATTCGGGCATCAAGGTGCTCGGCGGCGTACTCCTGATTCACGCAGGCCTGGAAGTCATGGCGCTCCGCCGCCTTGCCGCCCGGGGATACGGCATCAAGGACATCCGACTCGTGCTGGCAAGGAACCGCGAGGAATTGCGCAGGTCACCGCCGGCGCCAGCGTCGCTGCTGGCGAGGGTGGTCCACGACCTCGGATGGCTGGCGGGCGGGCTGTACGTGCTGCTGGCGGTGTCGATCTTGAAGTATCTGTGGCTGTTCATGCCCACGGGATATGACTACCTCCCCCTCTTCTACTTTATCCACAGCATCGGACAATGGGCGTACGTCGCGTTCTGGTCGGCGCTCGGGTTCTCGTTCCTCATGCCCGTATTCCGGTTCACCGATGACAGCTTGTTCACTCGCGCGCGCGCAAGGCTCTGGAATTCGGCTTTTGGAGTCGCCGCGCTTCGCCTTGCGGCATTTCGCGTCGTCCGCGCCGACGACACATCCCACACGCTGCACCGTCCCACTGAACTGGTACTCGACCTTGCGATCGAAGATCTATGGCGTGAGTTGCCAGTCGAGACCCGCCGTGGGCTCGGAGACATACCAGCGCTGGTGGAGACACTTCGGCGCCGCATTTCGGCCGTGAGAGACACCGAGCGCCTCGTCGATGAGTCATCGATCGAGCGCACCGACGCGATACGGGACATGCGCCTGCGCCTAGCCGAGCGCCATCATGCCGGGGTCAGAGCCCTCGAGCGGATCCGGCTCCTCCTCGCTCAGCTGGGGTCTGCCGCTGCGCCCCTCGGCGAGTTCACCGCACAACTCGAAGATGCGCGCGCGGTCGAACGCTCGCTGCTGGAAGAACTCGGCGCGCACCCCGGTTTGTGGAAGCAGTTGAAATCCGGACTGCGAAATGCGTCGCCAACGCCAACGCCAGCTGGATGACGAAGGGTTGAAGGGTTGAAAGGTTGATGGGTTGAAGGGTTGAAAGGTTGAAAGGTTGAAATGGGATGGCTGAAAGCGAGACAGCCAACGACCAACGACCCGCTTCACCCGTTCCCACCGAGCACCATCTCGATCTCGTCGCATGCCCCGCCCACTCCATCTTCGCGCCGCACAATCTCACCGACCGCTTCGGCACGACTCCGGATGCTTTCATCGCCGAGCAACGCGGAAAGGTGCCGCGACACGCGGGCGGCTCGGTACCGCGAAGGGTACGTCACGCGCGCCACGCCCAGCTCCCGCGCACGATACGCGTTGTCCGGCTGATCGTTGCCATGCGGCACCACCAGCATCGGCACCCCAGCCGCCAACGCATGATGCAGTGTTCCCATGCCGCCGGGATGCACCACTGCCGCGGCGCGAGGCAGCAGCTCCGCGAACGGAGCGACGGGCATCACATGCACCGAGGTCGGCAGAGTCAGTGGAACGTTGCGCTCATGACCGCCAGTGACCAGCACCGCCCGAACCCCGAGACGCTCCGCCGCCGCAATGCTCTCGGTGTAGAACGCACCCGCGACCGACACCGCCGTCGACCCCAGGGTGAACACCACGGGCGCGGGCCCATCATCAAGAAACGCCATCGTGGCAGGGTCGAGTTCTACCCCGCCGTTCGCACTGTGGAAGATCGGCCCGGTCACCTGCGTGCGAGCGGGCCAGTCCGGCTGCGGTTTCGCAAGCACCCGTGAGAAGAGCGCCAACACTCCAGCCGGCGAGTGCTGCCCCTCGAAGAGCGGGTTGCGCCCCGGCGGAAGCCCGCGCTGTGCACGAAGCCGGGCCACTGGCGCTGACCAGCTCCGGCTCGCCGCTCGCGCTCCCGCCACGAGGGAACGCGAGAACCCCGGCACCCGGTGCAGCTTCCTGAGCCATGGAGCGGGCGGCACCACCGGGAGGTCATGCGCGGAGAAGAACGAGATCGGGGAGAGGACGGTGGAGATCCACGGCAGCCCCAGCTCCTCCGCCACGACCGGACCTGCGAACGTGATCGGGTGCGTGATGAGGAGGTCGAACTCGGGAGCCGCGGCGCGGAGGTCATCAAACGACTCCTGTAACGCGCCCATCAACAGCGTGCGAATCAGATACCGCGTGCCCAACACTGGGCTGGTGATCCGCCGAACGGTGTCGATGTCTGACGGGTCGACGTCAGGCCGAATCGGGATGCACCGGATTCCGGCTGCCTCGATGTACCCGCGATAGAACGCACTGGTCGCGATCGCAGGGACGTGACCCCGAGCCTTGAGGCCGAGCGCGAGTCCGACAAATGGATTGATGTCGCCGAAGGAACCCAGGGTGGTAAGGAGGATGCGGGAGGGCATTGGTGGAGAAGATAGAGACGAGAGACTGGAGAACGGAGAACGGAGAACGGAGAGCGGAGAACGGAGAACGGATGACCGATGCGGCTTACGGCGTACGGCCTACGGCTAGCGAAGGGCTGGACAGGGTCGGCAGGAGGCAGCAACTTGCCCCCATGACCGAGACATCCGGCGCACCCCGAGCTGCCCCCACCGTTGACGAAGCGCGCGCTGTCGCTGAAGCCGCGCGAGAAACGGAATGGACTGCACCGAGCTTCGTGAGGGAGCTCTTCGATGGCCGCCTCCGCCTCGCCCTCATTCATCCCTTCCCCGAGCCCGACCCCGCCGACCTCGCCCGCGCGCAACCGTTCCTCGATCGGCTCGAGGCGTTCATGGCGACCGAGGTCGACAGCGACGCCATCGATCGCGACAGCAAGGTGCCCCAGTCAGTAGTCGACGGGCTCCGCGACATCGGTGCATTCGGGATCAAGATCGCGCAGGCGTACGGCGGTCTCGGCCTTTCGCAATACTCGTACACTCATGCTATCGCACTTGTGACCTCGCAGGACGGATCGCTCACTGCGCTGCTTTCGGCGAGCCAGTCGATCGGGGTGGCCGTTCCGCTGACGCTGTTCGGCACCGATGAACAGAAGCAGCGCTATCTCCCCCGCCTCGCCGCCGGTGCGATCTCGGCGTTTGCCCTCACCGAAACGGAGGTCGGTTCCGACCCCGCTGGCCTCACCACCGTGGCCGAGCTTTCCGCCGATGGTACGCACTGGCTGCTCAATGGCGAGAAGCTGTGGTGCACCAATGGTCCGGTCGCCGAGGTGATGGTTGTGATGGCGCGCACGGGAAAACGCATCACTGCGTTCGTGGTCGAGGCGGAGTGGGAGGGGGTCGAGGTTGTGCACCGACTCGCCTTCATGGGGCTGCGCGGGATCGAGAACGGCGTGATGCGCTTCACCAACGTTCGGGTTCCGGTAGAGAACGTCATCTGGGGCGAGGGAAAGGGGTTGAAGCTGGCCCTGATAACCCTCAACACGGGGCGGCTCACCCTCCCCGCTTCGGGCGCCGCGGGCGCCAAGCGCGCACTGGAAATCACCCGCCGTTGGGCGGCGGAGCGGGTGCAGTGGGGGAAGCCGATCGGCCAGCATGACGCCGTCGCGCAGATGCTCGGCACCATGGCAGCCGACACCTTCGCCATGCAGGCAGTGAGCGACCTCGCATCGTTGCTTGCCGACCGGCACGATGCCGACATCCGCCTCGAGGCGGCCATGGCGAAGCTGTGGAACTCGGAGGTGGGAAGCAGGATCATCGACGACTGCCTGCAGATTCGCGGCGGCCGGGGGTACGAAACCACCGATTCTCTTCGGCTACGCGGCGAGCGTCCGGACCCCGTCGAGCGGATGTACCGCGACTTCCGGATCAACCGGATCTTCGAGGGATCGAGCGAGATCATGCGCCTGTTCATCGCCCGCGAGGCGGTGGATACCCATCTGCAGGTGGCCGGTGACCTGATCGACCCACGGAAGCCCACGGGCAGCCGGCTGCGGTCGCTCGCCCGCGCCGCGGCGTACTACGTGACGTGGTACCCGAGGCACTGGTTCGGCATGACCTTCCTGCGCCACGGTGAGTTCGGTACGCTCGCCACACACGTGCGGTTTGTCGAGCGTGCGTCGCGTCGACTCGCGCGCACACTCTTTCATGCGATGGTGCGCTTCGGGCCGAAGCTCGAGCAGCGGCAGTCGGTGCTCTTCCGCCTCGTCGATGTCGGCGCAGAACTCTTTGCAATGAGTGCGGCCTCCAGCCGGGCACACCAACTCGCGAAGGCCGGGAACCCGAACGCCGTCGAACTCGCCGACATCTTCTGTCGCCATGCGCGGCAGCGGGTCAATCGCCTACTGGCGGAGGTGTATGGTCCCGACGATGTCGCGACCTACCGGACCGCGCAGCGCGTACTGGCTGGTGATCACGCCTGGGTCGAATCGGGCATGGTGCGCGCCGTCCCGCCGGACGGCGGCCGGTCAGGGTAGCGCCGGACTCGCCAGCTCGCCGGTGGGATCGAGGGCGCGCTCGTAACGTACTCCTGCGCTGAAGTTTGCTGGTCCACGGTAGGCGACTTCGTAGACCGCAAGGCGATCGGGCAGGTGTTCCATCAGCACCATGCGACGCGGCGCCCCAGCGGGACCGGCCTCGATGCGCAGTGTCAGCGCACCGAGTTGCAGCCTCCTGGCATACACGACCGTGCGGGAGCTGTCGGCCTCCTCGACGTACACTTGCCACTGCTGCCCGTCATCCCACGCCGGCCGACCGTGCACCATCTCCACCCGTGCGGCAATGACGACGCTTTCGTCCGCGCCATCGCCGTCAATGTCGCCCAACGCGGTGCGGTGATAGTTCCAGCCATCCGTGCCAGCGACGGCGGGCGCTCGACCGGAATCGATGAGCACCACTGTCTCTACCGGTGCCGTGATGGCTCCTGAATCGACCGCTGCCGGTTCCGGAGCGTCGGCGCCTGCGCAGGCACCCACCAGCGCGACCGCCACGATAGCCGTGACAGCGAGTCGCGTAGTCATTCGGGACATCCGACCACGAGCACCTTGTCGACCAGCGTGTTGCGCTGCAGCACGGAGCGGACAAGTTCGTCGATCGACTCGACCGCCGCGCCGCGGTGGGCGTCGAGGCGGAAGGAGAGTCCGCATTGTGACGGGATGGTCACGAACAGCCGGCCTTCCCCCTCGATCGCGGTGGCGCCGGGCCGGGCAAGCAGTTCGTCGAGTTCGGTGCCGACGCCGAGTGAATCGGCAGTGCGCCACCTCGGATCGGTCACCATCACGCTTCGGACGGTGTCGCCCACGACCCATCCGACCAATCCTCCGCTGTCGGTGCTGGTGCGGAGCTCCCGCACCATCATGCCTTCCGGGCCCGGTACAACCGTGTCGACCAAGGCCGGGCAACCGGCGCGGGCGCTACCGGCCGACATCCCGATCTGGAAGCAACCGACCCCGCTGCCCGACATAGCCTGAATAGCCGGGGTCGAATCGATCGCAACGGGGGGCGGCGAAGCAGAATCCACCGGTTCGGGGGTTCTGTCCCCTGACCCACAGGCGGCCACGAACGCGGCAACGGCGACCAGTGTCGACACTCTCGGCATCAATCCTCCTGTGGTGGGGTCCTGCCAGAACAGACGTCCGAAGGGCCTCGATCCCCACGGATTGACGCCCCCCGTTGACTTCCCGGCACCTTCGCCACAACTTCGGTCACCATGATTTCACGCACCTGCGGCCATCACGTCCATCACCACCACGGAGCTTCCGGGGCGGGTTGATGTCGTGTGGCCGGTAAACGGACAGCGAATCCATCAACGCCGACCCTTGGTCGGCGTTCGTGTTTCTGTCACTCGAAACACCGCCGAGCATGGGTCGAGGAGAGTCGGTGAACCTCGAGACGAATGACGGCGGGCTCCGGCTGGGGCTGCCGAAGGGACGCATGCAGGCAGAGATATTCACGTTGCTCGATGCCGCGGGGCTGACCGTGCGCGCGGGGCAACGCGAGTACCGGCCGATGATCGCGGGCAGCGGGTTCAACGTGAAGATCCTGAAACCGCAGAGCATCGTCGAGATGCTGGCGCTCGGGTCACGCGACGTCGGCTTCGCCGGCGCCGACTGGGTCGCCGAACTCGACGCAGAGCTGGTCGAGGTTCTCGACACCGGCTTCAACCCGGTTGACCTGGTCGCGGCGGCACCAGCTGCGCTGCTGGCCCGGGGTCCACTCGACAGCCAGCCTGGCCTCGTGGTCGCGACCGAGTACCCGCGTCTCACCACGGCCTGGCTTCAGGACGGCGGCATCGACGCCAGCATCGTGCATTCCTGGGGCGCGACAGAGGTCTTTCCCCCCGACGACGCCGACCTGATCGTCGACAATACATCGACCGGTGCCACGCTGATCGCCAATAGCCTCGTGATCGTGGATACCCTGATGCGCTCGTCGACTCGGCTCTATGCGCATCCCCGTGCGCTGGATGACGCGGCGCGGCGTGCCGACATCGAGCGACTGGTGATGATGCTCACGTCGGTGCTCGAGGCACGCGGTCGGGTCATGGTCGAGGTCAACGTGACGCCTGATCGCCTCGAGGCGGTGTGCGCAGCGCTGCCATGCATGCGCGAGCCCACCATTGCCGCACTCCACGCCTCTGCTGGCTTTGCGATCAAGGCCGCTGTGCCCCGCGCCGATCTGGCGCGACTGGTGCCGTGCATCAAGGCTGCGGGCGGATCGGACATCGTGATCACGGCGCTCACCCACATCGTGCCATGACCACGTCACCGCTTCCCGCACCCGCAACGCGAATCGTCGCCACTGGCGCATACGCGCCGCGTCGCCCCGCTGGACCGATCGACCTCGATCTTGCGGGCACAGAGGGCTCGCGCGCCAATGCGTCGCCCGCCGACACCGCGGTTCGTGCCGCGCTGTCCCGCTACCCCGACGCCACGCCACTGCGCAACGCACTCGCCGCCCGCCACGACGTCGACCCCTCGCAGGTGCTGATCACTGCAGGGGCGGATGAGGCGCTGGAACGGCTCTTCCGGGCTTACCTCGAGCCGACGCGCGAGGTGATCCTGACGGACCCGACATTCGAGATGCTCCCCCGATATGCGCAGGCAACTGGGGCGACCCTCGTACGGGTTCCGTGGACGACATCACGATTTCCCCTCGACACGCTGCTCGCTGCGATCACGCCGAATACCGCGATGATAGCAGTGGTCACGCCCAACAATCCCACCGGTGCGGTGGCGACAACGGCAGACATTATCACGATCCACGACGCCGCGCCGGCCGCCGTGGTGGTCGTTGACCTCGCCTACGTCGAGTACGCCGACAGCGATCCCACCGCCGAACTTCTCGCGTTTCCCCGCGTGGTGATCGTGCGCACGTTCTCCAAGGCATGGGGGCTGGCGGGCGCGCGTGTCGGGTACGCGTTGGGATCAGCGGACGTGATCGCGGCAGCAGTGACCGCCGGCAACCCGTACCCCGTGTCGTCACCGTCGCTCGACCTCGCGCGCGAAGCTCTTGAAACCGGCGAGACAGCAATGCGCGACCGAACCCAGTGGGTACGCGAGCGGCGAGGCCAATTGCTGGCATCGCTCGAGACCGCCGAAGTTCTCGCGATCCCGACGCAGGCAAATTTCGCGTGTGTGTCGCCCGCCAACCCCAGGTGGCTCTGGGATGGGCTGGCGGGACTCGGGATCGGGACCCGGTTGATCGAAGCCGCCTCGCCATCCCATGTTCGCATCACCGTGCCCGATGATGACGCTGGTTGCGACCGGGTCGCGGACGCGCTGCGATGCATCACCGATCCCGAATGCATCGTGTTCGACATGGACGGCGTGCTTGCCGACGTGTCGCGCTCCTATCGGACCGCCATCATCGGCGCCGCCGCCGAGTTCGGGGTCACCGTGGCGCCGGCGGACATCCGGGCCATGAAGGAAGCCGGGAATGCCAACGATGACTGGGCCCTGACCGCCGCATTGGTCGCCGCGCAGCGCGATGACGTCCCGTTTGCCGAGATCAAGGCGGCATTCGAGCGATTGTATCAGGGCACCGCGTCCACGCCCGGGCTTCACCTCACGGAAACGCTGCTTGTCGATCCCGGATTGCTGCGCCGGCTCGCCGCGAGGCTCCCGCTCGCGATTGCCACCGGACGGCCGCGTGCCGATGCGGAGCGCTTCCTCACCCGATTCAATGTGCGCGACTGCTTCACGGCATGCGTGACGTGCGACGACGGACCCGGCAAACCTGATCCGTTTGCCGCCGCAGAGGCACTCCGGTTGGTCGGAGCGCAGCGCGCATGGATGATCGGCGACACTCCCGACGATGTCCGTTGTGCGCGCCGCGCCGGCCTCCTCCCGATCGGCATCCTCGCCCCCGGCGACCCGGGATCGCGGATGACTGCAGCACTTCTCGGTGCGGGCGCGGCGCGCGTCCTTTCTTCACTCGACGACCTGGAGATCCTGCTACCATGAATTCGAGAACCGCCGAATACTCCCGCGCCACCCGCGAGACCGACGTCACCGTGAGCATCTCCCTCGACGGCGCTGGCGAATCGAGCATCGCGACCGGAATCGGGTTCCTCGATCACCTGCTCACGGCGCTTGCCATGCATAGCGGGATGACGATCGATGCCAAGGTCACCGGCGACCTGCACGTCGACGATCACCACACCGTCGAGGATGTCGCATTGGCCCTGGGCACCGCCTTCGACCGTGCACTCGGCGACCGGCGGGGCATCACCCGCTTCGGAAGTGCGTACGCACCGCTCGATGAGGCACTGGCGCGCGCGGTGATCGACCTCTCCGGGAGACCGTTCGCCCGGGTCGAACTCGGCCTGCGCCGCGAACAACTGGGCGGGCTGTCCTGCGAGAACATCCCACACGCGCTCGCATCCTTTGCCACGGCGGCGCGACTCACGTTGCATGTCGATGTGATCGCCGGGGAGAACGATCATCACCGCGCCGAGGCCGCGTTCAAGGCCGTGGCGCTGGCGCTTCGTGATGCGGTGCGACAGACGGGCAATGCTGCCGTTCCCAGCACGAAGGGGTCACTCACGTGACCAGGTCGATTGCGATCGTGTCAACCGGGACCGCCAACGTGGCGTCGATGGAGGCCGGCCTCCGCCGAGCCGGCGCCGAACCATTCCGCACCTCCGACCCCGATCAGGTGGCCGAGGCCTTGGGCGTCGTCATCCCCGGCGTCGGAACCTTTGCCGCCGCGATGACGCACCTTCGCGAAACTGGGATGGATGCCGCGCTGCGCGCCCGCTTCCGCTCGGGCCGTCCTGTCCTGGCCGTCTGCCTCGGTCTGCAGCTTCTGGCCCGGACGAGCGAGGAATCACCCGGCGAGACCGGGCTCGGCATTGTCGACGTCGACGTCGTCGGGCTGCCTGCAGGTGCCACGCGGCCGCAGCTCGGATGGAACGAGGTCGTCCCGTCGATGCCCGGATTGGTCGAGGGCGGTCACGCCTACTTCGCCAACTCATACTGCCTGCGCTCGGAAACCGATGATTGGCAAGCGTCACATGCACATCACGGCGACCGGTTCGTCGCGGCCATGCAGCGGGACCGTCAGCTCGCCTGTCAATTCCACCCCGAGTTGTCCGGGGCGTGGGGTGTGGCGTTGCTCACCCGGTGGGTCGCCGCATGCTGACTCGACGGATCATTCCCTGTCTCGACACCAGCGATGGCCGGGTGCTCAAGGGCCGACAGTTCCGCGAGATGCGCGACGTCGGCGATCCCGCCGAGCTTGCCGCCCGCTACGACGCCACCGGCGCCGACGAACTGGTGCTGCTCGATGTGACCGCGACAACAGGAGACCGGCCGCATGCTGCCGAAACCGTGCGGGCGGTGCGCCGCGAACTCACCATCCCGCTCACCGTGGGTGGCGGCGTGCGCAGTGTGGGTGATGCCGAGCGCCTGCTTGACAGCGGCGCCGACAAGGTGGCGCTCAACAGCGCGGCGCTGGTCCGCCCCGGTTTGGTCACGGCGCTCGCAGACCGGTTCGGCACCCAGTGCATCGTGGTCGCAATCGATGCGCTGCGGGTGGGGGAGACGTGGATGGTGCGTGCGAGGGCCGGATCGGAGGACGTGGCGCGCGATGCGATCTCCTGGGCCGCGGAGGCGGAACAACTCGGCGCTGGTGAGATCCTGCTCACCAGCATCGACCGCGACGGCACACGCAGCGGATTCGATGTCGCGCTGCTTGCGGCGGTGACGAGCCGCGTGTTCATCCCGGTGATCGCGTCGGGCGGTGCCCATGATGCATCGGATTTTGTTGCCGCGTTCGGTGCGGGCGCCGACGCCGTGCTCGCGGCGTCGATCTTTCACGATCAGGACACCACGGTCGTTGAACTCAAGCGAACGCTCGCCGCATGTGGCGTGGAGGTCCGGCCATGATCATCCCGTCCATCGATATCCGTGGCGGCGAGACCGTGCAACTGGTGGGCGGGCGCGATCTGGCAATCGCGGCGGGCTCGCCCGACCCATGGCTGGAGCGGTTTGCCTTGGCAGGCGAGATCGCCATTGTGGACCTTGATGGTGCGTTTTCCACCGGCGACCAGCAGGAGGTGATCGCAGGTCTTTGTGAGCGGGCGTCGTGCCGGGTTGGCGGCGGCATTCGCGACTACGACCGTGCGCGCCGCTGGCTCGACGCCGGCGCTGCGCGGATCGTACTGGGGACAGCCGCCGAGCCCGCCCTGTTGTCCAAGCTGCCGCGGGACCGCACGATCGCGGCACTCGACGCCATCGATGGCGAGATCGTGGTCGACGGATGGAGGCGCCGCACTGGCAGAGGTGTCGTCGAGCGTCTCCGCGAATTGCGCCCACATGTCGGCGGGTTCCTCGTCACGTTCGTCGAGCGCGAGGGCCGGCTGGGTGGCATCGATGCCGATGCCATCCGCCCGCTGGTTGAGGCCGCGGGCGACGCCCGCCTGACGATTGCGGGTGGGGTCACGACGGCTGGCGACGTGGCGTTGCTCGATCAGATGGGGGCCGACGCCCAGGTCGGCATGGCGTTGTACACCGGCGCGCTCACCCTTGGTGACGCCATCGGCGCTCCGCTCCGCTCCGATCGCGCCGACGGCCTCTTCCCCACCGTGGTGACCGACGAGCGCGGTGTCGCGCTGGGACTGGCCTATTCAAGCCACGCGAGCTTGCGGCGCGCCGTGGACGAACGCCGCGGCGTCTATCACTCACGACGCCGAGGACTCTGGGTCAAGGGCGAGTCCTCCGGTGCCACGCAGGAGTTGCTCCGTGTTGACCTTGACTGCGACCGCGACACCCTGCGATTCGTGGTGCGCCAGCACGGCACGGGGTTCTGCCATCGGGACACGGCCACCTGCTGGGGCAACGGTAGGGGCGTAGCTGCGCTCGAATCCACGCTTCGACAGCGGCGCGGGGCCCCCGAGCCGGGATCGTACACGCAGCGCCTCTGGGATGATCCCGACCTGCTCGCAAGCAAGCTGGTGGAGGAAGCCCGCGAACTCGCCGAAGCCGTGGACCCCGAGCATGTGGTGCGAGAGGCCGCCGACGTGACCTACTTCACGGGCGTGGCACTCCGGCGCGCCGGCGCGTCGTTCGCTGATGTCGATCGCGAACTCGACCGTCGCGCGCTCCGGGTTGCCCGCCGGCCAGGTAACGCGAAGCCTGAAACAGCCACGGAACCATCAGGTGGTTTGTCGTTCACCGGACTTCGACGGGTCGGACCCGGGAACCTCCCCACGAGGATCGCCAGTGCCGTCGATCCCGCCACATCGGCACGCGCGACCGCGATCGTGGACGCCGTGCGGCTCGGCGGCGATGCTGCGCTTGCTGGGTTCGCACGGGAACTCGACGGCTGGACCGGCGGCAATTCACTGGTCATCGGTGCGGATGCACTGGCGGCCGCCCTCACCGACCTTGACCCCGCGGTGCGCGAGCTGCTTGACAGGGTCGCGGGTCGGATCCGCGAATTCGCCGTGGCGCAGCGCGGCACGATCGCCGAGCTGGACACTGCCGTCACTGGCGGGCGCGCCGGGCACCAGATCATCCCCGTGTCACGCGCTGGCTGTTACGCGCCGGCGGGACGCTTTCCGCTTCCGTCATCGTTGCTCATGGGGGTGGTCACCGCGCGGGCGGCGGGCGTCTCGGAGGTTTGGGTGGCGACACCGGCACCATCGCCGCTCATGCTCGCCACTGCCGCGATTGCTGGCGCGACCGGCGTGATCGCTGCGGGGGGAGCGCACGCGATCGCAGCACTCGCTTACGGCACCGAGACGATCGCGGCGTGCGACGTGATCGTGGGGCCCGGCAGCAAGTGGGTCACGGCCGCGAAACGTTGCGTGGCTGGCGACGTGGCGATCGACTTCCTCGCCGGCCCCTCGGAGCTCCTGGTGGTGGCAGATGCATCCGCAGCTGTGGATGCAGTGGCTGCAGACTTGCTTGCGCAGGCGGAGCACGATGCCGACGCGTTGCCAATTCTCATCGGCACCACGAGTGACGTGCTCGATGCGGTGGACGCAGCGCTGGTCCGGCAACTCGCGGAACTTCCGGCGCTATCGCCGGCGCACCAATCATTGCATGGCGGCTTCGCGGTGCTGTGTGCCACCGAACAGGAAATCATCGCGACCATCGATGCGATCGCGCCCGAGCACCTTCAGTTGTCGGTCGAGATGCCCGGTGCCCTCGCCGCGCGCTGCACCAATGCGGGCGCGATGTTCCTCGGCAACCAGTCGGCGGAGGTGTTCGGGGACTATGGGGCGGGCCCGAACCACATCCTTCCCACCGGTCGCGCGGCACGACACACCGGAGGGCTTTCGGTGATGCACTTCCTCCGGATGCGTACCTGGTTGGCGTTGGATCAGCCGGAACGTCTGGCGCTTGACACGGCGATGCTGGCGAGACTCGAGGGCCTGGAGGCTCACGCTCGGGCGGCCGAGATGCGCCGGCCAGGATAACGGCTAGCGACCCTGCCGGAATGCGCGGGCAGCGGGCGGGACCGGGGTTCCGATCGGAGTCGCGCCCGACGGGGGGAGCCCCGAATCATCCGCGTCGTCGCCCACGATGACGGCGGCTGCCATCGTCCCGGTGACATTGGCGGTGGTGCGGAACATGTCCGGGACAGTGTCGACGGCCAGGAGGATCCCGAGACCTTCGATTGGCAACCCGACGCTCAAGAGCACCGGCGCCATGATCAAAATTGAGCCGCCCGGGATGCCGGGCACCGAGAACGAGACGGCGACCGACGTCACGGCAATCGTGACGAGCTCGGCAGGCCCCAACGCAACCCCGTATAGCCGACCGACGAAGAGCACGCCAACCGGGAGCGCAACGCCGGCTCCCAGTCGGAAGAGTGACGTGCTGAACGGCATGAAGAAGGCGGCGATGCGCGGCGACAGCCCCAGCAGCGCCGCGCCGTCGATCAGCGCGGGAAGCGCAGCGAGCGACGAGCGGGCCGAAATGGCGATGCCCTGTGCCGGGGCGACCGCGCGCGCGAACATTCGCACACCGGACCCGCGAGCCATCACCAGCAGGTAGAGCGCGCCGATCACGGCCGTCATGAGCACCGCCGTCACCACGACGTACGCCACCACGGCGCCCAGCGCGGTCACCCCGAGCCGCACGGCGAGCGGCAGGGCGAGCGCGAACACGCCGATCGGCGCAACCGACAGGATCCACCGCACCAGCACGAGCGTCATCGCACAGATTGCGTTGGCGGCGCCAAGCAACTGTTCGCGATACTCGGCAGGCACCCGGGCGGCGGCAGCCCCGAAGAGCAGGGTCGCCACGATTACCGGAAGCATCAACCCGCTTGCGCCCGTGGCAAGAATGTTGGTCGGAACCAGATTGACGATCCATTCGCGGACGGCGGGAACGTCGTGCGAACCGGTGGCAGCGGTTGCCGCCGGCACCACGGCTTCGCCGCCCTGGATGGCAAACAGGTCGAAGAGGGCGGGCGCCACCATCACGGTCAAACCGGCCGTCACCAGGAGCAGGATGGTAAAAACCACGATCGCCCGCAGGCCCAGTGTTCCGATCCCGCTGCCGCCACCCATCACCGCCACGAACAGCAGCGACACGACCAGGGGCAGTACCGTCATTTGCAGCCCGCGGGTCCACAGCGTGCCGATGGGTTCGATCCACATCGCCAAGTCGCGCCATGCCGGGGGTGCGAGGAGCACCAACAGGATGCCACCAACGAGGCCGGCGACGAGGCCCGTGAGGACACGACTGGTCAGCGACATGTCGGGAATGTAGCGGACGGCGGATGGGGGGGCGAAAGCACTGGCCCAGGGCCGGTCCGACGCGGCGATGTCGGGGACAGCGCCGCCCAAGCGTCTACATTGTGACGAAGGTTCAGCGCACTCATTCGTGCCGTGAGATGTCACCACCGGCCCCGCACCCCGCCGGCGTTGGGCGGAGCACGTTCTTTCCCGTGAATGCTGTGCCCATGCCTGGAGAGTTAATGGTTTCACGCGCGCCCGGCTGGACGACTGACGACAGCACGCTGCAGGACCCGATCCGCGCGGAGCTGTTCGGCCCCGAGCGGCTGGAGCAACACGCGGCGTCGCTGGCGCACGCGCAGCAGGTCACCCGGATCGCGATCAAGGGGGGCCCGCTCCTCGAGCGGGTGCGCGACAACCGGCGGGTCCTCCGCGCCATGCAGGCGCAGATCGCCGAGGCGGTCACCGACGAGCGATGGATCACGCCGTCCGCGGAATGGCTGCTCGACAACTTCTACATCGTCGACGAACAGCTCCGGGAAATCCGGGACGACCTTCCGCAGGGTTTCTACCGCGAGCTGCCCAAGCTGATCGATGGCCCGCTTGCCACCCTGCCCCGCGTCTACGGGATCACCTGGGCATTCATCGCACATACCGACAGCCGGTTCGATCCCGACCTGCTCATCCGGTTCATTGATTCATACCAGCGCGTCGATCCGCTGACGATCGGCGAGCTCTGGGCGATCGCGATCACGCTTCGCGTCGTCCTCGTGGAGAACCTCCGGCGGTGTGCCGAGGCAATCGCGCGGAGCATGCACGAACGCGAGCGGGCCGATCGCCTCGCCGATGAGCTGCTCGGGGCCGAGGGTGACCAGGCGTCGACCTCTGCCGCACTGCTCCAGCGCTACGAAGACATCCCGATCTCGCGGGCGTTCGCGGTCGAACTGGTGATGCGGCTGCGGGACCGCGATCCCGCCGCCACCCCGGCGCTGAAGTGGCTCAACGAGCGGCTGACCCGGGAGGGATCGTCGGCGGACGATCTCGTCAACGAGGACCACCACCGTCAGGCAGCGATGACCGTGACGGTGCGCAACATCATCACGAGCATGCGCCTGGCGTCGGCGTTCGACTGGGCCGTGTTCGTCGAGCGGGTGAGTCTCGTTGACGAGCTCCTCCGTACCCACCCGACCTATCCGGCCATGGATTTTGCGAGCCGTGATGCCTACCGGCATGCGATCGAGGACCTCTCCCGCCGATCCAGCCGATCCGAACTGGAGGTGGCGCGCGAGGCATTGCGGCGGGCCGACCCCGCCGGGGAAGCGCCGGGCGGGATCGCACGCGATGCCCGGCAGGACGACCCGGGCTATTACCTCTTCGGCCGCGGGCGACGCGAGTTCGAGCACGAGGTTGGATACCACCCGTCGGCCATGCGTCGCATCTTCCGCGCGTACCTCGACGTGGCGGTGCCGGGCTACCTCGGGTCGATCGTTGTGCTCACGGCGGTGGTCCTTGCCATCCCCATCGTGCTGGCCCGCTCTGCGGGGGTGGCGCCATTCGATCTGGTGGTGCTGGCGCTCCTCGCGCTGATCCCCGCGTCTGATCTCGCTATTGCGCTGCTCAACCGGAGCGTGACGGCGATCGTGCCGCCCTCGCTGCTACCCCGTCTCGAGCTCAAGAACGGCATCCCGCTGGAACTGCGCACCCTCGTCGTCATCCCGACCCTCCTCACGTCTCCTGAGGAGATCGAGGAGACGGTCGAGCGCCTCGAGGTGCACTACCTCGCCAACCCTGACGGCGATGTGCACTTCGCAATCCTCTCCGACTGGACCGACGCGGCCACCGCACGGATGCCTGGCGACGAGGCCATGCTCAGTGCCGCGCAGCGCGGTATTGCCCGACTCAACGCGCGCCATGGCGAGGTCCGATTTCACCTGTTGCACCGGCGTCGGACGTGGAACGGGAGTGAAGGCACGTGGATGGGGTGGGAGCGGAAGCGGGGAAAGCTGCACGAACTCAACCGGCTGCTCCGCGGCGCCACCGACACCACGTTCGTATCGGTTGACGGCAGCCCGGTCGCTGCGCCGCAAGGCGTGCAGTACATCATCACGCTGGATAGCGACACCCGGATCCCGATCGATGCCGTGGCGGGCCTTGTGGGCACGATGGCTCATCCGCTCAATCGTCCGCTCTTCGATGATGCCAGCCGTCGCGTGGTCGATGGATACGCCATCCTGCAGCCGCGTGTGACGCCCCCGCTGCCTGGCCGCGCCGGCTCGCTCTACCAGCAACTGGTGTCGGGCTCGCCCGGGATCGACCCATACGCGTCGGCGATCTCCGATGTCTACCAGGACATCTTCGGCGAAGGATCGTTCACCGGAAAGGGGATCTACGACCTCGACGCGTTCGAGGCGGCGCTGGCAGGGCGGGTGCCGGAGAATCGCCTGCTCAGCCACGATCTCTACGAGGGGATCTTCGCCCGCGCCGGGCTCGTCACCGACATCGAGGTGTTCGAGTACGCACCCGCGAGCTACACCGTTGCCGCCGCGCGCCAGCATCGGTGGGTCCGTGGCGACTGGCAGCTCCTGCCGTGGTTGTTCGCACGCGGCCTGCCGCTTGTGGCCAGATGGAAGATCCTCGACAACATGCGGCGCTCACTCTCCGCCCCTTCCGCCTTCCTGACGATCGTGCTGGCGTGGAGCCTCGCCGACGTCGCACCAATGCGATGGATGCTGTTCATCCTGGCGACCATTGTCATTCCCGCACTTATCCCGGTGGCTGCTGGCGTGGTTCCCCGCGGCCGCGGGATCTCGAAGCGAAGCCATGTCCGCGCCGTGCGGCGCGACCTCGAGGCCGCCGGTTGGCACACCGCCGTCACCGTGACCATGCTGGCGCACCAGTCATGGGTCATGGGGGATGCGATACTGCGGACGCTGGGTCGCGTGATCATCACGCGTCGCCACCTGCTGCAGTGGACCACGGCGGCGCAATCGGCGAATAGCCATCGCAACCGCATCCGGGACTTCATGGGTCGGATGGCCGGCGCGCTCGTCCTCACCGCCGCCGCAACCGTCGCGGTGGCATGGAACCAGGCTCCCCGCTGGCAGACGGCCGTTCCACTCCTCCTGCTGTGGGCGTTCTCGCCGGTGATCGCACATGCACTCAGCATCTCGCAGCTCAGCGCCCGTACCACCGCCGTCTCCGATGCTGACGCCCGCACGCTTCGCCTGATCGCGCGGCGGACCTGGCGATTTTTCAGCACGTTCGTCACGGCCGGCGACAGATGGCTCGCGCCCGACAACTTCCAGGAGACCCCGCAGCCGGTCGTCGCGCACCGCACGTCACCGACGAACATCGGCCTGTCGCTGCTGGCGAACGTCTCGGCCCGCGACTTTGGCTGGATCGGATCGGTGACCATGCTCGACCGTCTCGAGGCCACCCTCTCCTCGGTCAGGCGTCTGGAGTTCTGCCGCGGCCACCTCTACAACTGGTACGAGACCACCGAAGGGCGGGCGCTGGAGCCACGGTACATCTCATCGGTCGACAGCGGCAACTTCGTCGGCTGCCTGATCGCCACCGGCAACGCCTGTCGCGAACTGCTCGATCGACCCGCCATGCCGACGTCCTCGATGACCGGTATCCTCGACACGGTGGACCTGCTGCGCCGGGCGGTGCGCAACGTGGGCGATCACGCCGACGTCGAGCGAAACGTGCGGCGCCGGATCGACGAGCAGATGGCCCGGATCATGGAACGCGCGGCCGTCGCCGCCGTGACGCCGCATGATCAGGTAGCGCGGCTCGAAGCGCTCTCCGTCGATGCCCGCGCCCTGCTCGACATGGCGGAGGCAGCCGGCCTGCAGTCGGTGGGGGAGCACGACGTGGCGGCGTGGGCCGGCGCCCTCATCGACGATGTGGCGAGCCAGCTCATGGATTTCGACCGCCTCGCGCCGTGGGTGCGGCTTCGACTGGGCGGCGCCGCCAACGCCTTTGCCCCGCTGCTCGCCGGTCCCACGCTCGCGGAGCTGCCGGCGCGCTGCACGCTGGTCGCGCGCTCGCTGGCGGCCCTCCGGGCCTCGGGCGATGCCGCGCCCCTGGACGTCGACCTCGAAAGTCTCGGGATCGCCGTCGAGCAATGTGAGCGCTCGGCGCGATCCCTGGTGATTCGGATCGCGGCGCTCGCCTCGGACACGACGCGGATGGTCGATGCGACGGAGTTCGGCTTTCTCTTCGATCCGCTGCGCAAGCTCTTCTCGATCGGATACCGTGTCGCCGAGGATTCGCTCGACCCCGGTCATTACGACCTCCTCGCCTCCGAGGCACGCCTGCTCAGCTACATCGCCATCGCGAAGGGCGACGTACCCGTCGAGCACTGGTTCCGGCTGGGCCGATCGCTGACGCCCGTGGGCCGTGACTCGGTGCTCATGTCGTGGTCGGGATCGATGTTCGAGTACCTCATGCCGGCGCTGCTGATGCGAACCCCCGTGGGCAGCCTGATCGAGCAGACCTGCCGCTTGGTGGTGAATCGCCAGATCGCGTACGGCGAGGAGCGCGACATCCCATGGGGCGTGTCGGAATCCGGGTACAGCGCGCGCGATCTCGAGATGACGTACAAATATTCCGCCTTCGGCGTCCCCGGACTCGGCCTGAAGCGGGGACTCGGCGACGCGATCGTGATCACCCCGCACGCCACCGGTTTGGCATCGATGATCGACCCTGGCGAGGCGGCACGGAACTTTGCCGAGCTGCGACGGGTGGGTGCATCCGGTCCCTATGGCTTTTACGAAGCCGTGGATTTTACCGCCTCCCGTCGCCCGCCAGGCGAGCGGGGTGCCGTCGTGCACAGCTACATGGCGCACCACCAGGGCATGATGCTGGTGGCGATCACCAACGCGCTCCATGATGGCGCGATGCGCTCACGCTTTCATGCGGAGCCGATGGTGCAGGCGTCCGAGATGCTCCTGCAGGAACGGACACCACGCGATGTCGCGGTGGCGCGCCCACGCGTCGAGGAGTTCACGGCGGTCGGCGATGTCCGCGAGTCGGTGCCAGCAGTGTCGAGAACGTTCTCGTCGCCACACGGCACCACGCCCCGAACCCATTTGCTCTCCAACGGCCGGTACGCCGTGATGCTCACCTCGGCCGGGGGGGGATACAGCCGGTGCAATGGACTCGCCGTAACCCGCTGGCGAGAGGACGTCACGTGCGACGACACGGGCTCGTTCGTGTTCCTGCGCGACACGGAGAGCGGCGAATCCTGGTCTGCCGCGTTCCAGCCCTCAGCTCGCGAGGCATCGGCGTGGGAACTCGCCTTCCAGGAGGATCGAGCGGAGCTCAGCCGACGTGATGGTAGCATGACCACCCGCCTCGAGGTCATCGTATCGGCTGAGGACGATGCCGAACTGCGGCTCGTCTCACTCACCAACCATGGACGCACCACCCGCGACATCGACGTGACGTCGTATGCAGAGGTCGTCCTGGCCCCCCATGCCGCCGACGTGGCCCACCCCGCGTTCTCGAACCTGTTCGTCAGCACCGAGGTGGTGAGCGAGGCGAATGCGCTCCTGGCGACACGCCGGCAACGATCACCCGACGATCCCGAGGTGTGGCTGGCGCACGTGGTGGCGACATCCGACGGAAGCGACACGATGCAGTGGGAGACTGATCGGTACCGCTTCGTGGGCCGGGGCAACACTCTCCGCACGGCCGACGGGGCGGTGAGCGGGCGCCCACTGTCCAACACGACGGGGCCCGTGCTCGATCCGATTGTGAGCCTGCGCCGACACGTGACCATCCGTCCCGGGCGCACCGTCCGCCTCTGCTTCTCGACCATGGTGGCGGAATCGCGGGACGCGGTCCTCGACCTGGCCGACAAGTACCAGGACCTCACGATCTTCGAACGGGCCGGCACACTCGCGTGGACACGCGCCCAGGTCCAGATGCACCACGTCGGCATCGGTCCCAACGAGGCACACCTCTTCCAGGAGCTCGCCGCCCCGCTGCTCTATGCGGATCGAGCGATGCGGGCACCTGCCGCGATCATCGCGCGACAGCACGGCGGCGCGTCGATGCTCTGGCCGCACGGCATTTCAGGCGACCTCCCGCTGGTGCTGGTGACGATCGAAGACGCGGAGGATGTCGGGCTGATCCGTCAATTGCTGCGCGCCCACGAATACTGGAAGATGAAGCGCCTCGCGGTCGACCTCGTCATCCTGAATGAACGGGCACCGTCATACGTGCAGGACCTGCAGCTCACCCTCCAGACGATGTTGCGGGCAAGTCCGGCGGTGGCGCCCGGTGGCGGGGCGGAGGTTCCCAGCGGGACCTACCTGCTGCGGGCCGAGCAACTCACGGAGGTGCAGCGCGACGTCCTGTTCGCATCCGCCAGAGTCATCCTCTCCGCGCGACGTGGCACACTGGCCGACCAGGTCGGACGGGTCCGGTCGACGACGGTTGCCGCCCCCATCTCGACCGTTTCCCCGCGGGCTCCGTTGCGCGCGCCCGACCCGGTACCTTCCGGACTGGATGGCCTCGCGTTCGCGAACGGACATGGCGGATTCACTGCTGATGGACGCGAGTATCTCATCACGACCTCGGTGGCTCGCCCGACCCCGCTGCCCTGGATCAACGTGCTGGCCAACGAATCGTTCGGGGCGCTGGTATCCGAGGCCGGCGCCGGCTCGACCTGGGCACGGAACAGCCAGAGCAATCGCCTCACGTCGTGGTCGAACGATCCCGTCACTGACCCGCCGCCGGAAGTGATCTATCTGCGCGACGCCGACAGCGGCAATGTGTGGACGCCCACTGGCGCGCCGATGGCGGGATGGAGCGGGTCGTGCGAGGTGGGGCATGGCGCCGGATACACCCGCCACCGCCGCCGCGTCGACGGCCTCGACCACGAACTGGTGCAGTTCGTGGCGGTGGACGACCCAGTCAAGGTTTCGCGTCTCACCGTGCACAACCCCGGTGGGCGCTCGCGGGGACTGTCGGTCACTGCCTACGTGGAATGGGTTCTTGGCACGACACGCGACGCGACGTCGCAGCACCTTGTCACCGAGCTCGACGCTGCAACGGGCGCGCTGTTCGCCCGGAATCCGTGGCACCCCGACTACGCCGCGCATGTCGCCTTCGCCGACCTCGCCGGCGCCCAGGAGTCCGTCACCGGCGACCGCACCGAATTCCTGGGCCGCAATGGCTCGGTGACCCAGCCGGCCGCCCTCCGGCGCGATGCTGCACTGTCGAACAAGGTGGGCGCCGGTCGGGATCCGTGCGGTGCGCTGCGGTGTAACCTGGTCATCCCGGCCGGCGAGTCGCGGTCCGTGACCTTCCTGCTCGGCCAGGCCCCGGACGCGGCCGCTGCGTCAGCGCTGGTTGCCCGGGTGCGCGCCAAAAATGTCGACGCGATGCTGCACGCGGTCATTGCGCAGTGGGACGCGGTACTCGGTGCGCTGCAGGTGCAGACGCCCGAGCCGTCATTCGACGTGATGATCAACCGATGGCTCCAGTATCAGGTGCTCGCGTGTCGCCTGTGGGCCCGCGCGGCGTTCTACCAATCGAGCGGTGCATACGGATTTCGGGACCAGTTGCAGGACGTCATGGCTCTGCTGGCGAGTCGGCCTGATCTGGCCCGTGACCAGGTGCTCCGGGCGGCGTCGAGGCAGTTTGTGGAGGGCGACGTACAGCACTGGTGGCATCCGCCCTCGGGACGCGGGGTGCGCACACGCTTCTCGGATGACCTGCTGTGGCTGCCGTTTGTCACGATGCAATACCTCCGCGTCACGGCCGACGCGCCGGTGCTCAATGCAATCGTGCCGTTCATCGAGGGCCCGGCGCTCGCTCCTGGGCACATGGAGGCGTATTTCGAGCCACGCCTCTCCGGTGAGAGCGCCAGCATCTATGAACATTGCGCACGCACTATTGACCGCAGTCTCGCCGTCGGTGCCCATGGCCTTCCGCTGATCGGTGCGGGCGACTGGAACGACGGCATGAGCCGGGTCGGCGTGGAAGGCCGCGGTGAAAGCGTCTGGATGGGATGGTTCCTTCACACCATCCTGGCAGATTGGGTGGCGGTTGCCGCGGAACGGGGTGAGGCCGAGCGCGCCCGGGCGTGGAGCGATCACCGCGATTCGCTCGCGTCGGCACTCGAGACAGCGGGTTGGGACGGGGCCTGGTACCGCCGTGCCTACTTCGACGACGGCACGCCGCTCGGTTCCGCCACCAACGACGAATGCCAGATCGACGCCATCGCGCAATCGTGGAGTGTGATCTCGGGGGCCGGCCTTCCGGATCATCAGGCGCAGGCCATGGCGTCGCTCGATGAACGACTCGTGCGACGTGATGACAGCCTCATCCTGTTGCTGGCGCCCCCCTTCGACGAGACGCAACTCGAACCGGGGTACATCAAGGGATACCTGCCGGGGATCCGGGAGAATGGCGCGCAGTACACCCACGCCGCCGCCTGGGCAGTGATCGCCCGCGCAATGCTCGGCGACGGCGACATGGCGATGGAGTACTTCAACTTGATCAATCCCGTGCGGTTGACCGGAACGCCGGCGGATGCGGCGCGTTACATGGGCGAACCGTATGCGCTGGCGGGCGACGTGTACTCGACCACGCCCCACATCGGCCGGGTCGGCTGGAGCTGGTACACGGGGTCGGCATCCTGGCTCTATCGCGCCGGCACGGAATTCATCCTCGGGTTCACCCTTCGCGGCGACCGGCTGATCGTTGATCCGTGCATTCCGCGCGACTGGCCGGAGTTCACGATGACCTACCGGCATGCAACCAGCACGTACCAGATCCGCGTCGTGAATCCTGGCGGCGTCAATCGCGGGGTCCGGTCGATGACAGTCGAAGGCGAGATTGGTGATCACGTTGCAGGTCTGCAACTGATCGATGACGGAACCACCCGTCATGTCGAGATCGAGCTCGGTTGATCAGGAACCGGTAAGGCGGAGCGAGCGGCGCAACCATCTGCGGATGATCGGCGTCTAACGCCGTGAACCCTTCCGCGGACCGGTCCCATGCTTTTCATTGTTGCCACTGTCCTGGCTTTCCAGGGAGACGCAAATCCTGGCCGTGTCCCGATCACGGATCATTCGCTCCGAACCGTGACGGCCACCCGCGCCGCCGAAGCGCCCGCGATCGACGGCCGGGACGATGATGCGGTGTGGCAGCAGGCACCACACACCGACCAGTTTCGTGAGGCACGGCCGATCGAGGACGGCCCGCCCCGCCAACGAACATCGTTTCAGGTGGCGTACGACGTACACTATCTCTACGTGTTCGTTCGTGCATTCGACACCCATCCCGACAGCATCGTCAGCCTCCTCTCACGCCGCGACGCGCCCACCGCGTCCGATCAGGTCAGCGTGTTCGTCGACTCCTATCACGACCGTCGCACGGGCTATGAGTTCCGCGTCAACCCGGCGGGTGTGAAAGCCGACTACGCCATCTACAACGACGGCAATGGCGACGATGCATGGGACGCCATCTGGGACGTGGCAACGCGCGTCGACTCCTCAGGATGGACGGCGGAGTATCGCATTCCGCTCTCGCAGCTGCGCTTTGCCGCCGCGCCCGAGGTGACTTTTGGCTTTGCGGTTTGGCGAAACCTGCAGCGTCACACCGCACTGATCACCTGGCCACTCGGTCGGATGTCGCAGAGCGGTATGGTGTCACAGTTCGGCGAGCTGAACGGCTTGCGCGACCTCGCAACGCCGCGTCGCGCCGAGTTGGCGCCCTACCTGCTCTCCCGCAATGCGAGCCGACCCGCGGCCGACGGATTCACCCGGCACCAGGCGATGCAGGTGGGGGGCGACCTGAAATACGGCGTGGCCTCGAACCTCACGCTCAACGCCACCGTGAACCCCGACTTCGGCCAAGTCGAGGCAGATCCCGCGGTGCTGAACCTGTCCGCCTTCGAGACCTTCTTCAGCGAGCGCCGGCCCTTCTTTGTCGAGGGTGCCGGGCTCTTCGATTTCCGCGTCAACTGTTTTGCGGTGGTCGATTGCGAAACTGGTGAGGGCCTCTTCTACACCAGACGCATCGGCCGAGCGCCCGAACTCGCGGGCCGTTACGGCGACGCCCTCTCGCCCACATCGACCCGCATCCTGGGCGCCGCGAAACTGACTGGCCGTCTCCCCGGCGGGTTGTCGATCGGCGTGCTCGACGCCGTGACCGACCGGGTGGGCGGCGGGGGCAGCGCGACCATCGAGCCGCGCACCAACTACGCGGTGCTGAGGATGAACCAGGACTTTGCGGCGGGAAATGGCAGCGTTGGCGTCATGGTGACTGGCGTGAACCGGGCGCTCGACACGTGGACCGAGCCGTTCATGCACCAGGGCGCGTATACCGGTGGCATCGATGCTCGCCGTCGGCTCGGACGCTACGAATTTTCCGGCTCGCTCATGGCGAGTCAGGTGTCTGGTACCGCCGAGGCGATCGCCCTCACCCAGCGGCGCCCCACGCACTACTTCCAGCGACCCGACGACGACATCGCCTACGACTCGACCCAGACCTCGCTCTCGGGATACTCCACGGAAGTCCGATTCGCCAAGGTGGGTGGGCAGCACACCGCTTTCGAGACCGGGTACGGCCGCCGATCGGCCGGGTTCGAGCTCAATGACATCGGATTCCTGCAGCGGGCCGATCAGCAGACATGGACGAACTGGTTCGCGTTACGCTTCAACGATCCGAACCGGGTCTTCCAGCGCCTCAACTGGAACTTCAACTGGTGGCAATACTGGACCCTCGAGGGGCTCCCCACCGAGCGCGCGTTCAACACCAATGTCCACACCCAGCTCAACAACCGCTGGTGGCTGCACGCTGGCGGCACCAAGAGCATTGGTCAGGTCTACTGCGATCGCAACTGCACGCGCGGTGGCCCCGCGCTCAAAACCGAACCTTACTTTTCGCCATGGGCTGGCGTCGAGGGCGACGGTCGCCGGGTGATCGTGCCGGCGATGTGGGTCAACTACTGGCGCGGCGACGGGGGGCGAAGCAGGTCGATCAACATCCAGCCGTCGGTGCTTGTGAATCTCTCCACCCGGCTGTCGTCATCCACCGGGCTCAGTTATACCGACAACGAGGATGACTCGCAGTGGTACGGCAACGTCGTCGACGCAGCCGGTGCGCCTCACTACACCTTTGCGGCGCTCGACCAGGAGACACTCGGGCTCACCTGGCGCGTCAACTATACCTTCTCGCCCGAGGCATCGCTCCAGCTCTACGCCAATCCGTTTGTGTCCAAGGGGTCCTACACCAGGGTCCGCGAACTGGCCGATCCGAGGGCCGATTATTACGAGGACCGATTCCAGCCGTGGGAACCTGCGACTGCCACGGGACCGGCGGGATTCAACGTCATGCGATTCCGGTCGAACGCTGTGTTCCGCTGGGAATATCGACCGGGGTCAACCGTCTTCCTCGTCTGGAGCCAAGGGCGCCAGCAATTCGCTTCGGAGCGTGGCAACTCCGGCTTCAGGGGCGATTACGACTCACTATTCGGCCAGCGCGCAGACGACACCTTCCTCGTCAAGGTGTCCTACTGGCTCGGCCGCTGAACGGACTCACGGGGTGATGCGCCACAACTCGCCCCGTGCCTCGTCAGTGACGACGTACAGCGCGCCGTCAGTTCCCTCGCGAACGTCACGCACTCGCTGCTGGCGATCGGTCAGGAGGTGCTCCTCGCCGGTCACCCGATCGTTGGTGATCACGAGGCGAACCAGTGCCGCGGCACCGAGCCCACCGATGAACAGGTTGTCCTTCCACTCGGGGAACCCCCTGCCGCTGTGGAACTGCGCACCCGACGGCGCGATCACTGGGTCCCAATAGTACACCGGCTGGACATACCCGTCGCGGGCCGTCACCGCACCGCTGATCGCCATTCCGCTGTACTCCTCGCCGTAGCTCACCAGGGGCCAGCCATAGTTGGATCCGGCGACGATGAGATTCACTTCGTCGCCGCCGCGCGGGCCATGCTCGATGGTCCAGAGTCGGCCGGACGCGTCGATGGCGGCGCCCTGGATATTGCGATGTCCGAGCGTCCAGATCTCGGGCCGCGCGCCGGACGTTGTCGCAAAGGGATTGCCCGGAGGCACCGAGCCATCGGGCGCGATTCGCACGACCTTCCCCATGTGACTGCCGAGTTGCTGGGCCTGGGGTCGCATCTCGCGATCCGACCGCTCGCCCAGCGTTACGAAGAGCATTCCGTCTGCTCCGAAGGCGAGGCGGGAGCCGAAGTGCAGGTTGCCATCGTAGGTGGGCTGGGCGCGGAAGATCACGCTCACGTTTTCGACGCGGCGTTGGTCGATCGAGAGTACGCCCCGCGCCACCGATGTCGCGTTGCCGCCGGTCCGTGGCTCGGCGTAGCTCCAGTAGATCATCCGGTCGGCCGCGAAGTCGGGGCTCAATGCTACGTCGAGCAATCCGCCCTGCCCTTTCGCACTCACCGCAGGCAGGCCCTCGAGCGGTGAGCCCAGCGCGCCCGTCGCCGACACGATCCGCATCCACCCCGGCCGTTCAGTCACGAGCAGCGACCCGTCAGGCATCGGTTCAACGGCCCACGGATGGTCGAGCCCGGTCGCGACGACCGTGACGGTGAACCTGGTGGAGGACGTCGCCGCACAGGCCCGAGTCTGGCCGACAAATGCTGGCTGCTGACCAGCGGCATGGGGAGCCCGGGTGTCAACCGGCGTGCATCCGCCCGGAACCTTCGACACCGGGCCGCCGTTGTCAGCGGCTGGGGGAGAACACGCCGCAAGGACGACGCCGGCGGCAACGGCGCAGAAGGTGACGGGAATCCTGGCTGTCATGTGGTCCTCGTTCGGCTGGGGTACCCATGCAACTTACAAGGGAAAGCCTTTCCGATCGCCGTAGCGTCCCATTCCCCGCCAGTCATTCGTCCTTATCATTGTGGCGCGCCCGACCCCGGGGCGGATTGCAGATGGTCGCCATTTCACGAGCATGACCGGAGCCCCAGTGATCTCCCACGCGCAGCGCCTTCTTGCGACCGTCCTCCTCGGCGCTGCAGTGGGTTGCGGCACCAGCAGCATCGACCCGGTCATTCCGCCCCCGGCCCCGCCACCGCCACCGCCATCGGGCGGCGTGGTGACACTCGATGCATCACCGGGCGCGCTCATTTTCGTGTCGCTCGGCACGGCGCAGCAATTGGCAGTGACGCCGCGGGACGCGGCTGGCGGGTCGGTGGCGGCCACGGTGACGTACACCACCCGCCGGACGGGAATCATCCAGGTCGGCGCGAATGGACTCGTCACCTCAATCGGCAACGGTGTCGACACGGTGGTGGCCTCGGCGGGCGGGAAGACGGCGCTCATTCCGGTGAACGTCACCCAGGTCGCCACCGCCGTGCAGCTGACCGCCCCGGCGACCCCGCTCGACATGGCAGGCAAAGCTGTGACGCTGGTGGCACAAGCCCGTGACGCGAACAATCGTGTCATCGACGGTGCACCGATCACTTTCGCGTCCTCCAACGCCGGAGCGCTCCCCGTCGATGCGACGGGAGTGGTCACCGTGGCCCGGGCCGGAACGGCGCGGATCACGGCGACGCTCGGTTCCCTAAGCAGTGTCGTTGATCTCACCGCGGCCTTCGCCGGTCCCCTGGGTCCACCGATCACTGGCGCGCTCACGGTGTGCAACGGCGGGATCGCCGGCCCCTTCCCGTGTCAGAACGTCGACCTTGTGGCGTACCTGCCGCGCTCGGCGATCGGCACGCCGTCGACCGCCACGCTGAACGACATCTGGGGATGGACCGATCCGCAGGACGGGAAGGAGTACGCGATCGTGCTACGCCGGGACGGCACGTCGTTCATCGATCTATCGGTGCCGTCGGATCCACGGTTCGTCGGCTACCTGCCGATCACCGGCGGTGCGACGCCCAATGTCTGGCATGATGTGAAGGTGTACCAGAACCACGCCTATATCGTGGCCGACGGCGCCGGTGCCCATGGCATGCAGGTGTTTGACCTGACGCAGCTCCGGGGTGTGACGAGTCCGCGCGTGTTCGCGCCCAACTCGGTGTATCGCAACATCAACAGCGCGCACAACATCGCGATCAACACCGCCTCGGGATTCGGCTACATCGTGGGCGCGAGCGGTGGCGGGACGACCTGCGGCGGTGGGTTGCACATGGTCGACCTGCGGAACGCGACGACTCCGGTCTTCGCTGGCTGCTTCGCCGACACCCAGACCGGCCGCACCGGAACTGGATACACCCACGACGTGCAGTGCGTGAATTACATCGGACCCGATGCGCAACACGCCGGACGGGAGATCTGCTTCGGCGCCAATGAAACCGCGATCAGCATTGCCGATGTCACGATCAAGACGGCACCGATCGCCCTCGCGAGGGCGGGATACCCCGGCGTCGCCTACACCCACCAGGGCTGGCTGACCGAGGACCAACGCTACTTCCTCGTCAACGACGAACTTGATGAAGGACAGGGAACGGCCAACACCCGGACGCTGGTGTGGGACGTCACCGACCTCGACGATCCCATCCTGGTCATGCAGTACTTCGGACCCACGCGGGCGACCGATCACAACCATTACATCCGGGGGACCCGGATGTTCATGTCGAACTATCAGTTTGGCCTGCGCGTGGTGGATGTCAGCTCCCCGGCCGCACCGGTCCAGCTTGGGTTCTTCGACACGGCGCCTGGCCTGTCGAACACCCCCGGGTACGGTGGATCGTGGAGCAACTATCCGTTCTTCGCGAGCGGGATCATCGTGATGAGCAGCAGCACAGAGGGATTCTTCGTACTTCGGGCGCGGTGACCTGAACGAACCGGCGCCAGCGGGAACTGCCTAGCGTTGCCGATTTGCGGAGCCCGCCAGGCGCAACGCGAGGCCGCGGCGCAACACGACGTCATCCCCCGCGCCGTCGAACCACGCACCGGGCCAGCTGCCCGTGCCGTCGCGCGCCCCGATGAGCGCGCCGAGCACCGACCCGATCGACACCGGCACACCGCCCGCGAGGACCATTTCCTCCAGCGCACGGGCACCGCGCGGTCGGTGATGGACAGTCCAGAGCATCCACGAGACGGCCGCGATCGGCGTCGCGTCACGGCCCGGTCGAGGCGGCGGATTGCGCGGATCGCGGGGGATTCGCGCAATCGCTTCAACCACCCCGACCGGCGCGTCGTTGGCGCGCAGGACGGCGAGCGCGTCGGGGATGAAATCCCGGTGCCCCGCCAGCAGTCGCGACGCGCCCACCACCGCCACCACCGCCGCCAGCGCCGTCGATTCGTCTGGATCGAGGAGGCGCGCCACATGGAAGGCCCCGCCGATCATCGCTTGTGGGGCGGTGGCCGTGAGCGCAGCAGGCAGCGCGGCGGCCATCGCGGCATTGCAGGGCGCACCGCCGGTCGGCCGGGGCGCGTCGAATGCTCCGAGGTGATGCAGCGCCTCGACGAGGGCCGGCTCGGCGTCGAGCCCGTCAGCCACGTGCCACGCGATCCATCGCTTCGCGAGGCGGCGAAGGTCGACCCCACCGGAGACGAGTTCCTCGATGAGCGCGTCGCCGAGCGCCACGGGTGCCCGGCGCCGCCCTGCGGGTGGCTGCGGGGGGAGTGGCCCGTCCGGGCCGACCAGCGCCCGCACGTCCTCAGCGGTGGTTGCATCCACCGTGACAGCGGCGAGCGACGCGCCGATCACTGCCCCAACGAGGAAGCCCTCGAGCCGATCCGGCACAGAGACCCGGGAAAGTGACGATTCCATCGCCCCAAGAAACCGCGATCGCGGCGCGGCGCAAGGCATCGGGGGCGGCGTTATCTTCCGGGAACGCAAGTTCGCGTCTTCCGCACACTTCGATCCCGAGGGGAACCACGGTGGCGAGCGATACCCTGACGATCACAGACAATCGCACCGGCACCTCCTACGAGGCTCCGGTCACCGATGGCACCATTCGCGCGATGGACCTGCGCGCGGTCAAGACATCGGCCGAGGATTTCGGCCTGATGACCTACGACCCGGCCTTCCTCAACACGGCCGCGTGTCGCAGCGCCATCACGTACATCGACGGTGACAAGGGGATCCTCCGATACCGCGGCTACCCCATCGAACAGGTGGCCGAGCACTCGTCGTTCCTCGAGGTCGCGTGGCTCCTCAATGAGGGGGAGCTGCCCAACGCGGCGCAGCTCGAGTCGTGGACCGAGGACATCCGCTATCACACCTACGTCCACACGAACGTGCTCAAGTTCCTCGACGCCTTCCGCTACGACGCGCACCCGATGGGAATGCTCCTCGGCGTGGTCGGCGCACTGTCGACCTTCTACCCCGACGCCAAGGACATCACCGACCCGCAGAACCGCTACATCCAGCGGGTCCGCCTGATGGCCAAGCTGCCGACCATCGCGGCGTTCTGCTTCCGGCATTCCCGCGGCCTGCCGTACGAGTTCCCGCGCAACGACCTCGACTACATCGGCAACTTCGTGAACATGACGTTCAGCATCGGCGGAAAGCACGAGCCGAATCCGGTACTTCAACGTGCGCTCGAGATTCTCTTCATCCTGCATGCCGACCACGAGCAGAACTGCTCGACCAGCGCGGTTCGCGCGGTCGGTTCGTCGGGGGTCGACCCGTTCTCGGCGGTGTCGGCCGGGATCGCCGCGCTCTACGGCCCGCTTCACGGCGGCGCCAACGAGGCGGTGCTGCGGATGCTCGACGAGATCGGGACGAAGGACCGCATCCCGAAGTTCATCGAGGATGTGAAGAGCGGCGGGGACCGCCTTATGGGCTTCGGGCACCGCGTCTACAAGTCGTACGACCCGCGCGCCAAGCTGATCAAGAAGGTCGCGAACGACGTGTTCGCGCAGACGGGTCTCAACCCGAAGCTGGAGATCGCGCTCGAGCTGGAGCGGATCGCCCTGCAGGACGAGTACTTCATCAAGCGGACGGTGTACCCGAACGTCGACTTCTACTCGGGGCTCATCTACCAGGCGATGGGGTATCCCACCGACTTCTTCACCGTGCTGTTCGCGCTCGGGCGCCTGCCGGGTTGGCTGGCGCAGTGGGAAGAGATGAACGGCGACAAGGAGCAGAAAATCGCCCGGCCGCGACAGATCTACACCGGCCCCGATGAGCGGGATTTCGTGCATATGGTCAAGCGCTGAACGAGGCCTCAGTCGTCAGTCGTCAGCTACCCTCGTCGCGAAGGCCGGCATCCCTGAGGAGCGCCGGCCTTCATGCTGCGCAGACGCAGCAAACGACTGACGACTGACGACCTTCCTACTCCGGCAGATCTCCCTCGAGATATGTATACCCTTCCAGCCCTGCCACATAATCCGCAATGAAGCCGTTCGCATCCTGGCGCGAGATGGTCCCCGCTCGCGCAGCCACCTTGCGCCGAAACGTGGCGAGCAGGTCGGAGGCGTGGAACTGCACGTAGGTCAACACCTCCGTCACCGTGTCACCATGGACGAGGTCCGTGATCTCGTACCCGCCCTCCTTCAGCCGCACGTGCACCGCGTTGGTGTCGCCGAAGAGGTTGTGCAGGTCGCCAAGGATCTCCTGATACGCACCGGTGAGGAAGATCCCGAGGATGTACGGCTCGTCCTCCTTCCACCGATGCAGTTCGAGCGACGGCTTTCCCCTCCGGCTCCCCGCAAAACGATCGATCTTCCCATCCGAATCGCAGGTCACGTCCTGAATGGTGCCACGTCGGCTCGGCATCTCGTCGAGGCGGTGGATCGGCATGATCGGGAAGATCTGGTCGATCGCCCAATTGTCCGGCAGCGACTGGAAGAGCGAGAAATTGCAGAAGTAGCGGTCGACCAGCGTCGTCTCAAGGTGGGCGACCAACTCGGGATGCGCGGCCCGCTCGTCGCCGATCTGTTGCGCGAGCGCATTGAGCGTGGTCAGGTAGAGCTGCTCGGCGTTCGCCTTGTCACGCAGGGTGTACACTCCGCTCGCGAAGTACTCCTGCGCTCGCTCCTTGGCAAAGACCGCGTCGTGGAACGCCTCCTCGACCCGGTCGAGGGACAGGGTCTCGAGATTCTCCTGCATCTCGAGCAGCGCCGGGTGGGCATCGGTGTCGAGCGTGACCCGCTGCGGTTCGTACTGTGACTCGCAGTCGATGACGTTGACCAGCAACAATGCATGATGCGCCGTGATCGCCCGGCCGGATTCGGAGATCAAGTGCGGCATCGGGACCGACTCATTGCGGCAGATGCCGCCGACGGTATAGACGACGTCGTTGGCGTACTCCCGCATGGTGTAGTTCACCGACGCCGGCCGCGTGGAACGCGACCCGTCGTAGTCGACCCCGAGGCCACCTCCCACATCGACGTAGGTGATGTCGAATCCCATCTTGCGCAGCTCGACGTAGTACCGACCGACCTCCTCGAGGCCCTTCTTCAGGTGACGAATGTCGGTAATCTGCGAGCCCAGGTGGAAATGAACGAGCTCGAGGATGTGCTGCTTCCCCTCCCGCTCGAGGGTGTCGAGCAGGCGCACCAGCTCGACGGCCGACAGGCCGAACTTGGAACGCTCCCCGCCGCTCTTCGCCCACCGCCCCGACCCTTCGGTCGCCAGCTTGATCCGCACCCCAACCGTGGGCTCGACTCCCATCTCGGCGGCCACCTTGAGCAACACGTCAAGTTCGCTGACCTGCTCGAGCACGATCATCACCTTGTGGCCCAGCTGCTGGCCGATCAGCGCGAGTCGCATGAACTCCTCGTCCTTGTAGCCATTGCAGACGATGATGTGCCGGGTGGCCTCATTGAGGCCAAGCACGGCCATGAGCTCGGGCTTCGAGCCGCATTCGAGCCCCACGCCGTGGGGCGTGCCGAACTCGACGATCTCCTGGACGACGTGACGCTGCTGGTTGACCTTGATCGGGTACACCGTGGTGTACTCGCCCTCGTAGCCGAAATCTCGAATCGCGTCGGCGAACCGGCCCGCGAGCTCACTGATCCGGGAATGGAGGACGTCCGAGAAGCGGAGCAGCAGCGGCATCCCGACGCCCTGCGCGCTCAGGTCCATCGCGATGTTATAGAGGTCGACGCCGGGCCCCGAGCCATCTGCCTCGCCACGTGGATGAACCTCCACGTGCCCCTCGTCGTTGACCCGGAAGTAACCGAGGCCCCATCCCTTCACGTTGTAGAGCTTCTCGGCGTCGCGCACGGTCCATCGCGCCGCGTCGGCGGCGGGTGGCAGGACGGACGGGGCGGTAGTGGTTGGCATCGGCCTCGGCTCCTCGGGGACATTGCCCGGTCGGGAAGGGATCAACAATAACGGTCGCTCCCGGCAGGGGACAGCCGGACTCGACCAGCAGCCGATTATCCTCATTGCATCAACGTGACACTGCGTCAGGGGACGTGGAAGCGTTCAGCGGGAGCACCGGAGCGACAAATGGCGAATCAGCGGGGATGGGCGGTCCGCGTCGGATCTGTCGGCGAGACCCAGGTTCGCGTGCATGTCACGATGTTGCTCCTGATCGGCTGGTATGCGTGGATGGGCTGGCAACACGCGGGATCCTCGGGCGCACTCGACGAAGTCGTCTTCATTGTCCTGCTGTTCGCATCGGTTCTCCTCCACGAGTTCGGGCACATCTTCGCGGCCCGTCACTATGGCATCGGCACCCCCGACGTCCTACTCACGCCCATCGGCGGCATCGCGCGCATTGCGTCATTGCCCCGGCGTCCCGCGCATGAACTGGTGATCGCGCTTGCAGGACCCCTCGTCACGCTGGCGATCGTGATCGCGCTCACCGGCACCTTCGTCGTGGGAGGCGCGCGGAGCTTCAGCCTGGGCGCCGGATTCCTCGACCTGCCCCTGTGGAGCGCCCTGCTCTACACCAACGTGGTGTTGCTCCTCTTCAACCTCATCCCGGCGTTTCCAATGGATGGCGGACGGGTGCTCCGCGCGCTGCTCGCGATGCGGCTCGGACTCGTTCGCGGCACCCGCATCGCCGCCCGAGTGGGACAGGCCATCGCCGCTGGATTCGCCCTGTTCGGGATCACGCACAGCCCCATCCTCCTCCTCATCGCAGGATTTGTGTTCCTCGGCGCGCAGGCCGAGCTCGAAGCGGTACAGGCCAGCGAACTCGCGGGCGGTCTCGATGCCGGCCGTTTGATGATGCCCAGCCTCGTCCTGCTCCCCCACGACACCACGCTCGACGCCGCGATGCGCATCGCCGTGCAGTCGGAGCAGACGGCGTTCCCCGTCACCGACCCGGAACACCATCTGCGTGGAGTGCTCACCCGTGACGACCTCTTGCGGGGTATTGCTGATGCCGGCCTCGACGCGCCGCTGTCCACAGTGCTGCGACCAACCAACGATCTCGACGCCATTGCCATCGACACCCCGTTCGACCAGGTGATCCAGCGCCTCCACGCGTCTGGTCGCGACCTGGTGCCGGTCGTCGACGAAGCGGGTCGATTTGTCGGCCTGATCACCAGTCACCACGTCTCGGCGCTGCTCTCCGCCGAGCGGGCGCAGCGCGGGATACCGGGACGATGATGCGTGTCGCGATCACCGGAGCAACCGGGCTGGTGGGCACCGCGCTCGGCACGTTCCTGCGGAAGGCGGGCCACGTCGTGATCCCGATCTCCCGACGTCCAATGCCGGACGGGGTGCAGTGGGATCCGGCCTCTGGATCACTCGACGCCGCGGCACTCACCGAAATCGATGCGGTGGTGCATCTCGCTGGCGAGAACATCGCGGCGAAACGGTGGACGGAAACCCGCAAGCAGGAACTGATCGACAGTCGTGTCGGGCCGACGGACCTGCTGACGCGCACGCTGGGGGGGATGGAGAACAAGCCAGCGGTGCTGGTGAGCGCGTCCGCGGTCGGGATCTACGGAGACTGCGGTGACGCGGTGATCGACGAGACGACGCCCCCGGCCGACGACTTTCTAGGCCGGCTCGCCGTGGCGTGGGAAGCAGCCGCCAATCCGGCTCGCGACGCGGGGATCCGCGTGGCGCATCCCCGCTTTGCCCCGATCCTCTCCACGGAGGGCGGCGCACTCGCCAAGATGCTCACGCCGTTCCGACTCGGACTGGGAGGGCCGCTGGCCGGCGGCGAACATTGGATGCCGTGGGTGTCAATCCAGGACGCGGTCCGCGCCATCGTGTTCCTGATCGACCAATCATCACTCGACGGACCGTTCAATGTTGCGGCGCCCGGCGTGGTGCGGAATGCAGAATTCACGAGCGCACTGGCGGCGGCAATACACCGTCCAGCCATCATACCGGTACCGGGCCTTGCGCTCCGCCTGCTCTTCGGCGAGCTCGCCGACGCAGCACTGCTGACCAGCGCGAGGGTTGTGCCCGCCAGGCTTGACGCGGCGGGATTTCGCTTCGAGCTGCCGCGCATCGAGGCCGCTCTCGCGGCATTGACCTGATCGCGTCGGGTCTGCGCTTCATGGCCGTCACTCTCGTGGGGAGCACATATGCCCGCTGCCGGTGAGCCGATGACCATCTGGATCGACGCTGATGCCACGCCGCGGGAGGTAAAGGAGGTGGTGTACCGGGCCGCCAAGCGCCTCCAACTCCGCACCATCCTGGTCGCGAACCAGCGCCTCGAGACTCCACCCGGGAACGACCTCGTGTCGGCAGTGCGTGTCGACGGCGGCCCCGACGTGGCCGATCAGCACATTGTTGATCACGCCGTCGCTGGCGACCTCGTCGTCACGCAGGATATCCCGCTCGCGGCACTTCTCGTCCCCCGGGGAATCGTGGTGCTCGACCCTCGGGGCGATGAACACACCGAGGAAACGATCGGAGAGCGCCTCTCGATCCGCAACCTCATGGAGTCGTTCCGCGCCTCGGGCGTCAACACTGGGGGGCCGGCGCCCTGGGACGGCCGCCACAAACACGCCTTTGCGGCAGCGCTCGACCGCGCATTGACCAGGATGCTGAGGACGTCATGACTGCCCGGCAGCGCGATCTACGCCTTCGATCCGCGCCGCAGCGACCCTGGGATCGATAACCGGCGCGATGCCGCGGTCGTCAAGTTGCAGCGCAGCCAGGGCGCGCGCCACGATGACGTCACCCCCTTCGACCACCCGGCCAAAATCGATCTCGGCCTGCCTGCAGAACCGTTCCTGGCGCGGCGCGTCATTGATCGCGATGCCGCGGGCGTGAAGTCGCGCGTGCATGGCCTCATGAAGGATGGTTGCGGCCACTTGGGCGGTCGTGAAGGCCCGATTGACCACAAACGTCAGTTCGACGAGGCAAGTGCGCGTCTGCGGTAGGTACGCGCCGCGATACGCGCGCCGCTCGACCAGGAAGCCGGAGAAGTCACGGTGCATTCGCCGAAGGTGATGTGGGACATGCCGGTCGAGCAGATCGAGAGCGGCGGCCAGCCGCTCCAGCACGTCGCTCGTCCGGATGTCCGGCCGAGTGTTGATGACGGTGACACCGAAGCCCCTCACCATCGATCGCTCTACCAGTGCGCGCCTCTCATATGCTATCGATCGCGATAGAGCGCCGGGAACTGCTTCTTCAGCGCCTCCACCTTGGGCTTGTCGTTGTAGACGATGTATGGCTGCGAGGGGTGGAGGTCGTAGTACCCCTGATGGTACGACTCGGCCTCGAAAAACTGTCCCCAGGGTGCCACTTCGGTGACGATCGGCGCGGTGAACGTCTTCGCCTTCGTCAGTTGAGCGATATACTGATCGGTCATGGCACGCTGCGCCGGCGAGGCGTAATAGACGGCCGAACGGTACTGCGTGCCGCGATCGGGGCCCTGACGATTGAGCTGCGTCGGGTCGTGCACGACCGAGAAGAACACCTTCATCAGGTCGGCATAGGTCACCACCGATGGATCAAAGACGACCTTGACGACTTCCGCATGGCCGGTGCTCCCCGAACTGACTCGCTCGTAAGATGGGTTCCGGGCGGTGCCTCCTGCGTACCCAGACACCACATTGATCACACCATTGACCCGCTCGAACACCGCCTCTACGCCCCAGAAGCATCCACCCGCCAGCAGGACGGAATCACGGCCGGCCATCGCAGCGAGGGGTGGTGCGTTGGCGACATCAGGCAACGGGATGGCGTCATCCGCCCTCGCGCCCTGGCATCCCGCCACGAACACGACGGCACCAAGGGCAAGGGTGATACGGGCAGATCGGGAAAACATGCAGCCTCCATAGGAATCGGTTGCCATGCGCTTGCTCCCTTACAACGATGGAGGTGCTCGATCGGTTCTCTGGTCTGCGCCGTCGGCGTTTGGCGGCGCAAAGGCGAGTTCCTCAGCCACGGCGCTTCGCGGCAATGCCTCGACGGGAATGAGTGATTCGATGCCACCGCCATTTCCGGCGCCGAGATCCCGCAGTCGCCTCGCGGTGGGCAGCACTCGGGACTCAATGGATCCGACCGCGCTGTTGTAGGCGGTGACCGCGTGCTCCAGTCCGCGACGCACGCGCTCCAGGTGCTCGCCGACCGTGCGCATCCGGTCGTGCAGCGCAATGGCCTCGTCCCGAATCAACGCCGAGTTGCGAGCGACCCGTTCCTGCTGCCATCCGTGCGAGACCGCCTTGAGCACGGTGATGAGAGTGGTCGGCGAGGCCGGTATCACGCCACGTGAAATCGCGTAGTCGATGAGTCCCGCGTCACGAAGGCACGCAGCGCTGAAGAACGCCTCGCCGGGTAGGAAGAGCACCACGAAGTCCGGCGCGTCGGCAAATTGGCTCGAGTAGTCCTTTCGGGACAGGGCCGTGACGTGATCACGAACTTGCCTGGCGTGCTGGTCGAGCAACGCACCGCGCGCAGCGTCATCGCTGGCATCGAGGGCGTCGAGGTACGCGGAGAGCGGCGCCTTGGCGTCGACGATCACGCTCTTGCCACCGGGAAGGTGGACCACGAGGTCGGGACGCAGGCGGGCGCCCTCTGTCCCCACCGTCACCTGCTCGGAAAAGTCACAGTGCTCCTGCATCCCGGCCAGTTCGACCACGCGCCGAAGCTGCAGCTCACCCCACTGGCCCCGGCCCTGCGGCGCCCGCAATGCGCGGACGAGCTGCTGGGTCTCGCCGGTCAGTTGCTGCTGCGCCATCGCCATCGATCGCAGGTGCTCCTGCAGCGACGCCGCGCTGGCGACCCGATCGCGATCGAAGGCCTGCAGCCGGGCATCCACCCGGGCGAGTCCCTCGTGCATTGGTCGAAGGAGATGATCGATCGCTTGTGCCCGTGCATCCAAGTCGGAGCGCGCACCCTGCTGAAACTCGCCCATCGACGCGCGTGCCACGGCCAGAAACTGGTCATTGTTGGCCCGCAAGGCATCGGCGGCGATCGCCGTGAACGACTCGCGCAGCCCCGTGCCCGCACGGCCGGCGTGACGCGAACCAAGAATCCAGCCGACCAGCACGCCACCTATGACCGCGACGGCGATGGCCAGCAGCCAGCTCGGAGTGGTCAATCCCTGACCCGCCCTGACCACCGCCGTGCCGTCACGGATCTGTCGCGGCCGCTGCTTCGCGTGCCCGGCGTGCAGCCGCCGAGTCGGTGAGCCGATTGGCGGCGTTGACGCCCGACGCTCCGGGCAGCCGCGACGCGCCGATCACGCTGTCGCGCTGCCGCGTCGTCAGGGTATCCGAGCGCGCGTCGGGGCGATTGCCAGACGAGCACGCGAGGAGACCGATTGCGCATCCCGCAGCCATCAACACCAAGGGCCGGACCGTCGGGAAGACGCGCCATGGCGCCTTTCGCGCGGCGGCCACTACCGGAACGCGTCAAGCAGCAGGTCAACGACAATTCCTGCCGGATTGAGCACCACGACATCGTGCCCGACGCGAGCGTAACTGTACCCCCGTTCGAGGCGCGGCGCGATCGCGATAAGCCCCGGTGCGAGTTGTTTCTTAGCGATGCCGGGAGGCAACGGCTTGCCGCGCGCAATCCGCTTGCGAATGCCCGGTGGAAGCGCGGTCACCGCAACCGGATGGTCGCGGTGGTAGCGACGGATCGCAGTGCGGTCGGTGTCATGGAAAATCACCACCGACGCCTGCGGTGCGCGAGGCGTTGCGTGGGGCGACACCACGACAACCGGGCGCGAAGGCGTCGCGGGCTGTGCCGGCTTACCCTTTTCCTTTTCCTTTTCCTTGCCGCGCGCCTGACCGATCAGGGGTGAGGCGAACACTGCCACCATCATCGCAAGTGCCACTACGGATTTCCGGGACATGGCAAACCTCATTGTGTGGAACGAAACCTGTTCACGACGAAGCAATTCCCTAGCCAACGGTCACGTCCTCGTCATCACTGGAATCCTCGTCGGGGCCATTCGGGATCTCGACGTCCTCGTCCCGGTTGCTGCCACCCTTGAAGCCGTCCTCGATGTGGTCCGCACCATCGTTGGCGAACAGCGCCGTCAGGTCCTCGTCGGTCTTGCTTGCCCTGCCGGTGAGCTCCTCGGGCATGGGCGGTCCGCCTTCCAACTCGGGAGTGGAAGGTCTGCTGGTCAACTCTGCACGTCGGGGGGTGGGCGTGTCCCCCTCATCTCGCTTGGTCATCGTGGGCCTTCCCGTGAAGTGAACCCCGCCGGCAGCGCCAGCAGGTAACAGGGGAGACGGTCCACCCCCGGTCGGCAACACCCCAGCGGCCGCGTGGCCAACATGGCCGTTCCCCGGCTATCCCTTACTTTGCGACGATGTCCGACCCCCGTCCTGCCATCGTCCTCCTGTCGGGGGGGATGGATTCCGCCACCTGCCTGGCCATCGCCCGCGAGGCGGGGTTTGTCTGTCATGCGCTTTCATTCCGCTATGGCCAGCGGCATGCCTCAGAACTGGACGCCGCCGCGGCCATCGCTCGGGACCTGGGCGCCGCGACTCATCGCATCATCGACATCGATCTTGGCAGCGTCGGCGGCTCCGCCCTCACTGACATGATTGCCGTGCCGAAGCGTCGCGCCGAGGAGGCCATCGGCGACAACGTCCCGGTCACGTACGTGCCCGCGCGGAACACCATCTTCCTTTCGTACGCCCTCGCCTGGGCCGAGGTGCTTGGTGCCCGAGACATCTACATCGGTGTCAACGCGATCGACTACTCGGGATATCCCGATTGCCGTCCCGAATTCATCGCCGCGTTCCAGGCGACCGCGCGCCTGGGAACCCGGCTCGATGGGCTGACGATCCGCGCTCCGCTGCAGCACCTCGACAAGGCCGAGATCATCACTCGGGGGATGGGATTGGGCATCAACTTCGCGATGACGCACTCATGCTACGACCCCGACGCCACGGGCGCGGCATGCGGACTCTGCGATGCATGCGTCCTGCGACTTCGCGGGTTTGCCCAACTGGGACTGGTCGATCCGGCGCTGTCGGCGAGCAGGCCATGACCTACGCCGTCAAGGAAATCTTTTACACCCTGCAGGGCGAGGGCCGGCATGCTGGCCGCCCCGCCGTGTTCTGCCGGTTCGCGGGGTGCAACCTCTGGACCGGCCGGGAAGCCGACCGCCACCGGGCGACGTGCCAGTTCTGTGACACCGACTTTGTGGGCACCGATGGGCCCGGCGGCGGTCGGTACGCCTCTGCCGCCGCGTTGGCCGAGGCGGTGGCCGACACGTGGCCGTCGGGCGATGACCCCCTCGCCCGACGCTACGTCGTGTGCACGGGCGGTGAGCCCACGCTGCAGATGGACGTCTCCCTCATTGAGTCGCTGCATCAGCACGGCTTCGAGATCGCGATCGAGACCAACGGCACGCTGACTGTGCCGCCCGGGATCGACTGGATCTGCGTGTCACCGAAGGCGGGCGCTCCGCTTGTCCAGCGTCACGGCGACGAACTGAAGCTCGTGTTCCCGCAGCCGGCCGCGATGCCGGAATGCTTCCACGATCTGGAATTCGCACACTACCTGCTGCAACCGATGGATGGCCCGGACCGCGACGCGAACACCCAGACCGCACTGGCCTACTGCCTGGCGCATCCCCGGTGGCAGCTCTCGCTGCAGACCCACAAGTTTCTCGGGATTCCCTGATGGACCTGGCATGAACGGCTACAGTGATCGCGTCAACCACGCCCTCGCGTTTGCGGCGAAGCATCATAGCGTGCACGCCCCCATGCTTGGCCGATTGACGTTCATCGCCCGACCAGCCAATGTGGCGATCATCCTCGCGCGTCACGGTGCCGACGAGATCACGCTGGTCGCCGGCGTTGTGCACCACGCGCTGGAGGTCATCCCCGAGGGTGACCGTCATCCGGTCGAGCGGAAGATCAACGACAAGTTCGGTCCGGCGGTCCTGGCGGTGGCGCGCGATGCCGCAGAATGCTGCGTCGACCACGACGGTACGCCGGTCCCATGGGTGCATCGCAAGCGCGCAATGCTCGCGCGCCTGCGCGCGATGGACCCGCGCGCGCTCGACATCTGCTGCGCCGACGAGATTCACGAATGCGGCTCTGCCATCGCGCTCGCCCAGCGACTCGGCCCCGAGTATCTGGACGCCCATGACCTCGGCTCAGGAACGCACGCCCTCGGCTGGTATCGTGACCTCATCGAGTCGCTCGTGCGCCGCGTGGACTGGCCATCCCGAGGTATGTGCCATGAACTGCGCTTCCTGCTGGATCGCCTGGCCCCGACGCTCGGTGACGGACGCTGATGCGCCCGGGGCTGACCGGCTGATATCTTTGGAGAATGGCCATTCCTGAGGACGTGCTTGCACGCGTCGACGCCGCGCTCGGATCACGATTTCGCATCGATCGAACCGTTGCCGAGTCCGCCGAGCGCATCCTCTTCCGGGCGCAGGACCTCGTCCTCCAGCGCGACGTGTCATTGCGCGTCAATCTCTTTTCCAGCGACGCCCTGCGACGGTGGTTCATCAAGGAGGCTGAGGCGCTCGCGCGTCTTGACCACCCAGCGATCCGTCACATTTATGAGGCGGGCGTCGCCGACGACATCGCCTACCGGGTCGGCAACTGGATCGAGGGTGAAAGTCTCGCCGAGGCAGTCGACCGCGGGGCGCGGCCAGTCCCGACCGTGCACGTCCTCGCGCGCGACCTGCTCAGCGCGCTCGAACATGCGCACGCGCATGGAATCATCGTCCGTCGCATCGTCCCGGCGTCGCTGCTGCTTGGCCTGAGCGGCCGCGGCACCGTCACCGACCTCCGGTTCTGCAATCTCACGCTCCCCGAGATCCCGCCGGATGAGGTGCCAACGGGACTGCCGTTCCTCGCGCCCGAGGTACGTGACGGCTCCATTGGCAATCCCACCAGCGACATCTACACCGCTGGCGCAATCCTGTACTACGCGGTCACCGGCGCAACGCCCCCACGGGATCCATCCGAGATCGTGCCGGCACGGCGGGTGCGCTCGGTGATCCCGGTCGCGCTGGAGCGGGTGATCCATCGTGCGCTGCACCCCGATCCCGACCGACGCTACCTCACGGCGTCGGAGATGCTGGAGGATTTCGCGAGCGACGCCGGCGAGTTCGAGATGCCCGCCGTGGCGCTTCCGAGCCTGACGGGCGACCTCGCCGACGGTCCACATTGGGAAGCCCGGCTGCGGCGGGCGCTGGGTGACGACTACGAACTGCTCGATTCGCTCGGGCGTGGCGGCTTCGGACGGGTGTACCGCGTCCGCGACCTGCACCTCGAGCGCGAGGTGGCGCTGAAGGTCTTGCATCCGCACTTCACGCAGGACGCAGCGGTGGTCGAGCGCTTCCGTCGGGAGGCACAGCTCGCTGCGCGCCTGAACCACGCCAACATCGTCGACATCTACGACATCGCCGGCCGCTCGGGCCTCCTCTGGTACACGATGGAGCTGGTGCACGGGCCGAACCTCGCCCAGTTCGTTGAGCGCGACGGCCCGATGCCCGTCGACCGCGTGCTCCGCCTGCTCCGCGAGGCGCTGTCCGCGCTGGGCCACGCGCATGCAATGGGCCTGGTCCACCGCGACATCAAGCCCGAGAACATGCTGGTGGAGCGTGGTGGCTCGATCCGGATCACCGACTTCGGCCTCGCACTGGCACTCCGCGGCCATGGACGCTTCGGAGGCGCCACGTCGCAGAGCGGCACGCCCCAATTCGCTTCGCCCGAACAGTTGCTCGGTGAACGCGTCGACCAGCGCACCGACCTCTACTCCCTCGCCGCGGTCGCGACGTACGCGCTCACCGGGCGCGCTCCGTTCCCTGGGACCTCGGTGGAACAGATCCTTGCGAAGCAGACCAACGACGTCCTGCCAGACATCGCGACCGAGCGTCCGGATGTGAGCATGGCGCTCGCGGCCGTGCTCGCGAAGGCGCTGCGCAACGACGTGGAGGCACGGTGGGCCTCGGCCGGCGAGTTCCGCAGTGCAATCGAGGAGGCGGTGACGGAGGGAGGCCGGCGAAGAGGCGGCGACCTTGCCCGTCTGGCGGCAAAACTGCTCGGAAGCTGATCGACCGATCGCAACCAGGAACACTGCGCGCACGAAAAAGCCGACATCGGGTTGTGGATGTCGGCCCCTGCCTGCCGGCGCGTTGCTGGTGCGTGCCGGGTGCCTACTTGTGCCGGTAGACCACCCGACCGCGGGTCAGGTCGTACGGCGAGAGCACCACACTCACGCGATCACCCTCAAGCACCCGGATCTTGAACTTTGACATCTTGCCGGCGGCATAGGCGAGAATGGTGTGGCCGTTCTCAAGGAGAACCCGGTAGTTCCTGTCCGGGAGGACCTCCTGCACCACGCCTTCCATTTCAATACCATCTTCCTTCGCCATCCACACTCCGGGACCGGGGTACAATCACTGCCAACTGTTCAATCTGCCAGACCAGCCAGCGGGGCGCAATGGAAGACCGTCGCGCCTTCGCCGGGCAAACGCCGCCCCGGACGCTCCGTCTGACGTCAGGTCAGCGCACCCAGCGCTTCCCTGAGTACCCCCATTTCCTCCTCGATCATTGCGACCAGGTCCCTCAACATCGTCACGTCGAACGAGAGTGTCACCCCGGCGGCGGCGTAGAGTTCGGGGAGTGACCTGGTCGCGCCCAGTGCCATGAAGCGCCGGTACGATGCCACCGCAGCCTCCGGGTCGTGGCGGGAATTGCGCCACAC
>JBKJMX010000111.1:0-6390 GCA_046596135.1 Gemmatimonadales bacterium
GGTCATTTGATGGGTCGGCGCTCAGCGACCACCAGGGATCGTTCGCCGAATGGGAGATGGACGACACGGACCGGCGCGCGCCTGCGCCGCGCGGCGGTCCGTGTCTTCCATCTCCCATTCGGCGAACGACCCTTGGTAGTCGCTGAGCGTCGACCCATCGAATGACCAGATGCGGGTGCAAAGGTTGTCGAGCAGTGCGCGATCGTGCGAGACGATCAGGACCGTCCCTTCATACGCCTCGATCGCATCTTCGAGGGCCTCGATCGATTCAACATCGAGATGGTTGGTGGGTTCGTCGAACACGAGAAGGTTTGCCTGCTCGAGCATCATCAATGCGAGCGCCACCCGGGCGCGCTCGCCACCGGACAGTGAACTGGCCCGACGCAAAACCGAATCACCCGAGAAGCCGAAGCGGCCGAGGTGGCCCTGGATTTGTCCGCGGGTCCACATCCCGCGACGGTCGGCGACAAGATCGTAGAGCGACTCCGCCGGGTCGACGTCGCTGAGGTCCTGTCGGTAATAGGCGACACGCATCGACGGCATCAGACGAACCGTTCCCGCCTCCGGTTGGCGCTCGCCGAGCAGCGTTCGCAGCAGTGTGGACTTTCCCGCGCCGTTCGGGCCTACGAGCCCGACCACATCGCCGCGACGGAGAATCCCCGACCAGTCACGCAGCAGCGTGCGACCGCCCAGCCGAAGCGACACGCGCTCACCGACCAGCACCTGGTCGCCACCGCGCTCTCCCATGGTGAACGCGACCGACATCACCCCCGACGCATCGGGCGGGGGCGAAAGTCGAGGCACGCGCGCGAGTCGCTTCCGTCTGCCCTTGGCCTGCGACGAATTGCCGCCGGCGATGTTGCGGGCGATGAAATCTTCCTCGGCGGCGATCTTCGCGCCCTGCTTTCGCACTGCGCGCTCCAGTGCGTTGCGACGCTCGGCACGCTGCGCCACGAACACTGCGTACCCGCCTTCGTAGGCGTTGGCAGTGCCGCCCTCGAAGTGCAGCACGTGATCCACCACCGATGCGAGAAAGGCACGGTCGTGCGAGATCAGCAGGACGGCCTCATCGATTTCGCGGAGATACCCCTCGAGCCATCGCGCTGTCGCAATGTCGAGGTGATTGGTCGGCTCGTCGAGGATCAGCAGGTCGGCGGGTGCGGCGAGCTGTCCGGCGAGCGCGAGCCGTCCGCGTTCACCGCCGGACAGCGTGGCGACATCGCGCGTTCGTGCGACGACAGGGTCGAAGCCGAGTCCCTCCAGCACCGCGTCGACTCGCGCGTGTGCCGCATAGCCGCCCTCATGCTCGAACCGTTCGAGGTCGCGTGCGTAGCGATCGAGCATTGCCTCGGAGGTCGCATCTCCCGCAGCGCCAATCGCGTTGGCCTGTGTGGCGAGGTCGCGCTCGAGCGCGAACAGTTCGTCGAAGCCACGTGCCGCGGCGTCCCACACCGTCGTGGCGGTGCCGAAATCACGGTACTGGTCCATCACCGCCACACGCAACGCCTGCGACCGCGTGACCGCGCCTCGGTCGGGGGCACGGTCACCGGTGATCAGCTGGCAAAGGGTTGTCTTGCCGGTTCCGTTGCGACCGACCACGCCCCAGCGATCTCCTCGCTCGACCAGGAAGGTGATGTTGTCGAAGAGTGGAACACCCCCGAACGACACCCCTGCACCACTCAGGCCGAGCAGCGTCACCCGTTCTCCCTGAATTCGTGCCAGGCGTCGAGCTGCTCGTCGGCCAGCGCCCGCGAGAGCCGCGAGATCTGCTCGAACGCCGCGGCCTCCCGACCCCACCACGCGAGGGCGTCGGGGCGATCGGCGCCCTGCCGACCAGCGGCGCGAAGGTGAGCCCAGCCGGCGAGCTTCGCCACCGTTCGCACCACCCGCTTGAGCGCTTTCGGGGCCGGAACCGGGTCGAGGGAGAGATCATCGGCGGCGGGGCGGAAATCGCTCACGATCGCGTCGATCTCGCCCACCCGGGTGGCCGCGAGGCGCGGAGGAGGAAGCACCGGCAAGCGGCGAATCAGTGCCTCGACGCGGGATGCTTCATCCGACCAACCCGGCTGGAGCGTCGCACTCGACGCCGCCAGCGACGACGCAACGCAGCCACGCAAGTCGAGCAGGTGGAGTCGACTGGTGCGAACCAGCAGGATCCAGTGGGGGTATCCCAGTTGCGACACGTCCGAGGATCGACGCGCAATGTCGACCAGTTCCCAGTCGCGCCGCGACGGATCCGCCTCTCGATACGCCGCGAACCAGCCTTCGATCAGCTCCCGATCGGCAACATCGGGCTCAAGGCCATCACGACCATCGTGACGGAGCGCAACCTTGCCGCGACGCGATACCGTGTGCGCCTTGACGAGCTTGCCGCGCGAGCGCTTCCCCACAGCCTTGAGCAACTTGCGAATCGGCCCGCGAGCCTGGGAACGCTCCACCCACCGCACTGTTCCAGAGGTGACTGAGGCGCCGTAGTCGGCGAGCGCCGCGTGCACCAGGGTATCGTCAGACCGCTCCGGTTGCCCCGCAGTCCGCGCGGCCACCCTGATGCTCGTGGCCAGCCTGACCAGGTCCCAAGCGACCGGCGCCAGCGCGCTCTCATCCAGCCGGGTCAGGTCGAAATACGCGAGCTTGTTGTCGGCGCGGTACGCGCCCACCGATCCGAGGTGAAGGTTGCCGCTGCACCAGGCCAGTGGAGACGACGGAATGTCCGCGGCGCACTGCGCGAGCCGGGCGTTGAAGAGCGCAGACGTGCCCGCGAAGAACGCAGTGGCTGAATCGTGCATCAGCACGCGCCGCATCGCGGCGCGCTCCGGATCGCGGCCGGCGTCGAGGGTTTCGAGCATGGTGTCCGTTGTCACGCGCACATCACCAGGTGGGATGGTCAACCGTCAGGAGCTGCGGCTGAACGATAACGCCGCCGGACCCTATGGGCGCGCCGCGGGAACCGCCGGCGGGACCGGATGGACAGGCGCACCACCCACCCGAACGACCGTTCGACCCTGACTGTTGGTCACGACGACGCCCGCTCCCGCCGAATCACCCACGCCAGCCCGCACCTCGCGACCGTTGACCAGCACTGCGACGCCCGCATCGGCACTGCGAATGTCGACATCACCGGTGTCGTGCGCCGCGCCATCACCCACGCGCGTGGTGCGGAGGTCGGCCGCGACCGACTCAGGCAGCCACACCGCGAGCACCTTACCCGACGGCTTGAACTCGACATGCCCGAACGGGATCAGCTTGAGATCGACTGCCGCAGCCGAATCGGCACACATGAACGACGTTTCCTCGTTGAGCTGCTGCGCGTCGCGGACCGTCAGGCGACAGCCCTCGACCCAATCCTGCGAAGCCCCATCAGACAGTTTGACCACCACGACCACTGAATCGATGTGTCGCGGGGCCGATCGAAGCAGACGCAACCGCTCGATTCCTCCGATCGGCTCACCATCGAGTCGAAATGCCAAGCCAAGGAGCGGTACCGAGATCGGACCGCTGCCATCGACGATGTACTCCACCTGGTCGTGTCCCTTCCTGATCCCTGTGGTGATCAGCATGCCGACCGCAAAGATTGCCAGCGCTCCAAGAACGATCCGAAGCCAGTAGGTCGGGGTCATGCGGTCCTCCGAGAATGGTGTTGTTCCATATATGAACGTAATTCGGGCTCGATAGTTTCACCTGTCCCTACTTTTCGGGTATGACGCCGTTCGACGCTCTCCGATGGGTGAATTCCTTCGCCCGGTTGCCCGACTCGTTTCACCAGCGGGTAACCCCCACGCCACTACCTGATCCCTATCTGGTGGCCTTCAACCCCGACGTCGCCGACCTGCTCGGCCTCACGGCGGACGCCGGGACCGACCCGGCGCTGGTCGCCGCGATCAACGGCACGGCCCTCCCGGCCGGCGCCGAACCGCTCGCGGCCATTTACGCAGGGCACCAGTTCGGCACGTGGGTGCCGCAACTCGGCGACGGCCGCGCCATCCTCCTCGGCGAAGTCGAGACGCCGGGGCATGCCCACTGGGAGCTGCAGCTGAAGGGAGCGGGTCCCACCCGCTTTTCCCGGATGAGCGATGGCCGCGCCGTCCTCCGCTCGACCATCCGCGAGTATCTCGCCAGCGAGGCGATGCACGGCCTCGGCATCCCGACCACCCGTGCGCTGGCAATCATCGGCAGCGACGCCCCGGTGTATCGCGAGCGCACCGAGTCAGCGGCAGTCCTCGTGCGAGTCGCGCCGACGCATGTGCGGTTCGGCACGTTCGAGTTGTTCGCGTCGCGTCGTCTCGCAGCGGAAGTGCATCTCCTCGCCGACTACGTGATCGAGCACGACTATCCCCACCTGTTGGCGCTGCCTGAAGCCGAGCGCCACGCGGCGTGGTACGCCGAGGTGGTTGCACGCACCGCACGACTCATGGCACAGTGGACCGCAGTCGGGTTCGCACACGGTGTGATGAACACCGATAACTTCTCGATCACGGGCCACACGATCGACTATGGACCGTATGGTTGGCTCGATCGCTATGACTCTGCGCACATCTGCAATCACAGCGATCACAGCGGTCGGTATGCCTTCAGCCAGCAGCCGGCCATCGGGCTCTGGAACTGCAGCCGACTCGGCGAGGCGCTGCACGGCGTGGTGGACGAAGCCGCAGCGCTCGATGCGCTGAGGGGATATCGCGCCATCTTCGAGACGACGATAACGGACCTCCTCCGCGCCAAGCTTGGGCTCAGCGCGTCGGATCCGGCCGACGGCGAGCTTGCAACAAGCTGGCTCGAGCTGCTGCACGACAGCGGTGCGGATTACACCCGTTCTTTTCGCGCCCTGTCCCGCTACGACGCTGCGGTGCCGGCATCAATCGACGCACTCCGTGCCGAGTTTACTGACGGCGGAAAGCTTGATGCATGGCTGGCGCGATATGACGAACGACTTGGCACCGAATCGCGTTCGGCGACGGAACGCCATCAGCAAATGCTCGGCACCAACCCGAAGTTCGTACTGCGCAACTGGGTGGCGCAGGATGCAATCGTGAACGCCGAGGCGCGGAACTTCGACCGCATTCGGGAAGTGTGGAGTGTGCTGCGGAATCCGTTTGATGAACACCCCGAATACGAGCATCTGGCTGCATCACCACCGGAGTGGGCCGCCGGGCTCGAGGTGAGCTGCAGCTCGTAATGCGGAGCGCCTACGGAGCGGCTTCGAGGAACTCCAGCCCCTGCGCGTCGTTGAGAGTGTGTCGCAGCGCCCAGTCGTCTTCGAACAGGAGGATCGACGCGCCCTTGGAGTCGTAGAGCCGCATCCGGGCGCGGCCTTCGGCAAGCTGTTCGATGATCTCGTCGGGGCCACGCACCCAGCGCGCGTGGCGGAACGGCAGCGGCTCGAGCTTCGCGGGCACGCCGTATTCGCCCTCGAGAGGAGAGAGCAGCACGTCGAACTGCAGCATCCCGACCGCACCGACAATCGGCACCGGCCCCACGATCGAGTCCTGGTAGAACACCTGCACCGCTCCCTCCTCCGCGAGCTGCCGGAGCCCGGTGTCGAGGTGCTTGCGTCGCAGCGGATCGGAACCGCTGATCCGTGCGAAGTACTGCGGCGCGAAGCGCGGGATGCCGGTGAACACCACCGTTCCGCTCGTCGAAATCGAATCCGACACCCGGAGCGTGCCGCGATCGTGCAGCCCGATCACATCGCCCGGCCAAGCCTCCTCGATCTCGACGCGTTCCCGCGCCAGGAACTGCTGCGGTTGGCTCAGGCGCATCGCCTTGCCGGTCCGCGCCAGCGTCACATTCATCCCGGCATCGAATTTCCCCGAGCAGATGCGGACAAAGGCGATGCGATCGCGGTGACGCGGGTCCATGTTCGCCTGAATCTTGAAGACGAAGCCGGTGAACTCCTCGTCGGTCGGATCCACAATGCGATCATCGGCCTCACGCGGAAGCGGACCGGGCGCAAACTCGAGGAAGTCATGGAGGAACGGCTCGACACCGAAGTTGGTGAGCGCCGAGCCGAAGAACATCGGCGAGAGCGTACCATTGAGGATCGCCGCCTCATCCCACGGCAGGCCTGCCATGTCGAGAAGGTCGAGTTCGTCCCGCACCGTGGCCATGGTATCGGCGCCGAGCATGTCGACCAGCGTGGGACTGTCGAGGGGGAGGCGCGTGGTCTTGGTGAGTGTCGCGCCGTGATCGGCGTTGCGATCGAAGACGAGGACCTCGCGACGGCGGCGGTCGGCGACACCCACGAAGCCAGATCCGGTGAGGATCGGCCAGGTGACGGGATGGATCCCGATGCCGAGGTCGGCCTCGACGTCGCTCACCAGCTGCAGCGGGTTGCCGCCGGGGCGGTCGCACTTGTTGACGAACGAGAAGATCGGCATCCGGCGCATCTTGCAGACA
>JBKJMX010000143.1:0-20197 GCA_046596135.1 Gemmatimonadales bacterium
TGGACGAAGCGCGCAGCACCGGGCCAGCCGTCGATACGAAGTTGCGCGCCGGCGATGTGTATGATGTTCATGACGCCGACGTCGAGTTGGCAACGATGCGTCGCCGGATGACCGCCGATGTCGGCGTGCTGCGCACCGAATCGGGTCTGGCTGCCGCTGAGGACGAGTTCGAGATGCTGTGTGCGCAGTTGCCCGCTGATGCGTGGCGGGCGCGTGACCAGTTGATGGTAGCGGGCATGATCGCCGCCCGGGCACGCAGCCGACGCGAGAGCCGCGGTGGTCACAGTCGGTCTGATTTCCCGAATCCCCGGAGTGGTGCGTGATCCAGCCATTGCCCGTGATCGAGCCAATGCCGTACCCGGCCGATGCGATTCCCGGCTTGCAGGCCGAGATCCGCGAGCTGGCCGCCGATCGAGATGCTGTTGTCATCGCGCACAACTACCAGCGTCCCGAGGTGCAGGATGTGGCGCACTTCGTCGGTGACTCCCTCGGTCTCTCGCGTCGTGCTGCAGCAGCGTCGGAATCAATCATCGTCTTCTGCGGCGTGCATTTCATGGCGGAAACCGCCAAGGTGCTCGCGCCGAGCAAGATGGTGTTGCTGCCGAACCTTGCCGCTGGATGCTCGCTGGCCGACACGATCACCGCAGCGGAGGTTCGGGGCTGGCGGCGGGATTTCCCCGACCATGTCGCCGTCGGGTACGTGAACACGACTGCCGCGGTCAAGGCGGAACTCGACTACTGCTGCACTTCCGGCAACGTCCTCGACGTGGTAGATGCGATCCCGGCCGATCGCGGTATCCTCTTCCTTCCCGACATGTTCCTTGGCGCGCATGTGCGCCGGATGCGTCCGGAACGGGGTGTAGAGGTGTGGATGGGGGAGTGTCATGTGCACGCCGGCATCGATGTCGATGCCCTGCAGCTAGCGCGCGACGCCAACCCCGGCGCCGAGGTGCTGGTGCATCCCGAATGCGGCTGCGCGTCGCGGCTGCTGTACCGGATGGCCGATGGCGATCTTGCTCCCGACGGCATTCACATCGCCTCCACCGAGGGGATGATCAATCTTGCGCGCGACCTCCCCGCCGACACCTTCATTGTTGCCACGGAAACCGGGATCATCCATCGGATGCAGCAGGAGGCGCCGGGGAAGCGGTTTGTTCCCGCCGATCGTCGCGCCGAATGTGCCTACATGAAGACGATCACGCTGATCGACGTGCGCGACGCGCTGCGACATGAGCAGTACATGATCGACGTACCGGAGGAGATTCGTGCAAGGGCGCAGCTTGCCATCGAGCGGATGGTCGCACTCGGTGCTTGACCCGCTCGACGCTGCACTGATCGCAGCTGACGCCAACCGCGTCGCTCGGCTCGCGCTGGACGAAGACGGTGCGCGCGACGTGACGTCGGAGGCAGCGGTGGGTGCCACCATGTCGGGTAATGCGGTGATCGAGGTGCGTGAAGATATGGTGCTCGCAGGGTGTGCCTACGCCGACGCGGTGGCGGATGCGTGCGGATTGCCGGCGATTGCCTGGCACGTAGTCGATGGGGATCGCGTAGGCGCCGGATCGGTCGCGGGCACGCTGCACGGCTCATTGCGCAGCATCCTGCGCGCCGAGCGCCCGCTGCTCAACTTGTTGCAGCGGTCGTGTGGCGTGGCAACGCTCACCCGCTCGCATGTCGATGCGGTGCAGGGGACGTCGTGCCGGATTCTGCACACTCGCAAGACCACGCCCGGCCTTCGGCTGTTCGAGGTGAACGCGGTGCTCGCTGGCGGTGCCACGCGGCACCGACTCGATCTCGCCACCGAGCTCATGATCAAGGACAACCATTGGGAAGCGCTGCACGCCGCTGGTCGCACGTTGCGCGATGCCCTCGATTCGGCCCGTGCCGACGGCGTGACCTCGCTGCAGGTGGAAGTTGAATCCATCGACCAGTTGCATGAGGCGCTCGCTGCTGGTGCCACCCGGATCCTGATCGACAATCAGACCCCCGACACGGTGGCGGAGTGGGTCAAGTTCCTCCGCTCCTCGTACCCGGAAGTCGAGGTCGAGGCCACCGGCGGGATCACGCTCGACACCCTGCGGCGCTACGCCATGACAGGCGTTGATTTCGTCAGCCTCGGTGCCCTCACCCATTCGGCGCCAGCCGCCGATCTCGGCCTGTCGATACATCGTGATGGCGCGCCCGCGGCCTGAGGCCCGGCCATCGATCGTCCGTTTCCTCAAGGCCCCGCCGCCACGGCGTATATTTCAGGGCTGAGCACTTTTTCCCTGGAGTAGTCGTGGGCGTCATTCTTCCGGTTCGTCACCAGTCTCCCTTGCCGTCATCGATCATTCGAACCGAGGCGCCTGGTCCCGACGCTATCGAGCTCGACGTCGTGATCGTAGGTGCGGGGCCTGCCGGCCTTGCCTGCGCCATCCAGCTCGCTCGCGCCAATCCGGAACTCGCCATCGGCGTGCTCGAGAAGGCCACTGCGCTCGGCGAGCACACCCTGTCAGGGGCCTCGATCAATCCAGTGGCGATGCGCCGCCTCTTCCCCGACGTAGCGGTGAGCGACTTGCCGTTTCGGCAGGAAGCCACCGACGAAGCGGTCTATTACCTCTCGGAGTCGCGCGCGACCCGTGTGCCAACGCCGCCAACGATGCGGAATCACGGCAACTACATCGCATCGCTGTCCGAGGTGGTGCGGTGGATGGGTGAGAAGGCCGAAGAGCTGGGGATCAACATCTTCCCCGGGTTCCCGGTCGAATCGCTCCTGGTCGATGGCGATCGGGTGATCGGTGTGCGCACCACCGCGTCGGGGCTCGATCGCGAGTCGCAGCCGACTGATGTCTATGGCGAGCCGACCGAACTCACCGCCAAGGTGGTGGTACTCGCCGAAGGCACCCGCGGCCCGCTGGGGCAGGCATGGTGCAAGTGGCGGGATGTCGGAAGCGAGAATCCACAGATCTTCGCGCTCGGCGTCAAGGAAGTCTGGGATGTCACTCGCCCGCTCGACCGTGTGATCCACACGATGGGCTGGCCCCTTCCGACATCGGTGTTCGGCGGTTCGTGGTGTTACCCGATGGGCCCGAACCAGGTATCGATCGGATTGGTCGCCGGCCTCGATTATCACGATGCCTCGTTCGACGTGCACGAGTCGATGCAGCGGATGAAGCTCCACCCGCTCTTCCGCGGGATCCTCGAGGGCGGCACGATGGTCGAGTGGGGCGCCAAGACCATTCCGGAAGGCGGGTTCTACGCCATCCCCTCGCGGCTCAGCGGCGACGGCCTGATGATGATCGGTGACACCGCCGGATTTGTCGACGTCCCGTCGCTCAAGGGTGTGCACTACGCGATGGAGTCGGGGATGCTCGCGGCGGACGCGATTGTGTTAGCGCTGGCCGGAGAGGGGACCGGCGATGCAAGTTCGTTGGCTCCGTACGACAAGGCGGTCCGGGCGTCGTACATCACCGCCGACATGCGCCGCACTCGCAACATGCGCCTCGGTTTCAAGGATGGCTTCATGGCTGGTGCCATGAAGGCCGGCCTGATGACGCTGACCGGCGGCGCGTTCCCTGGCGGAAAGATCGCGATGGGTGAGGACGCCGCGGCACCTCGCACGCCGAAGGAATCGGTGCCGTTCATTCCCGACAACGTGCTGACGTTCAGCAAGGTTGATGCGGTGTTCAAGTCGGGGAACAGCACCCGCGACTCGATCCCGTCTCACCTGATCGTCGGGAAGGACATCACCGGGGAGGTCGCCGACTTCTACGCGCACCTCTGTCCGGCGGGGGTGTATGAACGTGAGGGCGACCGCCTGGTGGTCAACGCCCCCAACTGCGTCGACTGCAAAGCCACCGACGTTGTCGGCCCGCGGTGGACCCCGCGCGAAGGCACCAGTGGCCCCCACTACCGGCTGATGTAGTGGACTCTGCGCAGACGTCCCTGGATCGACTCGGCGCGTGGCTCACCGCCACGCCCGACGAGGTGCTGGCCGATGCGGCGCGTGACGGCGAGCTGCTCGTGGCGCGGGTGCGCACCTGGCTCACCCTGCTGCTCACCCTGATCCCGTTGCTGTCGCTGGCCATTGAGCCCGACCAGCGGCAGCACTACGTCGGACTCGCGGTTGCGCTCATCGCGGTGTTCGCCGCGATCGTGCTGGAACGCCGGATCACCAACAATCCGTACCGGCCGGGGATGGCCTTCGTTTCCGCGATCACCGACGTGTCGATTGTCTCGCTCGGGCTTTTCTCGTTTTGGCTGATCTCGCAACCGATCGTCACCACCAACTCGCGAGTGCTCTTCGACGCCTACTTCCTCGCGATCGGTGCGTCGGCGCTCCGCTACGACCCGCGGGTGACGGTGGCGGCTGGTCTGGTGGCGATCGGTGAGTACGTGACACTGGTCGTGATCACCTGGTACACGCATCGGGGCGCGAGCCTGCTCGTCGCGAGCGAGGAGTACGGTCAGTTCTCGGCGTCGAGCCAGATGGCGCGCGTGATCATGCTGTTGGCCAGCGTGGTCGTCGCCCTGGCGATCGTCAATCGTACGCAGCGGCTGCGGCGAATGAGCACTGGTGACCGGCTCACTGGGCTGTTCAATCGCGCCTACGCCGAGGAATACCTCACCACGGAGTTGTTCCGGAGCCAGCGTGCCGGCTCGATGTTCGTGGTGGCGATGCTCGACGTCGATCATTTCAAGCGGTTCAATGACACCTACGGGCATGCAGCGGGTGACAAGGCATTGCAAGGGGTGGCGGAGGTCCTCCGGGCAACCGTGCGCCGCACCGACATCGTAGCGCGGTACGGTGGCGAGGAGATCCTGATGATTTTCCCCGGTGCCGATATCGCGAGCGGCATGGAAAAGGTTGACGAGATCCGCGTCCGGCTCGGCCTCAACGACATCACGCTCCCGCGAGGTGGTACCGCAAGGGTGACGGTGTCCATCGGCGTTGCTGCGTGGCCAGCAGATGCCCTCACGGTTCCAGCGCTGCTCGACATCGCCGACGCGCGCCTCTACGACGCCAAGCGCGCCGGCCGCAACCGGGTGATCGGACCGGGTGCCACGCATGGTGGTGCGACTGCGGATGTCGTTTACGGCTAAGGGGTAACGTGACCCGCTCTCCGATCTCCGTTCTCCGTTCTCTAGTCTCTCATCTCTAGTCTCTAGTCTCTCATCTCTAGTTGAATCTGCCTTTCCCCACTCGCCACATCAACCCGTAGCAGCAACACGAACCCCACCACGAAAAATCCGATCAGGATCAGCACGCCGTTTCGCGCCGATCCGGTGAGCGCAATGGAGAGCGGGAAGGCGAGTGGACCGAACACTCCGCTGAACTTCTCGAACACCGAGTACAGCCCGAAGAACTCACCGCTTCGGCTGGCCGGTGTGAGCCGCGCGAAGAGCGACCGCGATAGCCCCTGCGTGCCGCCCTGTACCAGCGCCACCATTCCGGCAAGCATCAGGAACTGCCCGCCGGTGCTGACGTTTCGGGCGACAACGGCGATCACCGCGTACGTCGCGATGCCGATGAGCACCGCGCGCTTGGCACCGATGATGCCGGCGAGCCATCCGAACGCGAACGCACACGGCACACCTACGAACTGCACCAGTACGATCGCTGCAATGAGGGTCTGCTGCGGAATCTGCCGCTCGTCGCCAAGGATCACGGCAAAGCGGATGATCGTCTGGATGCCATCGTTGTAAACGAAGAACGCAGCGAGCAGCATCAGTGCCTGCGGATAGCCGCGCAGGTCGCGGAAGGTGCCGACGAGTCGGCGTGCAACCGGCCCAAAGCGGATCGGCGTGTCGTGACCACCGATCGCCGCCGGCTCGCTGACACCACGGAAGAGCGGCACCGAGAAGATCGCCCACCATACCGCTGTCATCAGAAACGCGATCCGGGTGAGCAGCCCGGTGTCGGCGATTCCGAGTGGGATCACTCCCTGAATCACCATGAGCTGCAACACCAGCAGGATCCCGCCGCCGATGTAGCCCAGCGCGTAGCCGGCGGTGGATACGCGGTCGACCTCGCCGGCGCGCGCGACGTGCGGGAGCAGCGCCTCGTAAAACACGAAGCTACCGGTGGCACCCACCGTAGCGAGCGTGTACATCACGGCACCGAGCAGCACGTCGCCTGCACCGACGAACCAGAGTCCGGCAGTGGCGGCAATACCGAGTGCCAGGAAGACCGCGAGAAAGCGCTTCTTGGAGCCGCGTTCGTCGGCGATCGTGCCGAGTACCGGGGCGAGGATCGCCACGAGGATCGAGGCGCCGGCGGCGGTGTATCCCAGAAGACCCGTGGCAGCTGACGGGCCGAGGTCGGCGGCGATGACCTTCGACCAATAGATCGGGAAGAGTGCGGTGGTGACCGCTACCTGGAATGCGGAGATTCCCCAGTCGTATGATGCCCACGCGCGGAGCTCGGGGCGGTGGAGTCCGAGCTGCTCGGCGATGCGCATGGGCGCTCCGGGTCAGGGCGTGGCGGGTGTCCCGCGGGACTGGCGCAGCGACGCGAGGATCGACGTCGCAAGCACCCCAACGATAACGCCGAGCGAGACGATCGTGGGGATGTGCACCCACCCCGAGATCACCATCTTGAGGCCGACGAAGACGAGGATCATCGCGACGCCGGTCTTGAGGTAGATGAAGCGGTCGAGCATGTTGGCGAGCAGGAAGAAGAGCGCGCGGAGGCCGAGCACCGCGAAAACGTTCGACGAGTAGACGATGAACGGGTCGCGGGTGATCGCGAAGATCGCCGGGATCGAGTCGATCGCGAATACCAGGTCAGTCCACTCCACCACCAGCAGCACCAACAGGAGCGGCGTGGCGTACCATCCGCCCTGCGGGGTGCGTCCGACGAACCGGTCACCGCGATACGATTTGACCACCGGCAGATAGCGGCGCACCAGTCGCACCAGCGGGTTGCGCTCGAGGTTCATCTTCTCGTCGGGATCGCTGCGGTACATCCGGATCCCGGTGACCACCAGGACCGCTCCGAACACATAGATGATCCAGGTGAACCGCTCCAGCATGAGGGCGCCGAGCCCGATCATGATGGCGCGCATCACCATGGCGCCGATGATCCCCCATTTCAGCACCTTCGGCTGGAGCTTGAGCGGCACGTCGAAAAACTGGAAGACGAGGATGAAGACGAAGAGGTTGTCGACCGAGAGCGACAGTTCGATCAGGTAGCCGGTGAGGAAGTCGAGCGCTGTGGGCGAGCCCTCCCGCCACCAGAGGAATCCGCAGAACAGCATGGCGAGCGTGACCAGCGTGCCGCTCCAGCGCGCGGCTTCGCGCGCCGAGAGCACATGCGACTTGCGGTTGAGGACGCCGAGGTCGAGCACCAGCAGGACGAGGATCACGGCGGTGAAGCTGATCCAGACCGCCAGCGGGTGCCCGCCCAGCATGGTTCAGCCCGCCTGGGGCAGCGCGAGGAGGGCTTGGACCCGGTCCTCGGTCGGCGGATGGGTATCGAACAACTTCATGATGCCACCGCGGCCGGTCAGCGGGTTGACCTGGGCAAGTGGGGCAAGTTGTGGTGATACCGACATCGGGATCTGCCTGGCCCCTGCGTCGAGTCGGGTGAGCGCCTGCGCGAGCGGACGGGCCTTGCCAGTCATCATCGCGGCCGCGGCGTCGGCGGCAAACTCGCGCTGCCGTGAGATCGCCATTTGCATGATCCCTGCGAGGAGCGGCGCCAGGAACACGAATGCCAGGCCACCGATGCCGCCGCCCTCGTCGTCGTCACCGCGCATCAGCGACCCGGCAAACCATGGAAGGATCGACAGCATCGACGCGATACCCGCGGCGACCGTCATGGTGAGCATGTCGCGGTTCTTGATGTGCGCCAGTTCGTGGGCGATCACACCTTCGAGTTCCTCGCGCGGCAGCAACTTGAGGATCCCCTCGGTGACAGCAACCACGGCATGCGACGGCGAGCGTCCGGTGGCAAACGCGTTGGGCTGTTCCGACGGGACGATCGCGAGGCGCGGCATCGGGAGGCCGGCGCGTTGGCGCAGCGTGTCCACCATCGCGTATAGGTCGGGCGCCTCGGCCTCGGTGACGATCCGGGCCTTGTACCCCCGGAGCACCATCTTGTCGGAAAACCAGAACGATACGAACGCCATGACCAGGCCGATCGACCCGCCGATAACCATGCCGGAGGCCCCACCGAGGAGCTGGCCTGCGACGAGACAGAGTGAGAGCATGCCGGCGAGCAGCACAAATGTCTTCATGTTGTTGACCACCACTACCTCCTGAAAACACCGAAGGCGAGACTTCGTCGCCCCCGGTTGGTCCGGGTATTCGACGAAGGTCTCGCCTGAAAAGCCACATGGGCTCCTCGATGACACCGTGCACGCGCGGAGGCGTACAGTCTTGACGATGTCACCGGCCGCCGGTTTCCCGGGCGGCTGGGCTACTCCCCTTCCGTGGGTCTAAGATAGCGGGGGCGGGGTCGGGAGAGGGAGGGAGCCCGGGTCGGCCCCAGTTAGGGCACCGTCCTGCTAAATAGTTCAGCGCGAAGTTCTTTTCCTCGCCGGTTCAGTGAGGGATGCGGCCACCCCCTGCTGGGAGCCAGATATGATCGAACTGTTGCGCACCTCAATGGTGCATCAGGCGCACACCACCCGAACCTTGCTCGAATCGTTCGGCGTCCGGGCAACCGTCCGGGGCGAGGCGACGGTCGGTATGGGTGTCCCCATCGGAGTGTGGGTCAGCGAGGAGGACGCTGAGCGTGCACGCGAGATTCTGCGGGAAGATCAGGAGGGCCAGGAGGACACGGACCGTACCGATGAGTCGGCAGCAACTTCATGAGCCGATCCGAAGCCGCTGCGACACTCCGTGGGATCTGGATCAAGCGCGCCCATCGCAGCGTGATGGATCCAGTTGCGTCGGCAACTCTCACCTCCGGAAAGGGCATCGACGGAAACGTCGATCGCTCGCGTCGCCGACAGGTCACGATCATCGACGAGATGGCGTGGCAGCGCGCGCTGGCCGAACTCGGCGGCGTCGCCGTGAACCCGTCCGCTCGACGCGCCAACTTCATGATTTGCGGGCTCGACCTGGAGGGAAGCCGCGGTCGCGTGCTCGTGATTGGTGCGGTACGCTGTGCGATCGGCGGCGAGACCCGTCCCTGCGAACGGATGGACGAGGCGCACGACGGTCTGCAGGATGCGCTCGACCCGGAATGGCGTGGCGGCGTGTTCGGGCAGGTGCTCTCGGACGGCGTCGTGAGCGTTGGCGACCCGGTCAGCTGGGACGCGTGACCGGAACTTGCTGGTTGTTCAGCGCAGCACCGCCCGGCGCAACTCGCCGTGCTTCCTGCTCGGCACTATCACCATACATCGACCCCGCGCCACGCTGGTCGTGCATACCGTCGACACGATACGGTTGCCATTCTGCGATCCATAATTAAGCTTATACTGTAACATTGTCTATGGCCCATGTCAGGGCAACCTTGGGAGGGCGCATTCCCGGCACATATATCACCCAGACGTGGCAGTCCAACCCCACGATCTACGCACCAGCGAAGTACAAGCGGGCGTGTCGGTACGATGCCTTCCACCCCGATCCGCTGACAGGAATGGACGTCCGTCTCAGCGGGACCACAATGGGGGTGATTGCAGACGCCGAACAGGCGGTGCGTCGGTTGAATGAGACTGGAGGCGGCGCGCTTGCCCCGCTCTCCCGGTTGCTGCTCCGCACCGAGTCGATCGCGTCATCGAAGGTAGAGGGTCTGCAGGTGGGGGCCGGGGAGCTCGCGCGCGCGGAGGCGAAGGTGTCCGCCGGGCGGTCGGTGGGGACGGAGGCCTCTGCGATCCTGGCGAACATCGACGCTATGACCGTCGCGATCGACAAGGCGGCGAAGGCCAGCCGAGTTACCACGCGCGAGATCACGATGATTCACGGCCGTCTGATGAAGGCCGATCGTCTGCGGCACGTGGCTGGAAAAATCCGCACTGAGCAGAACTGGATCGGCGGCAACGATCACAACCCGTGTGGTGCCGATTTCGTCCCGCCGCCGCCTGATCGCGTGGCCCGGCTCCTCGACGATCTCTGCGACGCGATCAACGACGACCTCCTTCCGCCGCTGCTGCAGGCGGCACTCGTGCACGCCCAATTCGAAACGATCCACCCCTTCGGCGATGGTAACGGGCGCACCGGGCGTGCACTGATCCATGTAGTGCTCAAGCGCCGGGGCGTGACGCCACACTACGTGCCACCTGTAAGCGTGATACTCGCCGTCGCGCCGAAACGGTACATCGCAGGTCTCACCCGTTTCCGGGATGACGATGGCGTCGAAGAGTGGGCGGAGCAGTTTGCGGGCGCGGTGGCACGCTCAGCGAGCTTGGCAGTTGGCTACCTCGCCGATGTCGGCCGCTTGCAGCAGAGGTGGATCACCCGAGTCGCAAAAGCTGTCCCGAGCCTACGGGCCGATGCCACCGAATGGCGGATCCTCGACGTACTGCCGGCGCACCCGGTGATCACCGGGCCGATCGCGCTTGCCGAGACAGGTCGATCGAGTCCAGCGGTGTACCGTGCGCTGGACACTCTCGAAACGGCCGGCGTGCTGACGCCGCTGTCACAGGGAAAGCGGAACCGTTCGTGGGAGGCAGTGGGGATGATCGAGTTGATCGAGGGGCTGGAAACCGGATAGTCCGACGAACCGTCAGATCGATGAAGGGCTGCCGCGTCTACAACACGATTGCATCAAAATGCTGCTCGGTGGCGATGCCGCCCGCCGGCACCACCACTAGCGCATCCGCCCGCGCTACACTCGTCAGGATCCCCGATCCCTGTGCCCCGGTGAGGCGCGCCCTCGGCACCCCGCCACCGCCAGGCCACTCCAACGTTGCGCGCAGGTAGAGGTCGAGCACCGCATCGGGTCTCACTGCATCGTCGAGCATCACCGCAATCAGTCGCGGCAACGGTGCCGGGTCACCACTCATCGCACGAATCATCGGTCGTCCGAACAATTCGAACGTCACGATCGCGCTTACCGGGTTGCCGGGCAGCGCCAGCCACGGCCTGCCATCGGGCAGCACCGCAAACGCCGTCGGCCCACCCGGTCGCACCCGCACTCGGCTCACCAGTTCGCGCGCGCCGAGGATTTCCATCGCGCGGTGCACATGATCGTGCTCGCCGACACTGATACCGCCCGCGGTGATGACGGCGTCACAGCTTTCCGCAGCACGAACCCGCGCCACGATGTCGTCGACATTGTCGCGAGCGATCCCGAGTGATTCCGCCACACCCCCGGCATCCGCCACCAGCGCTGCGAGCGCCGGTCCGTTCACGTCGGCAAGCTTGTCGCCGCGTTGGATCGATTCAATGTCATCGAACGAGACCACTTCGTCGCCACCGGACAGCACGCCCACTCGCGGCGCACGATGCACCATCGGATGCGACACGCCGAGTGCAGCCAGGAGCGCAAGTTGCCGCGGCCCGACTCGCGTTCCCGCCGCTAGTACCAGTGCACCGCGTGCGAGATCGCCACCCGCAGCCCGCACATTCGCGCCGGCGTCGCGGTCGTTGAGCACCCGCACCACGGCTCCATCGCTCTCGGTGTCTTCCTGCCGAACAACACTGTCTGCACCCGCAGGCACGCGCCCGCCGGTGAAGATCCGCACTGCCGTACCCGCCTCCACCATCGGCTGCTCGGCGCCGCCAGCCGGCGCATGCCCGACAATGCGCAGCACCACCGGCGCCGACGCCGAAGCGCCGCGCACCTCGCTGGCGCGCGCGGCGTAGCCGTCCATCGCCGCGTTGGTCCAGGGGGGAAGGGGGAACTGCGCCATCACGTCGGCCGCAAGAATGCGACCGAGTGCGTCATGCAGCGGCATCGCCAGGGTGGGTTGCGCGGGGGAGGCACCAATGATGATGCGCTGCGCCTCACTGACGCTTGTTGTGACGCGCGCCATTGTCACGCCCTCAGTAGCGCCGGCCGCGCCGTTTTTCGAGGACGATGTCCATCCCGACGACGATCGACGGAAGCAGCTTGGTGACATTGCGGGTCGGCGGGATGCTGTTCTGCGCAGCTGTCGGTCCCGTTACCGCGAGCAACTGCACCGCTGTGAGCCGACCCTCGAGTCGGAGCTGGTATCCTGACTTGGGCGCGGTCGAGAATCCGAAAGCGACGACCCCGGTGGGGCGGGCGTCCTTGTCGCCATCCTCCAGGTACACCTGCAGCACCTCGTCCTCCCTGATACCGAGCACAGCAGTCACCGGGATCGTGCTGCGCGGCATCAGCGCCACGCCCACCATCAACCGCGCGTACGGCTGGATCTCGGATCGACTCAAAGGCCGGAGCACCACTCCACCGGTGAGTGCCACCGCCGACGCCGATCGATCGTCGCCGTTGATGACGCTGCAGGCAGCCTGGTTGAACGAATCGTTGGCGCTGGGCACGAAGAGGCACTGGTCGGTGGTGCCGAGGCCGAGGTAGCTCACTTCACCGGAGATGCCGATGTGGTCGCTCGGGAAGAACGTTCCCTGACCGATGAAGGTCAGGTTCGATCGCACCCGGCGCTGGAGGTTGAAGATGTCCTGTTGCTGCCCGCCCGCGAGGATCGGCTGGTTCGGCACGGCCCAGAGGTCGATGCCGCCAATCCATCCAGCGCTGACCCCGACGATGAGCCGCGACTGATCGCGCGTGGCCTGTGCATGAACCGCCGTCGGTGCAATCAACAGCAGTGCGGCGAGGAATCCGACGATGCGGGCACGATGCACGAGACCTCCAGGGTGGTGGAGCGGTTCCTCAGCCGAGGCAGTCCGCCCAGAGCGTGTTGTCTTCGGCAACTCGCACACGATGCGTGCGGACACCGTCAGGCAGGGAGGCCGCCACACGGCCACGGATCCAGCGTGCCAGCGCCTCACAGGTCGGGAGCTCAGCGTCGTTCGCAAACTCGGGAATCATGCCATTCAGCAGAGCGCCGTCGAGCGGACCGATGATGTCTGCCACGATCCCGTCGAAACTCTCGAGGTCGATGATCATCTGCGTGCCGGCGGCGAGCGGTCCGGTGACCGACACTTCGACCCGGTAGAGATGACCGTGCTCGGGCGCATCCGGATACTGATGGCGGGCATGAAAGCTCACGGCCCGCGTGAGCACGCACTGTGCGGACTCCGTCAGAACGACACGCCCAGTCCGACGAAGATCGCCGGCGTGACCACGTACTCGCCGCTCCTGCCGGTCGGGTTGACCGCGTTCGGGTTGTCGACCGTACCCGGCTGTGACGCCGGCTCGTCGAAATACTGTCCGGGATACTTGATCTTCCAGAAGAGCGCACGTGCCTCGACCTTGGCGTACACACGTTGACCGAGGAAGATCCGCGTACCGACATGGGGCACGAAGAAGAACTTGGTGCCGAAACTGTAGGTCGACGTGTCAGCCGGCGGTGACTTCGCCCCGCGCACCAGACCGAGCCCGACGCCGACGAACGGGCCGAACGCATTCCAGCGCTTGCCTCCGGTCAGGTTCATCTGGATTGATGCCTCGGCGGCCGTGAGACGCTGCGGCACCGGGCCTGACACGCGGGTCGCGACCGAGTCATCGGCATCGACGATGAACCGTTCGGTGTTCGCCGTCCACGCGCCGAAGGCGAGCTGCACGGTATTCTTGGCACGGAACACCACGCGCCCGCCATAGACGTTGCCATCCTGCGGCGCCACAGGGATCGGGCCGCCGTTTCCGAAGATCCTCCCGCCGATCGCTTCGATGTAGCGACCGTTTCGGATCTCGGTATAGGGCGAAGAGATCATGAGCCCGCTGTCCTGCGCCAACAGCGCCGGCACCGTCATGGAAGTGGCAGCAAGCAGCAGCGCGAGGGTCCGGATTGGTGCAGCGTGCATCGTCTCTTTAATCCTGGAGAAGTGTGCGACCCGTCATCTCTGCGGGCTGGTCCATGCCCAGCAGGGCGAGGACCGTCGGCGCAACATCGCACAGCGAGCCCCCGCCGCGAAGGGCATGGATCCCGGCGCCGAGCCCGGCCATCGGGACGGGATTGGTGGTGTGCGCCGTGTGCGGGCCGCCGTTGGCCGGGTCGATCATCATCTCGGCGTTGCCATGGTCGGCGGTCACGAGGAGCCGGGCACCGGTCCGCTCGGCTTCCGCAACGATCCGGGCGAGGCAGTTGTCGACCGTCTCGACCGCTCGCACCACCGCAGGGATGACGCCGGTGTGGCCGACCATGTCGGCGTTCGCAAGGTTGGCGAGGTAAAAATCGTGATGGCCCCTGCCCAGGGCGCCGCAGAGCGCATCGGTGATGCCTGCCGCGCTCATCTCGGGCGCGAGGTCGTATGTCGCCACCTGCTGGGATGCCACCAGGTGGCGTTCTTCGCCGGCATACGGCACCTCGACCCCGGCATTGAAGAAGTACGTCACATGCGGGTACTTCTCCGTCTCGGCGGTGCGGAACTGGGTGCGTCCGTGGGCACCAAGTTCCTCGGCGAGAATTCGCGCCATCGAGAACGGCGGGAACGCCTGGGGAATGGGGTAGGTCTCGTCGTACTGCGTCATCGTGGCAGCCGGGATGCGCGGACAATGCGTGACCTCGAACCCGTCGAAGCCGTCAATGCAGAGCGCCGAGACGATCTGACGCATCCGGTCGCTGCGATAATTGAAGAAAAAGATCGCGTCACCGTCGCGCAGCGTGGCAACCGGCACGCCGTCGCTGATGATCACGAGGGGTTTCACAAACTCGTCGCTCTCGCCACGCTCGTAGGCGAGGCGGATGCCGTCGCCGGCACTCGCAACGGCGATGCCGATGCCGCGCACCATCGCATCGTAGGCGAGCTGGGTGCGGGGCCAGCGCCGGTCGCGATCCATCGCGAAGTAGCGTCCGGTGAGGGTGGCGATGAGGGTGCGGCCTCCGCCGAACTCGGCGATGTCGCGTTCGAGCTGGGCGACCACTTCGGCGCCGGAGGTCGGGGCGGAATCGCGTCCATCGAGAAAACCGTGGATCGCCACGCGGGGCGCCCCGCGTTCCACCGCGACGCGAATCGCGGCCCGTAGGTGGGCATCGATGGCATGCACGCCGCCCCAGCCGAGGAGCCCCGCGAGGTGAAGGGTGCCGCCGGTCTGGCGCACATGATCGATCAGTGCAGTGAACTGAGGGATTGTGCCGAAGTGGCCCGACCTGATGCTCTCGTTGATCCGGACGAGATCCTGCGGGACCACGCGACCCGCGCCGAGGTTCAGGTGGCCGACCTCGCTGTTGCCCATCTGACCCGCGGGGAGGCCCACCCGCAGCCCGCTGGCGTCGAGCAGCGTCAGCGGCGCTCGCGCCACCATCCGGTCCCATGTCGGGGTTCGAGCGAGGGCGATCGCATTTCCATCGGCTTCGGTGCGCCATCCCCAGCCGTCGAGAACGACGAGGATGACCGGCGCGACGCGCCTGCTGGCGTTTGACATGCTCCTCCGCGAGGTCTACACTCCCGGTCGTGACCGGCGCGCCGCAATCTACTTCCGCTCAATATCGCCTACCAGCCTGCATCCTTGCGTTGATGCTGGTGTTCGCGGCGTCGTTGCAGGCTCAACAGCCGGCGCGTCGCACCGTCGCGGACGCCGACCTCGTGAAGGATCCCGGCGGCACTGTCCTCGCCCGGATCGCCAAGGATGTGCCGCTCGTCACCGGCGGTGTGCGGGGCGCATGGCACGAGGCGACGCTCGAGGGATGGGTCTCCGAACCGGCACTGCGCGACGACCGCCGCGAGGGATTCGACGTCGCGGTCAACATCAGCGCAGGGACGGCGGTCCGCACCGGCCCCGGCACCGGCGCTACGATAGCCATGGCGCGTGCCGGTGCGCTCTTCAAGCAGCTCGAGACGAAGGGTGGCTGGGTCAGGGTTCGCCGCACCGGGTGGGTGGTGACGAGCGCCCTCGCCGCCACCGGTCAGGCCGCCATCCCTGCGCCGGCGCAGACCGTCGCGGCCCCCTCGGGCGCCCGCACCGGCGCCCCTGGCACCGCAACCACTCTCTCGGCGGGTGCCAACCTCAGCACCTCGCCACGTGGTGCCGCCGTCGGGACGATCGAGTCGCCGCTTCGGGTCGAGGTGGTGGAGCGTCGCGAAGGCTGGACGCGGATCCGCATCGACGCCTGGACTCGCGACGCATCGCTCTCGGATCTCGCCCCGGTCAATCAGGTGAGCGGGGCCGACGTGCGCGAAAGTCCCGAGAAGTATGTGGGGCAGCCGGTCGAGTGGACACTCCAGGTGCTGGCCGTCCAGCAGGCCGACGAACTCAGGCCAGAGCTCCCTCCCGGGCAGCCCTACATCCTGGCTCGCGGCCCGCTTCCTGAAACCGGCTTCGTGTATCTCGTCGTACGGGCGGACGAGGTGGAGCGGTTCCGCAATCTCGAGCCGCTGGCCAAGATTCGCGTTCGTGCCATCGTTCGGAGCGGACGTACGCGCTTCCTCCCGACTCCCGTCCTGAACTTCGTCCGTCTGCTCGACTGAGCCCGGAGACACGATGAATGAGCACCTGAAGGACCGGTTGCTCCGCAAGCTCGAGACGCTCTCCGATGAACGGGCGTATCAGGTGCTCGACTTTGTCGAGTTCCTCGAGAGCAAGTATGCGGAGCGGTCGGCACCGACCAACATCTTCGCACGGATCACCGAGCGCGTCGAGGATACCATGCGGGCGGGGAAGGTTCCGATCAATGCGATCTCCGGCACGGTCGGGGTGTTTGACAGTGCGTCAAAGGTGATGAAAGGCCTCGCGTCAGCAGCCGGCGCGGTGGTGGATGAGGCGTCGAAGACTGCACGCGAATTCACCCAGTCGCCCAAGGCACCGCCTCCAGCGGAAACGCCCGCCCCTCCCGGGCCTCCATCGGACGGGCAGACCGGATGAGCACCATCCGGCCCGGCCACGCCCTGACGTTCGACGACGTCCTCCTCATCCCGCGACACTCGACCGTGCATCCCCGCTCGGTCTCGACGGCCACCCACTTCACCCGCAGCATACCCCTTCACATCCCGCTGGTCGCCGCCGCCATGGACACGGTCACCGAGGCCGAGATGGCGATCGCGATGGCGCGCGCCGGCGGAATCGGGGTGCTCCACAAGAACATGTCGATCGATCGGCAGGCCGCCGAGGTCGATCGGGTGAAGCGAAGCGAGAGCGGAATGATCCGCAACCCCATCACGCTCGGTCCCGATCGGCCGCTGCGCGAGGCGGCCGCGTTGATGCGTCGCTTCAAGATCTCGGGCGTGCCCATCGTTGATGGTGAGGGACGACTGATCGGCATCATCACCAACCGCGACCTCCAGTTCGAGTCGAACATGGAGCGCCTCCTCTCGGAGGCGATGACTCGCGAGCGACTGGTGACGGCGCCGGTCGGCACCACGCTGGACGAGGCCGAGGCGATTCTGGCGCGACACCGGATCGAGAAGCTGCCCGTGGTCGACGCCGATGGTGTGCTCAAGGGTTTGATCACGGTCAAGGACATCTTCAAGCGCCGCGATCATCCCGATGCGAACAAGGACCAGCACGGCCGTCTTCGCGTGGCCGCCGCCGTGGGATCGGGCGCGGAAGCTCGCACCCGCGCCGCGGCGCTGGTCGGTGCCGGGGTCGATGTCGTGGTGGTGGATTCGGCCCACGGGCATTCCGAAGGTGTGCTCGAGACCATTGCGATGCTTCGCGATGCGTTCCCCGACGTACAGCTCATCGGCGGCAACGTCGCCACTGAGAGTGGTGCCCGTGCGCTGGTCGAGCGGGGTGCCGATGCGGTAAAGGTCGGCATCGGTCCCGGGTCGATCTGCACCACGCGAGTGGTCACCGGCGTCGGTGTTCCGCAGATCACTGCGATCATCGATGCCGTTCGCGGAGCTGGCGACGTGCCGGTGATCGCCGACGGTGGGATCAAGTACTCGGGCGACGCGGTGAAGGCGCTGGCAGCGGGGGCATCGTCGGTGATGATGGGTTCGATGCTTGCTGGTACCGAGGAGAGCCCGGGAGAGAGCATCCTCGCCGAGGGGCGGCGCTTCAAGCTGATCCGCGGGATGGGATCGATGAGCGCGATGCAGGACGGCTCGGCCGATCGCTATTTCCAGGAGGGCGAGGTCTCGCCAACCAAGATGGTCCCCGAAGGAATCGAGGGGCGGGTGCCCTACAAGGGACCGGTCTCCGACGTCCTTTTTCAGATGGTCGGCGGGCTGCGGAGCGGCATGGGATACTGCGGCGTCGCCGACATTGGCGCCCTGCAGCGGGACACCGAGATGGTGCAGGTGACCTCGGCGGGGCTTCGTGAGTCCCACCCCCATGATGTCACGATCACCCGGGAAGCACCGAACTACAGCGTCTGAATATCCGCCAGGCCGGCACCGTCGGTGTCGGCCACCCGCCCCGCACCCAGTCTCTTTCTTTATTGCAGGACGTGATATGACGCGTCGCTCCCGATTCGTGCGCCCGTTCGCCTCGGTCATTGCACTGGTGCTTGCCGCAACGGCCCCGCTCGCTGCACAGGCTGCCGATTCCAGCGCGACCGTGGTGGGCGCCGGGGCCATCGATGTGATCGACCGGTTCTTCGGGGCGGCAATCGTCGCGCCACTCACGGCAGTGTTCTTCTACGACGTGATGTTCTGGGACAACAACAGCGATCCCAACCTGCAGCTTCCGGTGGTGGTGCTCTGGCTGGTGCTCGGATCGGTGTACCTGACGCTCCGGATGGGTTTCATCAACTTCCGGGGATTCAAACACGCGATCAACGTCACGCGGGGGAAGTACTCCAACCCGTCCGACGTGGGCGAGGTCTCACACTTTCAGGCGCTGACGACGGCGCTTTCGGCGACGGTCGGGCTCGGCAACATTGCCGGTGTGGCGATCGCCGTGTCGATCGGCGGTCCCGGCGCCACATTCTGGATGATCATTGGCGGCCTGATCGGGATGTCGGCCAAGTTCGCCGAGTGCACCCTCGGCCAGAAATACCGACAGGTCCGTTCCGACGGCCACGTGATGGGCGGGGCGATGTACTACCTCTCCAATGGCCTGAAGGAGCTGAACCTCGGCGGGCTGGGGAAGGTCCTCGCGGTGCTCTTCGCGGTGCTGTGCATCGGCGGGTCGCTGGGCGGAGGCAACACCTTCCAGGTCAGTCAGTCGCTGAATGCGCTGCAGGAGTCGATGCCGTTCCTGGTCATCTATCCATGGGTCTACGGCCTGGTGATGGCGGCGCTCGTGGGTGTCGTGATCATCGGCGGGATCAAGCGGATCGCCGAAGTCGCCGACAAGATCGTGCCGTCGATGGTCGGCGTGTACTCGATCGCGGCCCTCTATATCCTGTTCGACAACTTCAGCGCCATCCCGACGGCGTTCGGCGCGATCTTCCAGGGCGCCTTCGCGCCGACGGCGCTCTATGGCGGCTTCATCGGTGTGCTGGTGCAGGGCTTCCGTCGCGCCGCATTCTCGAACGAAGCGGGAACGGGTTCGGCAGCGATCGCCCACTCGGCGGCCCGGACGGCCTACCCGGTACGCGAGGGGATCGTGGCGCTCCTCGAGCCCTTCATCGACACGGTCGTGGTGTGCACCATGACGGCGTTGGTGATCGTGATAACCGGCTCGTACAACAACCCCGACAACGCGGCGCTGATTGCCGGCAACCAGGGCGCGGCACTGACGTCGCGGGCGTTCGGCCAGCACATCTCCTGGTTCCCGCTCATTCTCAGCGTCTGCGTGCTGCTCTTCGCCTTCTCGACCATGATCTCGTGGTCGTACTACGGTGAACGGTGCTGGACCTATCTGGTGGGCGACGGCAAGAGCCGAATCTTCCAGTTCGTATTCGTGATCTTCACCTTCCTTGGCTCGATCATCTCGGCGACGAACATCCTGAGTTTCGGTGACCTGATGATCCTCGGCATGGCCTTCCCGAACCTCTTCGGGGTGCTGCTGCTGAGCGGCAGGGTGAAGGCCGACCTGAATGACTACTGGGCCAAGTACAAGAACAACCAGTTCCCCGTCTACAAGTGACGGGGTGCCTGATCTGAAACCCGGCCGGGGGTGATCTGGCCTGATCGCCGTGCCGGGCGTAGACTTGTGGGGTCCCCACCCCCAAGCCGTCCCACCCATCGAAGTGCAGGCCGTCCCACCTCAACGGGAGGAGAACGCTCCTCCGGGGTATATGCCGTGAGTCTGTTCCGCACCAAGTCGCTGACCGATATCGTGCCGGAGGAGGGGGCCGAGGGCTCCCTCAAGCGGACGCTCACCGCGTCCAACCTCGTG